>CAZMHC010000052.1:0-19987 GCA_964565955.1 uncultured Occallatibacter sp.
TCAAAGGATCGCAACTGCGCAACACTATCGTAAACTTACGCAATTAAGCACTAGTATATGACTCCTCGCCGCCGAAGAGCCAGAAATTGCCGCTGCTGTCGGTCCAACTCACTGCGGACTCACGACTTGCGGGGATATTTCCAGCGGCATACGTTCCCAATGCGCCGTAGACTCCGGGCTGGGCATCTGTGCTGCTTCCGCCCATCCATGCCCATTCCTTCGTTGAAGGATTGAACTTCCACAGGTCGTTGAAGATGCCAAAGTTGGGATAGCTAACGTAGACAACGCCGCCAAATAGCCAGAGATTGCCGCTCTTGTCAGTCCAGCTCACTGCGCCGGATCGGCTTCCGGGGGTGTTTGCGGCGGCAGGCACCCCCAACGTGCCGTAGACTGCGGGATAGGAAAGGTACTCAGTGTCGTTACCTGACTGAACCGCATTGAATGTGCTGTTTCCGCCCATCCAGGTCCATTCGCTCGTGGAAGGATTGAACTCCCAAAGGTCGTTGAGAGGGTATGCTCCGTTGCCGTTGGCATCGATGCCGTTGCCGCCAAAGAGCCAGAAATTGCCGCTGCCGTCGATCCAGCTCACAGCGCTATCTCGACCACCTGGTATATTTCCAGGGGCGGGCGTACCCAAGGTGCCATAGACTCCGGGGCTTGTAACCGTACTGCTACCGCTAATCCAAGTCCATTCATTCGTGGAAGGGTTGTACTCCCAGAGGTCGTTAAGATTACCCCATGTGCCGCTGGCATCGTCGCCCGCGCCCGCAAAGAGCCAGAAATTGCCTTTGCTGTCGGTCCAGGTGACTGCGCCTGATCGGCCACCGGGATAATTCGCGGCGGCAGGGACACCCAAAGTGCCGTAGACTCCAGCTTGGGGTGCTGTGATGTTTCCGCCGACCCAGGTCCATTCGTAGGGGGCGGTGGTTTGGGAATGGGCTTGCTGGGCAAAGGCGAAGAGCAGGCAGAGGGTGAGAAGCGCGCTTGCGTGTAGCCGCTTGGCGTTGGTGCGCGGCGGCGATTGCAGAGCGGAGGATGACTGCAAAGTTGAATTCTTCATCTTCGTTCTCCTGAATTTCGGATTTCCGATTCGATTTTCTGAACCGGGTGGGAGCGGGGGCCCGGGCTCGCGTGGATTCTAAGTAAGGGAATGCGAACGCTGGAAGTTTATATCGAGCGCGGGCCGTTTGTCGAGCGAAGTTCCATAAATTTCAGGGCAATCGCCTTTGAGGCTAGCGCAGTGGATGAAGGGCATGGGCTTCGGCCGGTACATCGAACTGGGCAAAGCGGATATCCCAACGCCACCGGAATCCCCCGCAAACGCAAGAGAAGTCCGTCAGAATCCAATGGAATTCTCTGGAACCAGTCGGTTTGGAAGTTTATCCACGGCCGTCGCGACGAAATTCTTACGCTTTTCGACAATTTTTTTCGGCCGCTTGCCAAATCCGTGCTACACTCTTTTCAATCGTAGAATTCGATCTGAAGTACTTGCCTGTTCCGCGTTACCGCCTACTCGCAACACTTCCACATTGCGTTCGCGGTAAATCGGTAATGAAGGAGCAAGACAGATGGAACAGGGAACAGTCAAGTGGTTCAACGACGCCAAGGGATTTGGATTTTTGAGCCGCGAGAACGGCGAGGACGTATTCGTCCATCACACGGCCATTCAGTCGAACGGCTTCCGTTCGCTGCAAGAAGGCCAGCGCGTCCAGTTCAACGTGACCAAGGGTCCGAAGGGCTGGCAGGCAGAGAACGTTCAGGTGGTCTAGTTTTCGCCTGAAGCGATCAGGCCTGAAGCGATCTGCATGAGATCGAAAAACAATACAGGGACGGCATCGCTGCCGTCCCTGTATTGCATGGATGAGACTTGGCCCCGCGATGTGCCTAAGCGGCCGGTTTGAGGCTCTTGACGCTCACCTGCGGAATGGCCGGGTGAAGATTCGATTTGGGCGTATCGTCGTTGCCCAGGTATTGCAGCACATCGTTGATCGAATCCTCAAAGCGGGAACCGGTCTTGTGGGTGGCTTTCACGCCTTTGGCCACGAGCTGGCAGACTTCAAAGCGGTTCATTCCTTGGGCAAGGGCGCGGTGTATCTGGTCGGAACGCATGACGGTACTCCGGTCAACCTGGTGGAAGGTGCGTGAAGTGCGGAGCTCGTCAGGAGCGGTGGGACGGCCAAAGCCGAGCAGGCTTTCGTTTGGGTCTCCCTCCATTGTACGCCGGAAACCGATCGAGCGCGGGCAGAAAGCGACCCGCGCAATGCTTTCGCCGAGGTGAAATCCCTGTTAACATAGAATTCTGACGGCCCGAATCGCGGGAAACCTTGAAAAGATTGCAGTGAAAGAGGTTACAAGTGGCAGACACAACCAAGATCGAAGACAAGCTGGAACGCAAGAAGCTGAAGCGCGCCGCCCGCAAGAAGGCCGCTCCCAAGGCGAAGCAGACGGAGCCGCGCGGATCGAAGAAAAAGAAGGTCAAAAAGCTGGCGCGGGGGCAGTCGAAGCGGTAATCCGCTACTCTTGCGACGATGACATCGGATTTCGGACCGGCTCCCCCATAGCCCGGTCCGATGCCTGAACGTTCTCTCCCTCAAAATGCCCTTTTTCCTTTGCCGGGCGGTTGGCCTGTTCATTGGAACGCTCCAGATATGCAGGATGAGGAGAACCGCGCTGCCCAGCCAGCTTTTTGCCCGCAAATCCATCGATAAGCTGATCCGGGACTCGGAAAACCCGGAGCACGCGCTGCGCAAGACGCTCGGCCCTTGGTCGCTGACCGCGCTGGGCATCGGCGCGGTGATCGGCTCGGGCATCTTCACGGTGATCGGCACGGCCATCTCCGGCGAGCAGTTCGATACCTCCAGCATGGTCAACACCCCGCTGGCCGACTTCATCATCCATCACACGGCGATGGCCGGACGGCCAGGAGCGGGTCCGGCGATTGCCGTCTCGCTGATTCTGGTGGCCTTTGTCTGCGCGCTCACCGGCCTCTGCTACGCCGAACTGGCCTCCATGATCCCCATCGCCGGCTCGGCCTACACCTATACCTACGCGACCATGGGCGAGCTGATCGCCTGGATCATCGGCTGGGATCTGATTTTGGAATATGCCGGTTCCAATATGACGGTCAGCGTGGGCTTTGCCGCGCATATGGTGGACCTGCTGGATTGGTTCGGCCTGCATCCCTCGCCGATGTGGATCTCGCCCGCCTATCTGCCCGAAGGCTTGCAAGACCTGGCCGGCAACTGGCTCTACCATCCCGGCTGGCACTTCGGCTTCAATATCCCGGCATTTCTCATCGTCTTGATCCTGACGGTGATTCTGGTGCGCGGCATCCGCGAGTCGGCCAGCACCAACAACATGATGGTGGGCATCAAGCTGATCGCCATTCTCATCTTCGTCTTCGCGGTCATCGGCTTCATCCATCCCGGCAACTGGCATCCTTTTATGCCCAACGGCTGGAGTGGGGTGCTCACCGGCGGGTCAATTATATTTTTCACCTATATTGGCTTCGACTCGGTCTCGACGGCCGCCGAGGAGTGCCGCCAGCCGCAGCGCGACCTGCCCATCGGCATCATCGCCACGCTGATTGTATGCACCGTGCTTTATGTGGCGGTGGCCGTCTGCCTTACCGGCTTGGTTCCCTGGCAGTCGATGGTGGGCGATGCGGCACCGGTGGTGAACGCGCTCAAGAAGCTCTCCCTGCTGCCCGGCGGCCGTTCTCTCCACTGGATTCGGCTGGTGGTTCTGGGCGGGGCCATCATGGGGATGCTTTCGTCGATACTGGTCTATCAGCTCGGCCAATCCCGCGTCTGGTTCTCCATGTCCCGGGACGGCCTGCTGCCCAAAGTCTTCAGCAATGTGCATCCCATTTTCCGTACCCCGGCCTTTTCCACTTGGGTGGCGGGATTCGTCGTCGCCATTCCTTCCGGCCTCTTCGACATCGGCACCCTGGCCGACCTCTCCAACATTGGGACGCTCTTCGCCTTCGTTCTGGTCTCCATCGGCGTCATCGTCCTACGCTACCGTGAGCCGGAGCGCCGCCGCGGCTTCCGCGTTCCCTTCGGCCCGGTGATTCCGGTCCTCAGCGTGTTCTTCTGTTTCCTGCTGATGGCCGGCCTGCCGATCATCACCTGGTTCCGCTTCCTCATCTGGCTGGCGATCGGCCTGGCGATTTATTTCCTGTATAGCAGGTATCGGTCGGAGTTCGCCGAGACGCGGCATGGTAAGTCGCAACCATATACCGAATAACACCTGGCCGGCAATAGCGCGACTATTTCCCGGTTCCCTCTGCGATCGTCACAATCCGGTCCACTCCAGGCACGGTGAACCGTTCTATCTTGCCGCTGGGCCAGCGAACTTCTATGGCATCCACCGTCGTGGCCTTTCCCAAGCCGAAGTGCGGGCGCGGATCGTTGCTGGAAAGATAACTCCCACCGCTGAGCACATCGCCCCGCTGCTTCATGCCGTTGGCGGTAACATACACCGTAGCTCCCACGGCGTCGCGCGGGCTTTTGGGGCCGGCCACCAGCTTCAACTCCAGCCAATGGTTCTTATCCGGGTTGACGTTGCGCAGCAGCACCGGGTGGCCGTCCATGACGTTGATGACGGCATCCAGTTTGCCGTCGTTGAACAAGTCGCCCACGGCCATTCCGCGTCCGGCAATCACATCGGAAAGGCCCGTGCCCTCGACGGCCGGGACGGCCTCGAATCGCTTGCCCTCGATGTTATGAAAGAGCATGGGACGCTGCTTCCAACTGGTGCCCCAGTTATACTTGTCCGCTTCCGGGTAGACATGGCCATCGGCCATGAGCAGGTCCTTCCAGCCGTCGTTGTCGTAGTCGATGAAGGCATCGCCGAAGCCGAGGAAGGGAACGGAGATTTCGGCAATTCCAAGCTGATAACTTATATCGGTAAGATTGCCGTCGCCTTCGTTGCGATAGAAAGGCTTGTAATCGTCGGAGAAGGTGGTATTGAAGACGGCCAACTGGCCGTCGTTGCGGTAATCCCCCACCGCGATGCCCATCGATGCGGTCTCGCGCCCGGCCTCGTTGAGCGCGAAGCCGGAGGCATAACTCACGTCCTCGAAGGTTCCGTCGCCCTTGTTCAGATAGAGATAGTTGGGGGTGGAGTCGTTTCCGACCAGCAGGTCGGGCTTGCCGTCGTTGTTAATGTCCGCAAAGACCGCGCCCAGGCCGTAGTAACCGGGCTTGTCGGCCACGCCCGCCTTTTCGCTCACGTCGGTAAAGGTTCCGTCGCCGTTGTTATGAAAGAGATGGTCCGGCTCGCCCTTGAGGCCGCGCGGACCGCAGGCCACCGGCTCGCCGCGGAAAGTGCAGAAGGCGTTGGTCGCTCCGCCCTCGCCGCTTGCGGGAGGGTTGTTGCGGTCCCAGTGAAGATAGCCGGCGACAAACAGGTCCAGCCGCCCGTCGCCGTCGAAGTCGCCCCAGGTAGCTCCTGTCGACCAGTTTCCCAGAGCAACTCCGGCTTTTTCGGCGACGTCGGTAAAGGTTCCATCGCGGTTGTTATGATAAAGCCGGTTCTTTCCATAGTTGGATACAAAGATGTCCGGCCAGCCGTCGTTGTCGTAGTCGGCGATGACCACACCGAAGCCCCAGCGGTCGTTGGTCACGCCGGCCTTGGCGGCCACATCGGTAAAGGTTCCGTCATGGTTGTTATGGAAGAGGGCGGCGTGGGGCGGCGTCTCCTTGCCGTCGAGAGCGTCGAAGGTCGAGCCGTTGACGACATAGATGTCGAGCCAGCCGTCGTTGTCGTAGTCGATCAGCCCCACCCCGGAGCCTTTGGTCTCGATGATGTAACTCTTGGCGGGAGTGCCCATCTTGTGCGTCCAGTGAGTTAGCCCGGCCTTCTCCGAGATGTCCTCGAAGACGATCGGCCCGCTCTTCACAAAACCGCCCGCGGTGATGGGCCGGTGCTGGGCATCGAGCAGGGCGGGTTGGGGCGAACCGGTAACCTGGCCGCCCATTGGGGCCGGTAGCGGGGCCGAATGCGCCGGGAGGGGAGCGACGGGTGATGTTACTTGCGCGGAAGCCAGCGCGGAAACTCCCGCTGCCAGAACTCCCAGTAAAGCGGTCGCGCACAGTGCCTTCAGCATGGCGTCAGTATACTGGGGCGGGTGGCTGCAAGTGTATCGTCCGAACGGTGGAGGGGCGCGACAGTTTCCATCCCAGCATGAGGGACCGCAATGCGCTCCGACAAATGTGAGCGGCATCACATCGGCTAGACTGGACAGTGGCTAATCTCGAAGACACCCCTGAGGGTTCCAGAGGCATCATGCAGCTCAATCCCGCTTTTCCCGCTGTCGATCCCATTCCGCTGCCGGCTCCGATTTGGCTCTTCAAGCTGCTGCATATCGTCACGCTTGCGCTGCATTTCGTCGCCGTGGAGATGCTGCTTGGAGGCTTGCTGCTGGCGGTTCTGCTCAGCCTCTTTCGCGGCTCGCCGCTGGCCACGGTCACCGCTCGGGCGTTGGCGCGCCGGCTTACGGTGGTGATGACCTACGTGATCAACCTGGCCGTTCCGCCGCTCTTGTTTTCCCAGGTTCTCTATGGTCGCGCGCTCTATACCAGCAGCATCTTGATCGGCGTATATTGGATATCGATTATATTCATTCTTTCACTGACTTATTGGCTGCTGTATCGCTTCACCGGGTGCCTGGAGGCGGGCAAATCGGCTTGGTGGGTCGGCCTTTCCGCCTGGCTTCTGGCCGGATTCATCGCCCGTATGCTTTCCACCAATATGACCCTGATGCTGCGCCCAGAGGTCTGGCGGCAGATGTATTCGGCCTCGGCGATGGGCGCGTATCTGCCCAGCGGCGATCCCACGCTCGAACCGCGCTGGCTGCTGATGATGGCCGGCGGGCTGTTCGTCGGCGGATTGTGGATGGTCTACCTGGCGGGACGATCGACCTTTACGGCGGAAGAAAAGCGCTTCATGGCTGGAATCGGCGGCAAGGTCGCGGCGCTCTTCGGCATCGTCTATCTGGCGGCTGGAGTCTGGGCGGCAAGCGTTCAGCCGGAGGCCGTCAAGGCAGGCTTCGCCGGCCATTCGGCTTATCCGTTGCTCTATAAGTATTTCGGCTTGGCGGGTTACGGCTGGCTGGCGCTGGCCGCGGTGGCCGTGCTGGTCGCAGCTTACGCCGGATTCGGCAAAGTCGCGGCAAACTGGCTGGGCTGGGTTGCCGTTCTGTTAGTCGTACTTACGGAAATTATGTTTACCGTATACCGCGACGGCGTCCGCGACTTGACTCTTCTGAGCAAGGGCTACGACGTGTGGGACCGCGCGGTGGTGACCAATTGGAGCGTCGTGAGCCTGTTTCTGGTTCTGTTTGTGGCCGGGCTGGGCGCTATCGGCTGGCTCGTCTCCGTGGTGGCGCGAGCGAAGAAAGCGATGGAGGGCGCGGCCTAACTCTCCGCGAATGGCAGCGATGACTCAAGAGACAAGTCTTCCCGTAAATATCGTCGAGGAACCGGGCGAAAGCGTAACTCGACGCTTCTTTCTGGCCGCGGCCGGCGCGGCGGGATTGCTGTATACCGCGGCCTTGGCCTATCCGATCTATCGTTACCTCGCTTCGCCGGAAGAGATGGCCATGAACGCCACCGCCGTCACCGAGGTCATGCTGAAGGATGCGCAAAAGCTTCCCGCCGGTTCGGTGCTGATGTTCAAGTTCGGCACCGCCCCGGCGCTGCTGATTCACCATCAGGACGGCCGCTGGATCTCGATGACCGCGGTCTGCACCCATCTCGGCTGCACTGTGCAATACGAGCCGCAGGCCGACCGCATTCACTGCGCCTGCCACGGAGGCGTCTACGATGCGTATACCGGCGGCAACGTAAGCGGCCCACCGCCCAAGCCCCTCAAGTTATTCAAAGTGGCCGCCAACGAGGCCGGAGTGGAAGTCTCGCGCGTTTAGCGCACAAGGATTGAAGGCATGACTTCAAAGACAATTGCAAGCTCCGTTTACGATTGGGTGGACGAGCGCCTGGGCCTCTCCGAGTTAGCCGCCTTCGCGCGCCACAAGACCGTCCCCGTCCACTCCCAATCTTTCTGGTATTACTGGGGCGGCATTTCGCTTTTCCTCTTCATGGTCCAGTGCTTCACCGGCGTGCTGTTGCTGGTTTACTACCGGCCCGGCGCGGAGGCCTTCGAGTCGGTGCGCCAGATAACTTTCGTCATGCACTTCGGCTGGCTGATCCGCTCGGCCCACTCCTGGTCGGCCAACCTGATGATCTTGGCCATCCTGGTGCATATGTTCTCGGTATTCTTCATGAAGGCCTACCGCAAGCCCCGCGAGTTCGGCTGGTTGAGCGGCATGGCGCTGCTGGGGCTGGCCTCGGTCTTCGGCTTCTCCGGCTATCTGCTGCCCATGGACGAACTGAGTTACTTTGCCACCAAAGTCGGCCTGGAGATTCCCGTGGCCATACCGTGGGTCGGCCCATTCATCGCCAATATGCTGCGCGGCGGCCCGGAGGTCTCGGAGTTTACCGTGCAGCGCTTCTTCGCCCTTCACGTAGTAGTCCTGCCCGCGTTCTTCTTGCCGCTGCTCGGCTTCCATCTTTGGCTGGTGCAGCGCCACGGCAACGCAGCGCCTCCCTGCGTGGAAGCTCTGCCGCCCGAAGAGCGCAAGAGCGAACCGTTCCTGCCCAACTTTCTGCGCAAGGATCTGGCCATGTGGCTCATCTCGCTCAACATTCTGGCGCTGCTGGCTTCGGTCTTTCCCTGGTCGCTGGGCAAACAATTCGATCCGCTGGCGCCCGCGCCCATCGGCATTCATCCCGAGTGGTATTTCATGAGTCCATTCGAGATGCTCAAGGTGCTGGGCAATGTGCTCCCCGGTGAGGCTGGCGAGATTGCCGGGATTCTGCTCTTCACCCTGGGCATCGCGCTCTGGGTTTTGATTCCCTTCTACGATTCCAGCAAGGAATCCGGCCAGCGTGCCCGCGCCGCGCATTACTTCGGCCTGATCGCGGTCATTCTGCTGCTAACTACGACGGTGGTCGGTTACTGGACGATTCGGTAAAGCAGCTTCTAGCCTCTAGCTACTAGCTTCTAGCTCATGGTTATTAGCCACTGGCTCTTAGCCCATTGCGTTGTCGAACTATTTGATGAGTTGAAGTTTTGAAATGGCACGGCTTTAGCCGTGCCACAAAGGTAGCAAAGTCGACGCGGGCTTTAGCCACTGAGGGAATGCTTGCTGGGCAACAAAATTTGTGTAGAGATTCCTTAGTAAGATTGCTGAGTCGCAAGGAGAAGTGATTGTAATGGACGGAACCGTTATTGCAGCCCTCATTACCGGTCCACTTTCCTTTGCAGGTGGAATTGTAGCAATCGTCCTCACACAACGCGGCAGCAAAAAGCGCGATCACGAAGCGGATTGGCGGAAGATGAAGCTTGAGCACCACAAGGCATATATTGCTGCATCATCCGAAGTTGTAAATCGAGGCTCTGACTATTCAGCGCTGCTGCGATATGCTAATGCGTCTGTAAGTATAGCACTCGTCGCGCCACCAAGAGTCCTCATTGCGCTATACACCTTTCAGAATGGACTCAAATCTAAAGATTCCAAGCCCAATGACTTGCAGGCCATGTGGAGCTCTCTTGTGCGAGCCATGCGGTATGATTGCCATCCAGAGGACCTACACGACAGTCCGGAGTTTGTGTTCGAGACGATCGGTCCAGGGCCTATCAATGCAAACAACGGCAAAGAACTAAGAACATAAGGAGCTAGTGTGGCGAATCAGAAGTTCATTCAAGAATTCAGCAGTAAAACCGCAGGTCCTTCGACTGCGTTTGGCGCAAAAGACGCGCCAAACTCCGCTCAGGATGACAAGCATTTTTAGGATCGAGCTAAAAGCTAAAAGCTAGAAGCTAGCAGCTAGGAGCTAACACAAATGAACTATCCATTCTGGGACATTCCGCATCTCGGCTCCGGCTGGGTGATCGGCATCATCGCCATCTTCCACGTCATGATCTCGCAGTTTGCCGTGGGCGGCGGCCTCTATCTGCCCATGGCCGAGCGCAAGGCCATGCGCATGACAGACAAGAAGATGGGCGCCGAATGGCTCGCGCAACTGGCCAGCCACTCCAAGTTCTTCCTGATCGTCACCGCCGTCTTCGGCACGGTGAGCGGTGTGGGCATCTGGTTCGCCATTGGACTGACTCATCCCGAGGCCACCAGCACACTGATTCATAACTTCGTCTTCGGCTGGGCGATGGAATGGGTCTTCTTCGTCGTCGAGTTGAGCACCATCGCTGTCTATTACTCCACCTGGGGCCGCATCGACCCCAAGCTGCATCTGGCCGTGGGCTGGCTTTATGCCGGAGCGTCGCTCTGCACACTCATCATCATCAACGGCATTCTCTCCTTCATGCTCACGCCGGGAGATACCTGGCTCGGCGTCGCCGGAACCGGCCAGGAAGCGAGCAAGTTCTGGAATGCCTTCTTCAAC
This sequence comes from uncultured Occallatibacter sp., assembly GCA_964565955.1. Taxonomy (GTDB): domain Bacteria; phylum Acidobacteriota; class Terriglobia; order Terriglobales; family Acidobacteriaceae; genus Telmatobacter. The sequence goes on from CAZMHC010000052.1 coordinate 10,467, forward strand.
CCCACTTATTGGCCGAGCCTGCTGCTGCGCTGCTGCGTCTGCGCCTCGCTGGCCGGGGTATGGGCACTCATCACCGCCAGCCGCATCGACGGTGACAAACAGCCGGAGTTGAAATCCAGCATGGTGAAGTGGAGCGTCCAATGGCTGGTTCCTTCCTTCGTCGCCATGCCGTTCCTGATGATCTGGTATTACATGATGGTTCCAGCGTCGCAGCAGGCACTGCTAACTCTTGGCATCGATACCATCAATGCCGGAACCTTTTCGACGGTAACTCGCATGGCCCTGGTCATCATCGTGACTTCGGCCACCATCGTCGGCGTCGCTTACTTCCTTGCCTATCGCAATCCGGTGGACTTCCATCTTCCCCATGCCCTGAGCATTCTGCTGCTGGCTTTGATAGCCACTGGCGCCGGAGAATACTCTCGCGAGATGCTGCGCAAACCCTACGTCATCGGCCGCTGGATGTACTCGAACGGAGTCCGCGTCCCTTACGCGAACCGCATCGACCAGGAAGGTTATCTAGCCCGCTCCAACTGGGTGTGGAATGGCTCTCCTTCGAGTTACTCGCGCGGCGAAGCCATCTTCCGCGGCGAGTGCGGCTCCTGCCACACGCTCAGCGGCTACCGCCCGCTGAAGGAGTTACTGGCCGGGCGCGACCGCGCCAACATTGCGAGTTTCATTTCCATGCTTCACGACTACAAGCCGGACTCGCCCTATCGCCGTTTCATGCCCCCCATGGTGGGAACCAAGGAAGACATCGACGACTTGGCAGACTATTTGAACGCGCAAGTCAATCCACCGGCGTCGAATCCCCTGTTGACAGCGCTTAAGTGATCTTTGACGCCTTTGGCGGCGACATTCCGCCAAAGGCGCGATTCGTTTCAAGCAGCTTTTGCGTCGGACACCGACCGCACCCGGAAGTGCTTCATCTGGATCGAAAGCGTCCGCTCGATCTTGCGCAGGTCGCCGCGCTCCGACGGTCCGGCGAAGGTTGAAGCCACTCCATGCGCCGAAGCGCGGCCGGTGCGGCCGACGCGATGCACAAAATCCTCGGCCACCTTGGGCATATCGAAGTTGACCACGTGCGCCACGTTGGCCACGTCGATACCTCTGGCGGCGACATCGGTGGCGACTAAAATGCGATGGCGGCCCTCGGAGAAGCTGCGCAGCGCCTGATTGCGCTGGGCCTGAGAGCGATCGCCGTGAATCTGCGTGGCGGAGTGGCCGGAACGGGTCAGGCGGCGCGCCACGCGGTCGGCTCCATGCTTGGTGCGCACAAAGACCAGGAAGCTGCCCTGTTCGGCTTCGAGCAGGTGCTCGAGAAGCTCCTGCTTTTTGTCCGGCTCGACCTCGAAGGTGCGCAACTCGACATTCTCGGCCGGTTTGAGCACCGAGCCGATCTCGACGCGGGCGGGATTGTTCAGGTACTTGCGCGCCACCTCCTTCACCGAGCCTTCGAGCGTGGCGGAGTAGCAGAGGGTTTGGCGCGCGGCCGGCAGAGTGGCGGCAATGCGCGCGATGGCCGGCTGGAAGCCCATGTCGAGCATCCGGTCCACCTCGTCGAGAACCAGAATCTTCACCTGATCGAGCTTGACCAGCTTGCGCTTGAGAAAGTCCTCGAGCCGCCCCGGCGTGGCCACAATCAGCCGGGCGCCGCGGCGAATCGCGTCCAGTTGCGCGCCTTCGCTCAGTCCGCCGACCACCAGGGCCGCGGTCTGCGCGGAGCTGGAACGAATAGCACGGAAGGCCGTTTCCACTTGTATAGCCAGCTCGCGCGTGGGCAGCACGATCAGGGCATAGGCACCCTTGCCTTCGGCTTTTTGCAGCATCTCCACGATGGGGATGAGGAAGCTCAGCGTCTTGCCGGTACCGGTCTGCGCTGTGGCCAGCACGTCGCGGCCTTCGAGCGCGAGAGGAATTGCAGCCTCCTGCACCGGCGTGGGAGTTTCAAATTTGTTTGCGTTGAGCCGCGCCATGAGCGGGGCTGAAAGATTGAACCGCGAAAACTGTGTCGTCAAAATTGGGTACATTCCTGTTGGTTTCCGGAGCGCCAGCGAAACTGGGGCCTGCATCGGAACCGGACTGGAGGCGCGCGCGAATGCTTTTCAGGCGCGAGCCTGTCTATCGATTGCGCGCAAGAGAGAACCAAAATCGTCCCTAAGACTGGCCAAAGAGCGTTCAAGGGGAGAACGCCCGCGGCCCGGAACTGACCCACGCTAGCTCATCGCCGCCGGCACAACCGCCGAACGGCACCACCTGACCGGCGCATACGCCCACGCAATTCGCTTGCGTTTCCCGGTTCCTTCGCGCCGATCCTATGCAAGGATGCGAAGGCGCTAGAACGACTGTCGCGGCCGATCCGCAATTCAATGCTGAAGGCCAGAGGCAGAGATCCCGGGCAGGAAGACTCAGACGGTTGCGCTCTATCGCCCCAAGAACTGATATTTTTTGGAGGCCCCGACGTGCAGGGGCTTGGAAAATCTGTTCCCGGCAAACTTGCCTTGTTAGGCTCGCCGCCGCTCACGGCCAAATCGCTGAGCGCAGATACAGTGTAGCACGGTTTCGCATTTCGCTTGCCGGGAGCGGAAGCGGGCAAGGGGCATCGTTTGAAGGCGTACCAATAGCGTGGGCTGGGTTCGTACCGCCTCTTGAGGGCATCATGGCCCAATCCCGAACCCGGCGGCGAAGGCTTGCGGAAGCTGAAGTCGATGCGATGGCCGGTTACGGATGTGCGAATCGGGCTGGTTGCACAGCGGCGCGCTACCGATCCGAAGATCCGCCTTTACCTCTTCAACCTCGCGTGCAGGACGGTCGAGGCGCCAGCGCGGGTAATGATGCAAGCGGCCTTCTTGTCGCACCGGAAATGAACGGCGGCGGGGAAGACCTGCCAGCCGGTCGCGTAATCCTCCAAGCCGCCGCCGCCGATGATAAAGACTCTTCCGCCGCGGGTTTCGGCCACTCCCCTGGATGGAGCAAAGCCAGTGATGACGTCGTCTCCCTCGATAGGGGCGGACAAGAAGTTGCCCCCCGAAGAGCCTTTTTTCGAGGGGACGGATTTGGAAGTCTTCTTCGCTGGGCTATCCGCGGGCTGGAGCAGCGCTGTCTGTTCGGCCAGGAGGGGAAAGTCGGAGGAAAAATCCCAGGAATCCATGCGGCGATATTCCTTTTCCGAACAGGGAAGGTTTCCCTGGGCGACAATCGCCGCGATCTTTCCATCCGAACCGGTCTCGTTCCGGAACAAGTCGTTGCCGCGCTCCCTTTCAATCTCCCGCAGTTGCAACTGAGCGGCATCTGGCGGCGTGGGAACCGCGCCCGCATCCGATTTGTCGAGGACGGATTGGGTGGGGTCGAATTTGAGGAGGATTTGCTTTCCGCACAAGGCAAATCCGGAGGCGTCCATCAACTGAATCTTGACGGAGAGGGGGCGGGGCGGGGCGACGGCCACGGCAGCGAAGCCGTCTCGCTGCTGCATACCGATGGGTTCGATGCGCAGTAGGTATTGTGCGCTTCCCTCCCATTTTGCAATCAGGTGGCCCCGCAATCCGGCGGCGGCGAAGACGCCATCGCCCAAGTCATCTTGTGGATGCGGGGGACTGAACAGAATGCGTATGGAAACTGCCAGCAGAAGCGCGACGACCGCGCCCAGCGCGCTGAAGAGGAGTATCTTTCCCGTTGCCAATCTCGGGACTGCGTTTGCGGCTGGAGTTTGCGGAACTTTAGGCTCAAGGTCCAGGGGATTGAGCGGCGCCGTATCTGGACGGATGCGGAAGGAATAGAGATCCCGCTCGTCTCTGGTCTCTTCGCCGGAGTACAGTCGGTAGCCGAAGTCCTGTTCTTCGGCAGGCTCCGGCGGATTTTCGTCGCTTGGAAGATCGTTGGGCGGTTGTCGGCTCGCATCCATCGTCAGGCCCACGCTTTCCCAGTCTTTGGAACATTGCCTCATCGGGGTAATTGCCATTGAATCATCACCGGGCCTTCCGCTGCAACTGCAACTTTTCGGTCGGCGGCGCGGAGTGGAGATGCCGCCCGACCGGAGACAAGGATGCCGAAATCCAAGACGCTATAAAGCCGCCTTCACAGTTTGTGAGCCGAATCACGAAAGAATCGCTTAAAGAGTCGCTTAACGCCTTCCCGTTGGGCATGGAATCCACGATGGTTTACCCGTCCGATAAACTTCTTGCGAAGAGATGGGGTCAGGTTGATATGATTCTTTCGCCATTTCATTACAGTCTTGGCGGTTTTGAATCGCAAGGAGAGAACACGTGCGCAAGAATGTTTTCGCAGTCATGCTTTTAGCCATTTGTCCTTTGCTGGAAGCCCAACAACCGTCATCCGCATCACCAACGGAACAGCAAGCGCCCGCGGCTCAGGCGCAGACCGCTCTGACACAACCTCCATCGCCGGATACCTTGCTCGATGGAACCCCCGTGAAGCTACGCCTCAGCCAGACGATCTCGTCGGGCGATACTCACGTCGGTCAGGAGGTTCCATTTGAGGTCCTCGAAGATGTAGACGTCTCCGGCGCTACTGTCATCAAGAAGGGCGCAACGGCGATCGCCACCGTAACTACCTCGGAAAAAAAGAAGAGCATGGGACGCGCGGGCAAGCTGGATATTGCCATAAGTTATGTGCGCCTTGTGGACCAGGAGAAGGCCGCCTTGCGGGCTGTCAAGGATACCAAGGGAACAGGACACGTTGGAGCAATGACCGGAGCCATCGTGGCCACTTCCATTGTTTTCTTTCCGGCCGCGCCTCTGTTCCTCTTCATTCATGGCAAAGACATCACCATTCCTCAGGGTACTGAGATCACGGCGTTCGTCGAGGGCGATATGCACCTGAATATGGCTAATTTCGGCGGCGCGCCCTCTGCATTCGCTCCTGTTCAAGCTCCCGCCGCTCCGGCTGCTCCAACTCAAACATCGCTCGCCATCGAATCCACTCCGCCCGGCGCGGACATCGAGATCGACGGCGCATTCGTCGGCAACACTCCCTCCACAGTCTCAGTCGCTCCCGGCAGCCATCAGATAGCCGTCAAGAAGAAGGGCTTTACTGACTGGACCAAGACCCTCAACGTCACCGGCGGCACGGTCCACCTGAATGCGCAACTGGACGAGGGAGCGGTAAAGCAATAGCGCTGACTCTGGCGGCCCTTTCACGGCTTGGTCCGGCCGCCAGGCTTTCGAGTCTGGCGTTCCGTCCAGCCGGTCTTTATCTTTTCGTAGGTGGCCTGCATTTCCTCCAGTTCCAAATCGCTCAACCTCTCGATATCGATCATTTGATTGCGCGCCGACTCCATGTCCCGGATAAGTTCGTTGAGCTTGAGGTTGATGGCTCGCGCATCGCGATTCTGGGTGCTTTGGATCAGAAAGACCATAAGAAACGTCGCAATGCAGGTTCCAGTGTTGATGACCTGAATCCAGGTTTGCGAGTAATGAAGAACGGGGCCTATCGCGATCCATGCAATAACTGCCAGGCCTGCCGCCGCAAACGCCCCGGCCGACCCCAGCCAGACGCAAGCCAGCGCGGCGAAGCGACCGAAGCGGGCGTGCAGGGTTCGATCCTTGACTTCAATCGGTTCCACACTCATCGCTAGAAGCTCTGCGCATACATTCCCCGCCTATCAGTTTGCATCCTTCGGGCGCGTGGCCTTGACGGCCGACAAAATGCCCGCGCCGATCATGACCGCCGCGCCCACGACAATCCAATGGGTAGGCAAACGAAGCAGATGCGCCGCGTAAACGAGTCCGCCGATCATGATTGCGAAGCCGGCAATGTAAATTCCAAAGGACATAGAATACCCTCCGCGAATGGATAATCCGGGTTGCCTCCGCGCGAACGCGCAAGACCCGCTCCAAAAGCCTTTCACGCCGGAGGGTATAGGTCTGTACTGTATAGCTCTGCCATTGCAACGGGCTGGAAAGGCGGGCCACCGGATTGCACGAAATCCATGTTTGCATCTCCCATTTACCTTTGCATCATCGAGACGATTTCGACCGCTTTCTCCTCCAGCCCCAGAAACTCCTGAAAGACATCGTTGGAGAGCAGTTGCCCGCGCGCGGTCAAGCGCACCGTCTGGCCGTCGCAAGTTACCATCCCATCCTCGGTGAGCCGAAGAGCGGCTAACATCGCGGGCGCCACGGTCTCTTGGCCAAACTCCCGCTCCAGCGCGGCCACTTCCACGCCCGCGTTGAGGCGCAGGCCTAGAAACCAAGCCTCCTCGTGCTGACGCGCGGGAGAAAGCCAATCGGTCTCCGCGGCTTCCTGCCTTTGCATAAAAGCAGTCAGGTCGCTGGTCGTCGTGGCGCGCAGGACACTGCGCGGTTCCATGCCGTCCGAGGCGCGGAGCATGGAGGAGGCATCGAGGCCCAAGCCGAGATAGGGGCGACGCTGCCAGTAGCGAAGATTGTGCCGCGACGAAAAGCCGGGGCCGCTGAAGTTGGAGATTTCATACTGGCGCAAGCCGGCTTCACCCAGCCTCTCGATGGCCAATGAGTACATCCGGGCAATGGCATCGTCGCCCGGAACCAGCCGGGCGTGGTAGCGCGCGCCCCCGGCCATCATCTCTCGGCCCAGCCGCGAGTCCTCGTCCACCTCGAGCATATAGATGCTGGCGTGAGGAACGCCGCAGTCCGCCAGCACCGCCAGCGACTCCCGCCATGAAGCGTCGGTTTGGCCGGGCAGCCCGGCGATCAGGTCCACACTCAGGTTTGCAATCCCGACCTGGCGTAGGCGGGCTATATCTTCGAGCGCCACGGCCCGGCTGTGCAAGCGTCCGCTTACCGCCGCTTCGCGGTCGACGAACGATTGCACACCCAAGCTGACGCGATTCACGCCCGCCTGCCTCAAGGCATCCAGAGTGCGGTCGGCGATTTGGCCGGGAGCGCACTCGACGGCGATCTCGGCGTCGGCGTCGAAGTCGAACTCCGCGCGCATGGCCGCAAAGAGCCGCTCTATCAGCTCCGGCGCCAGCAGACTCGGCGTTCCTCCGCCCAGATAGATCGAGTCCACGCGGCGCGGCAACTTGGCTCCCAACTCAGTCGCCCACTCTCCGGCACATCTCAGGTCTTCGATCAAGCGATTTACGTAACGCTCGTGTTCGCTTGCCGGATATACACCCGAGGCGAAGTTGCAGTAGGTACACTTCGACCGGCAGAATGGAATCGAAATGTAAAGACCGAGCGCGTCGTTGTGTGAACCGGCCATGCAATGGATTGTTTCATGTCGCGAAGGCTTTCTTTTCCCCGGGTTGCCTCTCCCAATCCATGCCATCATGGAAGCAAGGAGACGCTTTTGAAAGCATGGCCCATCCTGGGCATTTTCTTCATGCAGGGCCTCCTGCTTCTCGCCCAGTGGTTCATCGATCGCACCTGGATGGACCTTTACGGTTACGCGGGCCTGCCGGCGGCTCCCGCATTGCGGGCGGCGGCTTACGTGCTCACGGTCAGCTTCATCTTTGCCGCCCTGCTCGGCTTTTACTTCGCCAATCCGCTAATTCGGATCGTCTACCGCATCGCCGCCGTATGGCTGGGGCTGCTTAACTTTTTCTTTCTGGCGGCCTGCCTGGCGCGCCTTACGGACCTTGCGCTGCGCTTCACCCCGCTGGCCCCGCAGCGGCTGCAATACCGCCCCTCGATCGTCGCCGGCCTTTACGCGCTGGCTCTGGCGGTCAGTCTCTATGGGCTGCTGAATGCCCGCTGGATTCGCGTCCGCCGCATTCCGGTCAAGCTCCCCAATCTACCCGAATCCTGGCGCGGACGCACCGCTCTTCTCATCAGCGACCTGCACCTGGGCAACGTCAACGGCCACGGATTCAGCCGCCGAATCGCGGGTTTGGCGGCTCGACTGCGGCCCGATACGATTCTCATCCCCGGCGACCTCTTTGACGGATCGAAGGCCGATCTCGGCCTGCTCATCGCGCCCTTCCGTCAGCTTTCTCCACCCTTCGGAATTTATTTCTCGTCGGGCAATCACGATGAATTCGGCGGCGCGGAGCACTCCGCGGCGCTCACCGAGGCTGGCATCCGCGTACTGAACAACGAGCGGGTCGTCGTCGATGGCCTCCAGATAGTCGGCGTCGCCTACGGCGATTCCACTTACCCTATCCGCTTGCGGGCCTTTCTGGAGAGCCTTCATCTTCATGAAGGCGCGGCCAGCATTCTGCTCAACCACGTGCCCAATCGCCTGCCAATCGCCGAACAAGCCGGCGTGAGCCTGCAACTCTCCGGGCACACTCACGGCGGACAGCTCTTTCCCTTCACTTGGCTTACACGTCGCGCTTTCGGCAAGTTCACCCGCGGTTTTCGGCAGTTCGGCGCATTGCGACTTTACACATCCACGGGAACCGGAACCTGGGGACCGCCGATGCGCGTGGGAACCAACTCCGAGGTCGTGCTGCTCCGCTTCGAATAGGCGAATTTTGGCTTGGCACTCATTCTCTTCGAAGTCGCTTGAGGGGCCATCCTGCGATCGTCGTAGGTCCGCGAATACCGCTTGCATTGGGATCGAGCTTCTGTTAATCTCGTAAACGGTAGATGAATGTGAGTCGAAAGAGCCGGAAGAGCGAAGCAATTGTTGACGCTTGCAAACGGAACCTGTTCGTGGTATGTTGTGAAAGTTGAAGTTGAGAAGTGAAGCCTCCCAGTGGCCATGAGGCCTGCCCAATGAGGGAAGTGGGAAGCAAGTTGTGATGCTGGTTCGTTGGGTCGGGCGAGGCAAATGCCCCCGAACCCCTGTAGGGAATCCCTCAGAGAACAAGCCATTGCAAGACCCAGGAGTTTATCTCCTGTGAGCCGTTAGCGGCTCAGGCGCGGTTTGCCGGTCCGATCTTTGAGATTTTGCGCTGCGCGAATACCGACCGAGCCGAAGTGCATTTCGATGCTCTTCAAAGCGAAATCTCCGGTCGAAATATCTTGCCAAAGTGGAATTGGGTTTTGCAAAAATAAACCTTGACAAGGAAATGAATGTTCGGTAAATTCAAAAAGTTCGCGTAAAAACGCCCTGAGTCGCGATCTAACGCGAAATGGGCGAGCGCAACAAGTTCGAGGACACCTTGGCGTCACAGCCCGGGCCTCGATCCAAACGGTCCCGCTCAGGCGGACAAACCGCAAGGATCTTTGACAATTAGGTTGAATATGCCAGTCGTGAGAAATGATCGGGTTTGGCTTGATCGTTCTCACAAGTATGGCGCCGCGAGTTTTCGAGCGCGCGGCGCGCGCTGAACCTGAGTTGACCTCCGTCGGCCAGGGGATGCAATCAGGTTTCAAACGAGAGTTTGATCCTGGCTCAGAATCAACGCTGGCGGCGTGCCTAACACATGCAAGTCGAACGAGAAAGTGGAGCAATCCATGAGTAAAGTGGCGCACGGGTGAGTAACACGTGACTAACCTACCCTGGAGTGGGGGATAACTGAGGGAAACCTTAGCTAATACCGCATAATACCCACGGGTCAAAGGAGCAATTCGCTTCAGGAGGGGGTCGCGGCCGATTAGTTAGTTGGCGGGGTAATGGCCCACCAAGACGAT
>CAZMHC010000053.1:0-19652 GCA_964565955.1 uncultured Occallatibacter sp.
TCTTGTGTTGGAATCAGCTCCCCTCTTCAGGCTCATCTTGTATTGGAAAAGAGTCAAACTTGCGCAGTTCCGCATGTTGGTGCATGATGGTCGTATGAGAACAAATGTCACACTTGAGGAAGACGCTCATCTCTTTGCATCCATCTACGCGGCCTCGAAGGGGATCACGCTGGGCGCGGCCATCTCCGAATTGATTCGGAAGGCGGAGGCCATCCCGCACCCCCCGCCCGATATTCGACGGTCAGCCAATGGTCTAGCCTGCTTTCCTCCCACCGGCAAAGTGCTAACTCTGCAAATGGTCAAAGATGCTGAAAGTGAATTCGAATAAGACTCGCTTCCTCCTAGATCTCAACGCATTGATCTTCCTCGCCGAACCGGATAGCCCGCATTACGAGACAATGCTCAAGTGGTTCGATTCTTCGGGCAAAGATAACTGGGGAGTCTGTCCGCTCACCGAAGCCGGTTTTGTTCGGGTGACGTCGAACCCGGTCTATCGAGGCGTTGCCCGCACTGTGGAGCAGGCAACGGCCATCCTTGCCGACTTTGCCGCTCATCCAGGCTATCGCTATTGGTCGATCACGGAAAAATGGTCGGTGCTTACAGCGCCTTTTTCCTCCCGGCTGTCCGGCCATCGGCAAGTTACAGACGCTTTTTTGCTGGGACTCGCGGTGAAAGAAAAAGGTGTGCTTGTAACTTTCGACAAGGCGATCAAGCACCTTGCCGGAGCTGAGTACAGATGGAATCTTCTGGTCTTGGACTAGTGTGATGTGTCTCAAATGGCCCTGCAACCAGTTGTCATTCTGAGCGAAGTATGGCGCGGCTTTTTGCGCCAGACTGAGTCGAAGAACCTGCGGTTTGCAATGCCCAGGCGCAGTCCAGGCATTTTGGAGGCACTGCGCTTAGGGTTCGCTCACGAGACTTCCCGCTGCATTCGGAGGGAGCAAGAGACCGGCGGGAAATCGCCGCGCCAACAAGCCGCGCTGGATTTGCAGGCTAAAAAGCGCGGGCATTCTGCTATTGTTTTGCCAGCCCAGTCAATGCCCGCGTGGGGGATCGAAAGCGCCTGCATTCGACGGAGCGGAGCAAAGCATGATTTCGAGCGATCCTATCGTTCTTTCCTTTGCCATCTTTGGCGCATTTGTCGGAGTCTTTTTCGTCATCGATGGGTGGCGGGGATCGGCAAAGCCGGGAGAACTGCGCAACTCTCCGAGAATGCGCGCGCTTCTATGGGCAATCGGCTTCGCGGTCAGCGCATTCATTCTGGATTTGAAGAAGTTTGGGGTCAGCCTCCCGGACGATAGATCGGCTCTCTTCGAGGCTTATCTCGCGGGATTTGCAGTAGCCGTCGTCGCCGCGTTGGGGTTATCCATCCTGGTTCTCTGGTCTCTGTCTATCGTGTCCTCGCGGCGGGACGGAACGACCTCTTTCAACCGAGGCGGCAGCTCCAGCATCTCGGTGATGGATTACATCCACTACGGTTACGAATACTGCAAGTCGGAGCGCGACAAGGCCCTCCAGGACAGTGTGGCGGCCGAGTTGGAGGGCCGCAAGGAGTTTCTCGACAATTACGCCGACGCGCTGGCCGTGGCGGTCACCACCGTCAACCATTTTCGTCTCACGGGCGGCGATGGCGCGACGGTTGCGAGGCTGGTTCTGAATCGGATCGTAAGCCTGATGGAAAAGTATCTGGGCGTTTCCAAGATCAATGCAAACTATATGCACGCCTACAAAGCCGAGGAGTGCCCAAAGGCCGTCTGGAACCGGCTGCGATTCGCTTTCGGCGACAGGTCCAACTATAGCCATATTCTGGCTCTGACCCAATACGCAAGCGATATGGAGCGCGAGGACTTCGCCTTGCCCGTGGAACGGGACACCGTGGAAGGAAATCTCCGCCTGCTGCCGGGTGCCTCCAAAGCCTTTTGCAAGAGGCGCATGGTTTACATCCCGGACACATCTGCGATCAAGCATCCGGGTGGACTGAAACCGGCCGAGGTTCAGGAGCACAAGGCCTACTTAAGCTCCAAGTCGTTCAAGAGTTTCCTGTGCGTGCCGATACTCAACGCGGCGGGAGAACCTGTCGGGGTACTCAACCTGGACGCCGATCGGAAGCGGGCCTTTGGCCAGACCGAGGAAGAGGCAGTACCTATTTCGACAATTGCGCTGCCGTTTTGCGCGCTTTTGAGTGCTATAATCGCAAAGGGAGAGAGCGATGAGCATCGAAGTCCAAGATAAAACGATACTGAACAATCCCACATTCGATCGCATGGTGCAGGCGGCCAAGGGGCAACTGCGTTGGACCGCTCCGCGGAAGACGGAGCCGCACACGAAACCCTCATCCGAACTTGTTGCGGCGCACGGCTGACGCTTCGCCATCAAGGCGGAGGCTCGTTAGTGCGCTGTTTCTCAAGTGGCTACGCAACCAGTTGTCATTCTGAGCAGCCCGACTCGCGGCGCGAGTTAAGGCTAATATGAACGATTTAAGCGCTATTGATTCCATAGGCCTTATATGCCGTTCATAGGGAGCGAGGTCTGGCGTGGGTTTTTGCGCCAGACCGAGTCGAAGAACCCGCGGTCTGCAATGCCTATGGGCAGTCCAGGCAGTTTGGAGACGCCACTCTAGCCGCCGAGGTCGATCAGTTCGACCTTTCCCACGGGGCGATTGAGGAAGCGGGATCCCAATCGTTCGAACTTCTCGACCGAATCGGTGGCGAAGAAACTCAAAGCGGGAGGCGTGGCGACCGTGGCCGGGAGCGCGCCCCAGGCATCGAATTGGCGGGCGGTAGCCTCGGCCGCCGCATCCGCCGAGTCGATGACCGTCATGCCCTGAGGGACAAGGCGCTCGATGAGAGGACGCAGCAGCGGATAGTGGGTGCATCCGAGAACCAGCGTATCCGGGTTCAGGCCCTTCTGCGCGGCCTCGTTGTATGCCTCCCGCAGATAGAGGCGAATCACCTCTGCTGTGACGGGATGGTCGATCCAACCCTCTTCGACAAAAGGCACCAGCAGCGGGCAGGCTTTTTCCACGGCTCGCATCCCCTCGGAGCGGCAAGTGGCCAGATAGGCGTGGCTTTGCACGGTGGCGTCGGTGGCCAGCACGATCGCGTCGCCGGTGCGGGAAACGGCGCGGGCGGCGGCGGCGCCGGGCTCAATCACGCCCAATACCGGAATCGGCACGGCTTGCTTGATGGCATCCAGAGCCAGGGCGCTGGCGGTGTTGCAAGCGACGACCAGGAACTCGACATTTTGTTCGCGCACCAGGAACTGCGCGCTCTCAGCGGCGTAGCGGGCGATGGTGCGGCGTGACTTCGAGCCATAGGGCAACCGCGCCGTATCGCCGAGAAACGCGAATTGGGCCTGCGGAAGCCTGGCGACGAGCGCGCGGAGAACGGTGAGTCCTCCGAAGCCTGAATCGAAGACGCCGATGGTGGGGGGCATGGCTCTATCGTAGCGATGTGTGCGGGCTTCCGGCACTCTGCGACGAAGAGGCGATTCCGCAACGCCGAATTGGGGGTTCACGGGCAATGGGGGGACCATGCGGCTCCTTTCCCGGCTGAATTGAGTCGCTTGCCGCTCAACAGCCGGATGCACCCATGCCTCGCTCATGTTCGCCGACGATCCCTTCCGCCACACCGTGGAATGCGCCGAGGTCGATTTCGGCTCCCCGCTCGACAGAGGCCCGCCAGCTTGCGCTCCCATAAAGGATGGCCTTGAGTACGCAAGAAATACTACTCTCAGTATCGGCAAAAGGGAACGGGAAATTAAAAATATGCGAGCCCCTTACAAAGTTCCTTATCCCCGGTGACCGCGTCGGCGATCGATGCATTTCGATGCTCTGAGAACGCGTTTTGGCGGTGTGGCCGCTTCTTCGCTCGATGTCGGGGAGATTTCAACACGAAAACCGCCGGACTTTGACCGAATCTTCCAGATTGCGAACCAATAGCTGCGCCATTCTCGCCTCCGAGTCTCCTTCGCTATCCGATAGCAACAAAGCCGCGATCGGCAATTGGTCGGCGGATCGCCCTTGGAACAACCGCAAAAGTCATGCGTGGATGCTGTCAAGCGCCGCGGCGAACTCCGGCAGCAGCATGGTCTGGTCCCGATCCGGGCCGGTGGAGACCATGCCGATCTTCGCGCCGCTCTCGCGCTCCTGAAAACGCAGATACTCCCGCGCCGCCAGGGGCAGTTTGTCGAACTCGGCAATTCCCTCGGTCGACTCGCGCCAGCCCTTCAACTTCGTATAGACTGGTTTGATTCGTTCCAGCCCGTAGACGTCGGCGGGAATCTCGTCGGTCACCTTGCCGTCGATCTGGTAGCCCGTGCAGACGGGGATTTCAGGCAACTCGTCGAGCACGTCGAGCTTGGTTATCACCTGCCATTCTGCGCCGTTGACCTGGTTGGAGTAGCGCAGCATGGGGAGATCGAGCCAGCCGCAGCGCCGGGTGCGCCCGGTCACCGCGCCGTACTCGTTTCCGCGCGTCCGCAGGTGCTCTCCCACGGAATCGTGCATCTCGGTGGGGAAGGGCCCCTCCCCCACTCGCGTCATATACGCCTTGGTCAGTGAGATCACCGTGCCGATCATCGTCGGCCCCAGGCCGGTTCCCGTCGCCGCGCCGCCCGCCGTCGCCGAGGAAGAGGTCACAAAGGGATAGGTTCCGTGGTCGATGTCCAGCATCGCGCCTTGCGCGCCTTCGAACATCACGCTGCCGCCCTCGGCCAGAATCCTGCGCAGCAGCCGCCCGGTATCGGTGACAAACGGCCGCAGCCGCTCCGCCGCGGCCGCATACTCGTCGTACATCCTCGCCGGGTCCAGCGGGTCGGCGCCGAAGAGTGCCTGGACGATGGCGTTCTTCTCCGCGCAGGCCGCCTCGATGTGGGTTTTCAGCAACTCCGGGCGCAGCAGGTCCACAACGCGCAGCCCGCTGCGCGCCATCTTGTCTTCGTAGGCCGGCCCAATTCCCTTGCTGGTGGTGCCGATCTTCTTGCGCCCCGGCGCGCATTCCGCAGCCAACTCGATCATGCGGTGGTAGGGCAGGATCACTTGCGCGCGGTTCGAGACGGAAAGCTGACTCTCGTCCACGGCCACGCCCAGGGTCCTCAGCCGGGCTACCTCTTCCAGGAAAGCGATCGGGTCCAGCACCACCCCGTTGCCGATGACGCATTTGCACTCCGGCCGCAGCACTCCGCAGGGAACCAACTGCAAGACGAACTTCTGCCCGCCGATGACCACAGTATGCCCGGCGTTGTGCCCGCCCGAATAGCGCGCCACGGCGGAGAACCGCTCGCTGAGCACATCCACAATCTTGCCCTTGCCCTCGTCGCCCCATTGAGCGCCGAGCACTACCGCCGTCCTCGCTCGCATATTGTTCCCGTTTCCGTCCATCTGTAGCGAATCATTCAGGAATCGAGAATTTCGTCATCCTGAAAAAAGGCTCTGCTTCAGCGAGCGGAGCGGAAAAGAGATCGAGCATTCGACCCTACCCCCGCACACGCGCCAATCCCAGTTATCGCCACCTACGATCATAAACCCTGCCTACGTTGCCGGTGGGCTGGGCATGATCCACGATCCCAACAAGGATTTCGACCACCCGCGCCTGCCGGAGGGCCATCCTCTGGGCCGTCGTCCGCTGAATCTGATCCCGCGCTCACGGTGGGGCCCCTTCCCATGCCCGCATGAACGAATCCCAAGAGAGCTAACTACAACCAGGTATACGATTTACATATCTCTACCTCGCATACGCCGCGACGATTTGGAGTGAGCGATTCCAAAGTTAGGCTGTTTGGGTTACTCTTGTGTGCCGCGGCTAGACCCGCAAATCGGTTCCATGTCAGCCCGGCGCCAGTTGTCGCACAGCCAAATCGCGGCCGAGTGTCTGCGGCGCGCAATGGAGCGTTTCGGGAATAGCATGGAGAACCAGATGAGCGGGATACCAGTCCAAATGGCCAGTGGAGTATATCGTGGGAGCGGATATGCCACGGCCGTCGTCGAGGCGCGCCCTACCGAAGCCGCGGAATCGCATCCGGGCGCTGCAAAACTCGCCGTTGCCGGGGGCCTTGCGCGGAGGCGAAAGGTACGCCTGATGGCGGCATGGGCGGCACTGCTGCTGATGGGCGCGGGCGCGCGGGCGCAGGCCGTCTTCAGTACGCCGCAGCCTGTCGGCGCAACGGCTGGCGAGCAAAGCGTCCCGGTGACCGCGCCGGCCGGAGGCACGGTGGCCGGCGTGGAAGTGCTGACGATGGGAGCGTCCGGCCTCGACTTTCAGGCTGGCGTTGGGTTTAGCTGCGTTTCCTCAACCCCGCTTGCGGCTGGCGGAAGCTGTACGCAATCGGTAACCTTCACGCCCACGGCTCCGGGCCTGCGCGTGGGCGCGGTGGCGCTGTTGGACAGCCGCGGCAACGTTCTCGGCACGGCGTATCTTTCCGGCATCGGCCAGGGCGGATTGGGCGTTCTCGTTCCCGGCAACATTTCCGCGGTGGCCGGCAACGGCAATTGGCTGGACACGGTGGTGGATGGAATCTCCGCCCTCCATGCGGAGTTGAACCAGCCCACCGGCGTGACGCTGGACGGCGCCGGCAATATGTACATCGCGGACAGCGTCCACAATCGCATTCGCATGGTTGCCGCGCCCGCGCCCGTGCCCAATCCCCCCGCGATGACCGTCGGGAAGATCTCGACCATCGCCGGCAACGGCAACGCAACCTGGTCGGGCGATAACGGCCCCGCCGCCGACGCAACCTTGTCTTCTCCCTCCGGCGTGGCTCTGGACGGCGCGGGCAACCTGTACATTGCCGATACGGCCAACAACCGGGTGCGCAAGATTGCGGCGGTGAACGGCATTCCCACCGGCACCATTACTACAGTGGCCGGCAACGGCACGGCCGGACTGGGAGGGAATTGCCAGGCATCCTTGGCCCAGGTCGTCGAGCTCAACCGGCCCCAGGGGGTGACCGTGGACAGCGCCGGCAACCTGTACATTGCCGATACCGGCAACCAACGCATTCTGCGCATGGACGCCGCGACCGGCCTGATCGCGACGGTGGCCGGCAATTGCGCTCTGAGTTCGCTCGGAGACGGCGAGGGAACCTACTCGGGCGATGGCGGCCCGGCCACCTCGGCGGGTCTCAATCTTCCCTACGCCGTGGCCTTCGATTCATCCGGCAACACGATGTACATTCCGGACTCCGGCAACAATCGCGTCCGAGCGGTGAATGGGGGCGCAATCGATACGTATGCCGGAACCGGAACGCAAGGCGATTCCGGCGACGGCCAGGCGGCAAAGGCGGCGAATCTCTTCGCTCCCTGCGGCGCGGCCGTCGATCCCGCCGGAAACGTGTATATTGCGGATACCCAGAACAACAGCATTCGCAAGGTCAGTTCGGCGACCGGGAAGATTTCCACCCTCGCCGCCTCCGGCCTCGGCCAGTTCCTGAACGCGGCCGGGCAGTTCGACGCGGTGAACATCCACGGACCCATCGGACTTTTCCTCGACGGCGGCGGCGATCTCTACTTTGCCGACTCCTTGAACATGGTGGTGCGGGAGATGACCGCCAACTGGGTCGCGCTGGATTTCACTGCGGCGACGGTGCGCCAGGGAAGCGCCTCCGCGCCGCAGAACCAGACAATCGAAAACGACGGCAACGCCGCGGTCGATCTGACCTCGATTCAGGCTCTGGCCACCGACAATGTCGCGCTGGGCAACGCGACCACCTGCGCCACCGGCAGCCCTTTCCTGGCCGTGGATGAGGACTGCATCGTCAGCGCCGAGTTCGCGCCCTCGGTTTCGTTGACCTTTCCGCCGGGCACGACTTCCGAGACGCTGACCGGCAATATCTTCGTTGCCGACGCTTATGTGGAGGTCGCGAGCGCGGCCGGCGCCGTCCTGAACTCGCCGCTGAACATCGAAGTGGTGGGGGAGGCATCCGCGGTCAATTCGACGACGGTCACGCTGAGTTCGTCGCTGAACCCCTCCGGATTCGGTCAGAGCGTCACCATCACCGCCCAGGCGACTACCGGAGCCGGCACCGGCAATCTCACCGGCACGGTCACGTTCTATGACGGGGCAACGGTTCTCAAGACGGGCGTTGCCTTGAACGCCACCGGCGCCGCCGCCTACACAACATCGAGTTTTGCCGTCGGCCTGCACACGATTACGGCGACTTACAGCGGCGACGCGCTGCACTACCCCGACACCTCGGCCGCGCTGATTCAAACCGTGATCGAGGGCACGACGATCAACCTCAAATCCAGCCAGAATCCGTCCTCGGTCGGCCAGAACGTCACCTTCACCGCAACCGTGACCAGTTCCAACGGCGGAGGCGTCGCCCCCGACGGCACGGTCGACTTCAGCGACGGCGCGACTCCGCTCTGCGCGGGCGTGACGCTCACCGCTGGGGTCGCAACCTGCTCGACAGCGGCGCTCCCGCAAGGCACGAATGCGATTGCCGCGACCTACAGCGGCGATTCGGCCAATCAGATCCAGGCCAGCGGCCCGGTCACCTTGAGCCAGGATGTGCTGGCCGCCTCCGCCACCGTGGTAAGTTCAACGCCCAACCCGTCGTATTATGGCGTTCCGGTCACCTTTGCCGCCACCGTCACGCCCGGCGGAGCCGCGCCCGCCACTGGAACCGTCGACTTCTACGATGGACCGGCGAAGATCGGAACCGGAACCGTGGCCGCCGCCACCGGCATGGCCGCCTTCACAACCGCCACGCCTCTGTCCATCGGCTCCCACAGCATCACGGCAGATTACCTGGGCGACACGAACAACGGCCCCAGCAACTCCCCGGCGATCATCCAGACTGTGCTTCAGACCCAGACCTCAACTTTCGTAATCGCGGTTCCCAGCACCGGGATAGCCGGCGCTCAGGTGGTGCTTACGGCAAGTGTAACGGTCACGGCGGGCGCCAATCCCGCGCTCACCGGCACAGTCGCATTTTCGATAGCGAATGGAACCGCCGCGCAATCCAACATCGTGGCCACGGTCAGCGCCAGCGCGGCCTCCATCAACGGGACGGCCACCATCAACCAGACGCTGCCGCCTGGTCAGTACTCCGTTGTCGCCACGTATTCCGGGGATACGGACGACGGCGGCAGCGTCTCCGCCGCGCTACCGTTTACCGTGGTGCAGGCCACCACCTCGATCGCCGTCACCGGAAGCCCCGACCCTTCCGTCGTGCTGTCGCCGGCGGTCTTTGTCGCGACCGTCTCCGGCAATGGCGGAATCCCCGGCGGAACCGTCGACTTTCTTGCCAATGGCGCATCTATCGGCACAGCGCCGTTGATTGCCGGCGTGGCCACGCTGAGCTACTCCGCGCTCCCGGCCAGCGCCGCTCCCTATGCGATTACGGCGGCTTACGGCGGGGACATCGACGACGCGCCCAGCCAATCCGCCGCATGGCTCCAGACGGTAAACACCATTCCCACGGACACAAATCTGGGCACTTCGACGACCGGGGGAACGACGCCGCAAGTCATTCTGGTGGCCACGGTCGTCGATGGCCCCGGCAGTGCCCCCACTTCGCCCATCCCCACCGGAACGGTAACCTTCACCAGTGCCGGCACCGTGCTGGGGTCCGCCTCGCTGGATGCGGACGGCGTGGCGACTCTTGTCCCAAATCTCTATGCCGGCACCTACAATGTGGTCGCGTCCTATGCCGGGGATACGCTACACAGCCCCTCCGCATCGTCGGCAATCACGGTATCAAGCACGGCAACCGACTACAGTCTCGTCATCGCGCCGCCCAACGTCACGATGGCCACCACCCAGAACGCCACGGTGACCGTGACACTGACCTCCGTCTCCGGCTTTGCCGACACCATCGGCCTGGGTTGCGCCTCGCTCCCGGCGGGCGTAACCTGCCACTTTGCCAGCATCGCCGTCGCCCTCGCCTCCGCTTCGGTGGCGACCACGCAGCTTACCATCGACACCGACAACCCTCTGAGCGGTGGTTCCTCGGCGATGAACGAACATCCCGGCGGCCGGAGCGCATCCCTGGCCGGATTGCTCTTCCCCCTCGGCGCGATCTTCGGCTGGGTTGCGTGGCGATTGCGCAAGAGGCATTTTGGCGCGCTGACCGCGCTCCTGATTCTGCTCCTCTCGGGGGCTGCGCTGCTGGCTGCCGGCTGTTCCGGATTCACCCAGAGCAGCGCGGCTCCGGGAACTTACGTCATTCAGGTTGTCGGCATCGGCGCCAACAGCGACATCACCCATTACCGGAATGTGACGCTGAACATTGCCAAATAGGTCGGCAGCCTTTGCAGTACGCCGCGGGAGAACGATGAAGAGCTTGCATAGTTTCGTTGCAGTGTGGGGTAACAAGCTGGGGTTCGCGGCGGGATGCCGTTCCGGCTCGGCCGACGAGTCTAGAATGCGGCCAGGGAGACGGACCGCGCTGGCAGCGCTGGCCGTCTTGCTGGTTCTGGGGCGCGCGGCGCAAGGCCAGGTCGCGCCGGCCGCCGATGCCGGCGGGCTGCTGCTCTCCGCCGGCGGCACAGCTTCCGCCTTCGACATTCAGTACGGCCAACGCAAGATGCTGGGCCCCTCGGCATTCTTCGATGCCGATCTTCGCCGCCATGTGGGAATGGAAGGCGAGGCGCGCTGGCTGGTCTTTCGCCAGCGCGCCGATGTCCACGAATCGACCTATTCGATCGGGCCGCGCGGCTTCTGGCGGATGGGCAACTTCGAGCCTTACGCCAAGGCGCTGGTGGGCATCGGCGAGTTCAATTATCCCTATAACTACGCTCACGGGAGTTATCTCGTGTTTTCGCCCGGAGCCGGTGTCGACTATCGCATCAGCCACCGGATTCGCCTGCGGCTGGCCGACTTCGAGTATCAATACTGGCCGGAGTTCTTCCCCAGCGAAATGTCTTCGTTCGGCGCCAGCACCGGAATCCGGATACGCATCTTCTGAGGAGATAAAACGCGGCCTTCGATCTAGTACTACAGTTGTATATCTGGATTTCGGCTGAGATTGGCAAAGGCCCGGGCCTAAAGGCCCAACATTTTGGTATCAATTTCAGAGGCCTGAAGGCCTCTGCTCCCTCCGATCTCGCAATCTACAACTGCAGTACTAGAGCGGCGAATCGCAGGTCCTTCGACTGCGTTTGGCGCAAAAAACGCGCCAAACTCCGCTCAGGATTACAGGTTCGTTTTGCGATGAACTTTGGACTCAGGACACTAGAGCGCGGTGGACGATTCGGCCATGCGGGCCAGACGAGCGGCAAGGCCAGAGAGAAGCAGCAGTGGACGGAGCAGAAAACTGCCGACCAGCCGCGGAACGCGGCGGAAGTCTTCAAGCAGAGAGTTGCCCCGCCCGCCGGTGAGGAAGGCGCCGCCGCGCATCGTGTGCAGGTGAAATAGGGCGGAGACGATCGCATAGGCGCAGACGGCAAAGGTTGCCCTCCAGGGCGCGGTTGCTCCGGCGGCGCGATGGGCTACCCAGTCCAGAAGCTGGGCAAGCATGGGAACGGCCAGAACCACGATAAAGTTGCCGAATGGACGGCAGCGTAGGCCCAGCGCTTTCTGTTGCAATCCGGCATAAAGGCCCGCGGTGAGTGCAACGTAAGCCACTTCGACCAGAACGATGGCCGCTCCGCCGCGAAGCCCGGCGCGCGCCAGCGCCGCCAGATAGACCATCGAACGCGCGGATGCGCTGACCAGGGCGCACTTCCAGTTCCAGCAGGATAGCGCCTGCTCCAGGATGAGATTGCCGCGGCTGGAGATCATGAATCTATCGTGATGGCAGCGCGCCGAGAAATGATGAACGGACGATTGCAATTGCGTTGAAATTGGCCCCGGACCGTAACTGGAAAGATTCCTCCTCGATCCAGAACGACCCTCTAAACTGTGATTTGAATCACGGAGCCTCGGGGCTGTTTCTGGATAGCCTGTAGGGGACGGCGCGAGGCAAAGAGGCCGCCATGGAAGATCAAGGAGAGCATTTTATGCCTTATGCAGTTACCGATGCCTGTACCAAAGACTTTGTCTGCGTGGCCGAGTGCGCCACCGCCGCCATTGCGCCCGCCGAGGGCGACGCGGCCGCGGGGATCGTTCCGCAGGTGTATATCAACCCCGACGAGTGCATCGACTGCGGAAACTGCGCCAGCGTTTGCCCATCGAGCGCGATCTTTTCACTCGACGATTTGCCCGCCGACAAGGCTGGCTTCGCCGACAGGAACAAGGCCTACTTCAACTGATCGCTCGCGTTAAGGCGCCAGGAAAGCCCCGGGGCAAGGATTCCTTTTGGAACCCAGGATTTGATGAATCCAGGAAATGAGTGGGAACCCGATACGAGCGACCTGGCGCTCTCCACCTTCTCTTCCAAGAGAGCCTCGGTGAGCCGTTTCGATGCGGCGCGCCGAGACTCGTTTGGAGACTTCAGGCCGAATAAACGGCTGCGGGCAAGGCTAACGGCCTTCCGCCGCTCCGTCGGCGGACAGACTCTTGCACATTTGCGCCATATGGAACGGATGAATGGGTTACACTAGGATGGTATAGTATGGAACAGAGGGATTACTAAAGTGCTTCTCCAATTCCAGTAAGGTAGAAAAAAGGCACAATGAGAATGGCGTCGAGTTGACGAACCATCCAATTGCGAACAGCGCCTTACCGATATTCGAGAATCGCAACGGGCCAAATCCGCTTTCTTTTGTAGGATTCGGCCAGATACCTCTGGGACGGTTCAGCTTTAGAACTAAAACTGCTTCCTTTTCCCCATGCGTGCTGTGCAAAAAGGTAGGCCTGGGGCCAGGGCCCAATAGCCTCAGTCAGGAATTCGGCATCGTTGGCAGAAGAAGCGGCATACGGAGAAGAAGGATATGAAAACGGCAAAAGCTGCGCAGAGCAGCGTAGATCTAAGCAATCTGAGCATTCCCGATGCGGAGGAACTCATCGAGGAAGCGCTTCACGAACTGTCTTATTCCACCGACCCCGGCTTGGCGCGGGCGCTCCGCTTCCTGGCGCCCGTCGGCTATCAAGCCATCGTCGAGTTGTGCAGCGAAAGCGGTCGCAGCAAGCGCCGCAACGCCCCCGCCGAGGCTTGGTCGCCGGAAGAAGATGAGGTGCGCATCTACTTCGAGAGAATCGACGGAGCCGACCCCGCTCCGCGCGCCGTTTTCGTCCCCCGAACGGTTCACGAACCCGCCTTCGAGGACGAGGAAGACGACAGCCAGGAGGCTGTGATCCCCGCCGACCTGGAAGTCCGCGTCAAAGAACTGTGCTCCGCCCTGGCCGAGGCCGAGCGGGGAGGACACGCCTTTATCGCCCTCAAGTGGTTCCGCGACTCCTTCCTGCCGCGCAAGGCCTTCCGCTGGAATCAGCACCCTGAGTCGCGCCAGGCGGTCCTGGCAGAGGCCATCCAGCGCGGCGTCGTGGTCACCAGCAAGATCGCCAATCCCAAGACCCCTGCCTATCCCACCACCACCATTCGCCTGAACCGCTCCGAGGCCGGTATTCCCGATGAAGCGCAACGCTTCCATCCAGTCGCGGCTCATGGCGACTCCATCGCCGAGGCCATCGAAGAGGAACGGGGGAACAATTGAGCTGCTACTTTATTGAGGCCACTGCCTTCGCCAAGCTTTTCGTGCGCGAACCCGGAACCGATGCCCTGATCCGACTGATGGAGGCCGTCGAGGACAATCGCAAGTTGATCTCCGCCTCCACGCCCCTGGAGGTCTACGCGGCCGTTCGCCGCCGGCAGCGGGGCGGCGACATCTCGGCTGAAGATGCCGCCTCCGCCCTCGACGTGCTGCGCATGGAAGCCGCACGCACCGTGCAGGAACCGCTCAACCCGGCGGTCCTCGAGGCCGCGCGCCAACTGCTCGACCGCACCGAACTGCGCTGGCCCGATACCCTGCAACTGGCCGCCGCCTTGGTGGCCCGCGACCTGTTCCAAGGCACGGAGATCATCTTCGTCTCCTCCTCGGCCCAGTTGCTTGAAGCAGCCAAGGCCGAAGGACTGCATACCCTGGACCCGGCCAAGGAAGCCGACTGAATTCGGAGTTCCCGCGTACGTACGCGGGAACTCCGTTTACCCAAGTCCCAAGCCCTGAAACTGCTCGTCCTTGCGCGTCGCCCCGCCCAGGCGCTTCCAAAACTGGCCCGGAGCGAAACTCTTGCCGTAAGCGTTGATCGTGTCTTTGATCGTATCGAAATTCCACACCGAAACGCCCTCCGGCAGTCCGGCAATCCCCCCCTGAAAAGCCGGAACATTCGCCGGAGGAAGGTGCGTCGCCGGAGGTTGTTCCTGGGCGTCATTCGTAAAGAACGGATCGCGCGCAAAAGCGTCCTCCACGGGAAGCTCCTTGCCGTCCACGCGCGCAGGCGAATCTTGCTGGAGTGCGTGAACGTTATCGGGAAGCGTGGAAACTGCCGCCTCACGCACCATCGGTATAGCCGCCGCCTGGGCCGGTTCCTCCGCGACGGCGCTCGATAAGGTTTGCTCCGACTCCGCATCCGCGCCCCAAACGATGCGCACCTCGCTCGTCCCATTGCGCAGAATGGTCTCCCAAGCGTCCCTGGTCTCCGCATAGCGATCAATAGTCCGATGGAGAAGTTCAATCTCCCCGGTCAGCCGATCGATCTGGGCGCTCGGTTCCGAACCGGAAGCCCAAACCAACTCCGCGTCGTCTTCGTTTGCGTTGCGCAGGATCGTATTCCAGGCGCCGCTGGTTTCCGTATGCTTGCGAATCGCCTCTTGCAGCAGCTCAATCTCTTCGCTCAGCCGCTCAATCTGTGCGGCGGGGTTCAAGCCAGCCGCCCAAACCGTCTGCGAATCGTCTCCCGCGTTGCGCTCGATCGTAGACCACGCGCCGCAGCTATCCACATGGCGGCGAATCGTCTCCTCAAGGAGACCGATCTGTTCAGTCAACCGCGCCGCCTCTTTCTTGGCAACCTCCAAATGCGTCCCCGCCATTTCGGCCCCTTTCGCTCGAATCTTTCCGCGCCGCCCATTCTAGCATGAATCTCGGCGAACGGATTTTTCTCCAAGGCAAGAGGAATTCGCAAATGAAACAAGGACTATTGCCGCCGAAATCGGTTGGCCTGCTCGAACTCGTCGCGCAACTCCGGAGTGCGCAGGTTCTCGCGCAGATGCGCAAGCCTCTGCTCCAGCTTGTGCAGAGCGGCGGCCACCGCTTCGGAATTAGTATACGCGATATCCCGCCACATGGAGTAGGGACTTGCGCCCAGCCGCGTCATCTCCCGCAACGCTCGCCCGCCCACGTCTTTCAGCTCCGGCGCATCGCCCACCTCTTCCTGCAAAAGCGCGCTCAGGGCCGTGGCCACAAACTGCGGCAGGTGGCTGACCCAGGCGACTAACTCATCGTGGCGCGCGGGATCAAGATCGATGGTTCTGGAGCCGAATGCAACGACCCATTCCCGCCATGCCTTCACCAATGCGGCCGAGTGCGAGGAACGCTGGGCGGCGGGATCGTCGGTGAAGAGCCAAACCGCGCCGCGAAAGAGCGTTGCATCGGCCAGCGCCGAGCCGCCCCGCTCCTTGCCGGCCATCGGATGCCCCGGCAGAAACGCGGCGCGCGGAGGCGTATTGAAAAGCCGCGCGGCGGCGGCGGAGATATGCGCCTTGGTGCTGCCCACGTCGGTGACCAGATGATCGGAGCCGAGCAGTGGGGCCAGCTTCTCCATGAAGTCCAGGGTCGCGTAGATGGGCATGGCCAGCACGGTCACCTGGCTCTCGCGCGCGGCTTGCAGAGGGTCTGTCGCAATCGAGTCGATGGCCCCGGCGGCCAGCGCCGTTTGCGCCCCCTCCGCGCTCCGGTTCCAGCCCACGATGGAGCCGTGAAAGCTCGCGGCGCGCAACGCAAGACCCGCCGATGCGCCCAGTAGCCCGGTCCCGATTATCGCGATGCGATCTATCATCTCTTGTCCTTACAAGAGAGCGCCCGAATCTGACGGCCCGTTCCAGTATGGCATGGTATCCGGACTTTCGTCCGATACCATGCTTGTTCCGGGAGTTTATCGACTCCGAGGAACGACAATCCCCGAAAGGCGTCACTCTTTCAAAAGCAGCCGAGCGTTCCTTGCGGTCTTGTATTCCGTGTCGGGTCGCGTCTTGCCCCCGTCTTCGAAAAGCACTTGGTATTGCAGCGATGTCTTTCCCGGAAGCTTCATAAGCGCGTCGAGATGGCCCAAGAGAACTGGATCCTTCGCTTCGCTGATGTGCATGAAATAGGTGCTTCCATCCTGAGCGGAAATAAACCCGAATCCCTTTTCGGTAAGAAACGTGTGCAGCTTTCCCTCTAACTCAAGTTTCCCGTTTCCCAGGGCCTTGGCCAGACGTTCCGCGGAGCTTTTGAGGTCGTCGATCGGTGTGCCTGGAGTAGCGATGACGGGATTGGCCGGAGCAGCGAACGGGTTGAGCTTGCGAGGGTCGAAAAAGCGATAGCTGATGGAATCGGTCTTTGCCTGAATCGTTGCCGCCCAAACCCTCGTATCGGCAAATTGCTCGTCGAATTGGAAAGCATAGAGAACCTGGGCCACCAGATCGGCCCCTCCCTTGTTTATGTCGACGTTTTCCTCGATTTCCAAGTAAAGGGCTTTGTCGGCAACCGTAACATTTCCGCTGTTTGGATCGTTTTTCGCTACGAACTCGCTTATCTTTGCGCCGTCTTTACATCGCGCCGTCACCTGAACGCCGACGGACGTAAGCTTCGGATAGCGGGGAAACTTAGTGACTACGAAATCGATCTTGTTGTTGTGATCCCATTCTTCTTCTTCCTGAACCCTGAAACTGTTGTTTTTCAGATGGCCCGCAATGGCTGTTTGCAGATCCAAGCCGCCTAACGATCTTGCCATGTTTTTTCTCCTGTGAAATCGGTTGTGGCGGAAGCCGTCCAGCGGCCGCCGCAGTTGAATTTGAAGGATCATGGATGTTTCAAGAAGGCAGGGCGACGGCAGCCGGCAAACCGCGCTCTTCGCAATCGCGGTCGTTTGGCGCAAAGCCTCGGACTCATCGAGCATGATGGCAACCATGGCGGACGAATCGACAATCGCGAAGGAAGCCAGTTTTCGTCCCTACCCACGATTCCATCTTCGCCGCGTCTGTCGAGCGCCGGCAGCGTAGCGCGGCGGTGAGCGATCGCACTCCGATCGGCGATGAGCGCATCCATCTCTTCCCGACTTGCATTTGCCACTGCCGAGGCTGTTGTGCGGCCACGCCGACGACCGCGATGGACGCATCCGGGAAGTTGGCTTTGAGGGATTGCATACTGACAGCCACGGCCCCCAACCTCCAGTTCTTTCTATTAGAATAGCGCAAAAGCGGCGATCAGAAACGGGCAACCGCTGAACATTTCCCCTGGTTCGCAATGCCATTTTCCCTGCGAATCCTTTGTTTTGTTCGGCGAAGCCAAGCCGATGCTATACTCAGTTTGCGCCGGTTTGCCCGCGGCGATTCCGGCAGGTCCGGGAGGCGGGCGCGGGCGACTTTTGGAGGAGCACCATCGCACTCGACAAACGTTCGGTAAAGTCTTTTATTCGCATCAACGATCGGATTCGCGCGCGCGAGATTCGGGTCATCGACGAAAACGGCGAACAGTTGGGCATTCTGCCGCCCTTCGAGGCGCTGAGAATTGCCCGTGAGCGAGGGTTGGACTTGGTGGAGGTCTCGCCCAACGCGGTCCCCCCGGTCTGCCGCATCCAAGACTACGGCCGCTTCCTTTACGAGAAGGAAAAGAGCGACCGCGCCGCCAAGAAGAAGCAGAAGGTGATTACGGTCAAAGAGGTCAAGTTCTCTGTGACTGTCGATGAACACGACTACCAGACCAAGAAGAATCAGGCGGTCCGCTTCCTGACCGAGGGCGACAAGGTGAAGGCCAGCCTGCGCTTCCGCGGCCGCCAGATGGCCCACCGCGAACTGGGATACGCGATCGTCAACCGGCTCATCCAAGATATTGGCGAGGCGGGGATCGTCGAATTCATGCCGCGCATGGAAGGCACGATTCTGCACGCGATTCTGGCGCCGTCGAAGAAGCAGGAAGCGCCCAAGCCGAAGTCCCCCGCTGCTCCGCAACCGCAGACTGTCGTTCCGCGTCCGCAGGCGCCGCAGGCGCAGTAGGCCGCTTCTTCGGCAATGAGCGCGTCGCCGATTCGAAAGCGAACCGGATTGGCATTTGCGGATTCGCTCTCAAGAGGCAGGCGGGATCCGATCGGATTATGCGATCGAGTCCGGCCGAAATACGGGCCGCGCTCAAAGTCCAAGTGCAACACATCCGGAAGTGACAATGTTGCATCGGGGAGTCATACAAGCAGTTGTCTTTAGTGGAACGGGCTTCGATTCAGACGCAGTTGGGGTTGCGTTGAAGTCCGGCGCGGCTGTAGCGGCCGGACTCCAACGGGCGCGCTCCACCATCCCCCGCGAGAGTTGCTAGGGCCTGTTAACGCTATCCGAGTGCCTCGACGATTGGGACGAAATGAATGAACGCTAGGCAGACGACATCCAGCTTCTCGAATCTGGAGAAGATTCGACGGAATCCTTTGAGCCGTCGGAAAAGCCGCTCGATTTCGTTTCGCTTCTTATACAATTCGCGGTCGCATTCCCAAGCATCGAGACGATTGAACTTGGGAGGAACCGCGGGAACCATGCCCGGATCGAACGCGAGTTGTCGCGTTTCATTGCCTTTACCCGTTCGAGCGCACCGTTCCTCGACCAGCGATTCAGAAGCGTGCAAACGGAGTGCCACTTGCCAAACTGTTCGGGAAGCCCCCGCCATTTGCAGCCCCGCCTGGCAATGAACGGAATCGCGTTGACCGCCTGAAGGTTAGGCAATTTCACATTGCCGCGCTGAATCGGCAAGCTATCCTTGATTTTCTCTAACTGCCCGCAGCGATCTTTCTATCGCGCAATTATAACGCATTTAGTGTGAACGCGCCCTAATTCAGTTCGCCAACTTATCGAAACAATAGAGCAAGGAACGTTCTCGCGAGTCCATGCCGATTGTTCTCTCCAAGTCTTCTTCAAATCCCCTTGGCCCGGCGGTGCGGTCATGCATCATTTTCGATGTACGCCTGTGGGCGCAGGTTTGAACTCTCCACTGACACTTACCAGGGTGCCGCACGCTGGTGGCCTGATTGAAGAAATCGAAAACGAAGACTGCTTCTGTTGAGCGATGCGAATCGGCTGCTCCACCTGGTAGTTTATCCTGACGTATACGCATATGAACGAAGAGATTCCCAATCTGACTGCATTCAACGAGGCAGCGCTTGACTTGGCGTTCGCTCAACTGGAGGGGCAGGCGCGCGGGGCCGCTACGGCGATCGACGGCGAGGAGGGTGTGGAGGCCTTTCGGCTGCAATGGCTGGGGCGCAAGCAGGGGCGGCTCAAAGAAGTCCAGGACCGCTGGCTGAAGGCTGCGCCCGGCGAGGCCAAGAAACCGCTGGGAGTGCGCTTCAACGCCTTCAAGGAATTGGTCGAGCGGCTGCTCGACGAGGCGGTTGGCGAGGGGCCGAGAGATGCGGCGCTCAAGGCGGAGGTCATCGACATTACGCTGCCGGGGACGCGGCGGCTGACCGGGGCCGAGCATCCAATCACGCGGACGTTGAATGAGATCGTCGGCGTCTTTGCCGCGCTGGGCTACTCGGTGGGCGTGGGGCCGGAGGTCGAGACCGACTACTACAACTTCGAGTGCATGAATTTTC
>CAZMHC010000054.1:0-19258 GCA_964565955.1 uncultured Occallatibacter sp.
TCACCGGCACTAACTCCAGCGCCAGCCCAACCACCGCGACCGCCACCATTGCGCTGTCGGTGACCGCGCCGGTCAGTTCCGTGTGCAATATCGTTTACACTATCTTCCCGCAAGGCGGAACCACCTTCGGAGCGGGAATCACCATCAACAACACGGGAACCTCTGCCTGGAGCAATTGGGTGCTGACCTGGACCTTCGCCAACGGGCAGACGATCTCTTCGATCTGGAACGCCACCGATACTCAGACCGGCGCCAACGTGACGGTCAACAGCCTGAGTTACGACGCGGCCATCCCGGCCGGCGGCAGCTACGGGGGCGTCGGCTTCAATGGTGCGTTTACCGGCGCACTCAATTTGGTGCCCACAAACTTTGCCATCAACGGTTCGCCCTGCGGCTTGACGACCGCGCCGAGCTTTACGGTCACATCTTCGGCCACCAGTCTGTCGGTTCTTCAAGGACAGAGCGTAACCGACAACATCACGATCGCGCCCCTCAACGGATTTACCGGCAACGTGACGCTTACCGCGTCCGGCCTCTACGGATTGCCCGCCGGAATCACTGCCGCGTTCACCGCTCCCAACGCCAGCGGAACCAGCGTGCTTACCCTCACTGCCAGCAACACAGCGCTTGCGGGAACTTACGGAATTACAGTTACCGGGACCTCCGGAACGATCTCGTCAACGGCCGATTTCTCCCTCACCATCGGCACTGCCGGCGGCTTCTCGCTGTCGGCTTCGCCAACGGCCTTGACGATTCTTCCGGGAACCTCGGTGAACGACACCATAACGATTAACGACATCAGCCCGTTCGCCGGCACCGTATTGCTGACCGCGACCGGAATGCCGAGCGGCGTGACCGCGGTGGCCAACACCAACTCCGCCACCACCACCGGCGTCATCGCGGTTACCGCCAGCACCGCGGCCCCCGCCGGCACCTACCCCATCACCATTACCGGAACCTCCGGCACACTGACCGCGACCGCCACCTTCACGATTACGATCGCGGCAAGCCCGCTGGAGATGTCATGGCTCAGCGCCTCCTCCGGGATTGTCGGCAGCAACTTGACTATCATGCCCGCAGGCATCGGGGAGACCGACGGATCGACGCAGGGAACGGGACAGGTCTTCTTCGGCACCACGGCGGCCACGGTCGTCAACTGGGTCGTCAACGCCATTGTGGTTACGGTTCCGGACCTGCCATTGGGCACCTACAACGTGACAGTAGTCACAAACGGTGTGACCAGCAATCCGCTTCCGTTCACTGTGACCGCGGCGACGCCGAGTCCGGAGGTGTACACGGGCAACTCCACATGGTTCAGTTCGCTGGGACAGCCTTATGGAGGCTGCGGTGTGCCGCAACCGAATCTGGACACGCAAAACTTCGTCGCGCTGAATGTGCAGAACACACCGGGCGTCTACGACGACTACTTCCCGCGCCCCATCACCGGAGCGAATCTCGCCTACATCGGCTTCTTCGACAACGGCGCCAACTGCGGTCGCTGGGTCCATGTGACCATCGACGACTTCTGCACGGGCATCAACAACGGCGCGCCGGACTATCCCTTCTGCCAGGGGGCCAACGGCTGGGTTCCGGACCAATTCACCGGCGCTGAACTGGATATGATTGTCGGGGACAGTTGCCAGGACGGAAACGCCTGGTGCCGCGACGACGCCTATCACCTCGATTTGGCGCAGGGGTCGTTGAATCTCTTCGAGATTAACGGAGTGCCGGTGGGCGATATGTTCCCGGACCACTGGCAGAACCGGCAAATCTCCTGGTACTTCGAAGAGGCGCCCAATTACACGGGCGACATCAACATAGGCTTCGTTACCAGCGCGAGCGTGTATTGGGGAGCGATCTCCATCACCCACCTGCAGAATGGCATTCATGGAGTGAATTACTACTCCGGCGGAGTCTGGACGCCGGCTGTGATGGATGGCGACCTGGGAGAGGACTTCATCATCTCGCCCACGGTTCCCGGCGGATCGCAGTATCAGATTCAAGTGCTGGACATCACCAATCAGCCGATCAACGACGGACGCATCTACTCGTTCTCGTTCCCGGCTAGCTGCCCGGTGGATGCCTGCCTGCCGCCCTTCACGCAGGTAACTTACACCACCAGCCAACCCGCCGCCGCAACCGCGGCGCAATAACAGAACGGCACACGCGGCCCGGAAGCGGAGCGGAATCGCTCCATTTCCGGGCTGTATGTTTTCGAGAAACGCTTCCGCCTCCGGATCGCCGTTCCCTCTTTCGCGCGTCGCGCAAATTCCCGATGAGTTTCTTGCTGTTTCGGTTGACCGCGAGTTTCTTTTCGCTAGCGCGCCGCGCACACCGCCCGCATCTGCGAAAATGGTAGCTTGACTATGAGCACCGACAATCTGCTTCCGCTGAAAGACGATATGGTGGCCTTTATTGAGGGCCACGGCCTCCGCCGCGTCCCGGCTTACGTCACCGAGGACATTCCCTCCATTGTGTGGGAAGGCAAGGAAAACCCCGACGCATGGAAAGACTTTGTGGAGATGGCCAAGCACGTCGGCGCTCCCTTCGTGACCTTCAGCGAAATGACGTTGGAGCGCGAGGAACTCGACACGCTGATCGAGGAAGCCAACGAGATGAACTTCCCCGACGAAGAAGCCACCGAGCTGGTCGAGGCGCAATGGCTGCGCAAATATGTGGGCAGTCTCGGCTACATCCAGTTGGGCTTTGTCTATCAGGGACTGGTCTTTCTGCACGAAACCACCACCGAGTGGTATGAGCGCTATCAGTCGCTGCTCGAAGACCTGGAGAGCTTCGAGGATATTGTCATCGGCGATCACGATCACGACGACGAGGAAGAGTAAGCCGGGTGATTCCCGCAGACTCACCCGTCGCCGCTCCCGTGGCGGATCGGATTCCGCGGCCCGGCTCCTTGCTGTCTCCGCGCCAGCGCTGGGTGCTTGCGGAAACGCATCCCGACGCGGCCGCCGCACTGGCCAAATCGGCCCGACTGCCGCTCCAATTGGCCGAGCTACTGGTAGCCCGCGGCATCGCCCAAGCGGCTGAAGCCTTCGCCTTTCTCAATCCGGAGATTGCCCAACTGCACGATCCGCTGCTGATGCTGGGCATGGCCGAGGCCGCCGATCGGATCGAGCGCGCCATCGCCGCCCGTGAGCAGGTGCTGCTTTACGGCGACTACGACGTGGACGGCACCACAGCCGTCGTGCTGCTCAAGACCGCCATTGAGATGCTGGGCGGCGTAGTGCGTTTCCATGTGCCGCACCGGATTGGCGAGGGCTATGGGATGCAATCGAGCGTCCTCGAAGCCGCTTACGCCGACGGCATCCGGCTGGTCGTCACCGTCGATACCGGCATGAGAGCCTTTGCCGAGGCGGAGACCGCCCGCGCACTCGGTTTGGACCTC
Organism: uncultured Occallatibacter sp.; assembly: GCA_964565955.1. Lineage (GTDB taxonomy): Bacteria > Acidobacteriota > Terriglobia > Terriglobales > Acidobacteriaceae > Telmatobacter. Next base: position 3,404 of record CAZMHC010000054.1, read on the forward strand.
ATCATCACCGACCATCATCTGCTGGAAGCGGGCGATGCCGTGCCTCATGCGCTCGCCATTCTCAATCCCAACCAGCCGGGGTGCTCGTACCCTGAGAAGTTCCTGTGCGGCGCGGCTATCGCCATGAAATTGGCGCAGGCCTTGCTCGAACGCCGCGATCCAGTCCGCACCCGCGAGAAGACGCTGCCCAGTTTTCTCAAGATGGCTGCCATTGCCACTATTGCCGACGCGGTTCCACTCAAGGGCGAGAACCGTGTCATTGCCGCTCTTGGCTTGCGTGAACTGCGCTCACCAGCCTGCGTCGGACTGCGGGCACTCTTTGCCGCCGCCGCCCTCGATCCGGGCGCAAGACAGATCACTGGCTTCGATGTGGGGTTCCGCATTGCGCCGCGGATCAATGCGGCGGGGCGCATGGACATCGCCTCCGAAGTCGTCGAATTGTTCACGACACGCGACCCTGAACGCGCCAAAGAACTGGCCGGGAAGCTGGAACGGCTCAACCGCGCGCGGCGTGAGACCGAGGCCGCGGCGCTGGGCGCGATTCTCGACCGGCTGAGTGCAGACGCGGAGTTGGCTGCCGAACGCCTGCTGGTGATCGATGGCCAGGGGTGGCATCGCGGGGTCATCGGCATCCTCGCCTCGCGGGTGGTGGAGCGCACCGCCAAGCCGGCCATTGTAGTCACGGTAGAGGAGGGCGTGGCGCATGGCTCGGGGCGGTCGGTGGACGGATTTCAGTTGCTCAATGCCATCGAGAGCTGCGCGGACCTCTTCACGCGCTTCGGCGGCCACGCCTTTGCCATCGGCTTCGCCATGCCCGCCGCCGCGCTGCCGGAGTTGAAGCGCCGCCTGCGCCTCTACGCCGCGGAGCGCCTGGCCGCCCGCGAACCCGAACGACTGCTGGGCATTCACGCCGAACTGCCACTGGATCGAATCACCCCGGTGCTGGCCGGTTGGCTGCGCAAGCTCGAACCGCTCGGCCACGGCAACCCGGAGCCGGTCTTTGTCGCCCGCAAGGTCCGCTTGCTGGCCCCGCCGCGGCTGATGAAAGAGCGACATCTCTCTCTGGAACTGGTCCAGGATTCAGGCGAACCCGCAATGCGATCCCCGGTGGTGGCCGGCTCCAGCGGGACGGTGCGCGCGGTAGGCTGGGGCCTGGGCGAACGCGCCGCCTTCCTCGGACTGCGCGAGGGAAGCCTCATCGACCTTGCCTATCGCATCCGCAACAACGATCATTCCGAATTCGGCGGCCTTCAAGTCGAGATCGCCGGGATCGAAGCGATTGAGCGCGACCTCGGCTCTCCTGAAAGCGCCGAGGCCCACGGTTGACCGTGGGCCTCTCGGCTTGAAGATGCGGTCTGCCGCTTTCGATCCGGCTCAGTGTTTGTGCGGCTCCGAACCGCTGTGCGATGGAGGCGCGGAGTGCGATGCCGGAGCCGAGTGAGACGCCGGAGGCGCGGAGTGCGATGCTGGAGCCGGGTGAGACGCCGGAGGCGCGGAGTGAGACGCCGGAGCGGGGTGATAGGCCGGAGCCGGATGCGAGACGGGCTCGTTATGCGCGATCGGCGCGGAGTGAGACGCGGGAGCGGGGTGATAGGCCGGAGCCGGATGCGAGACGGGCTCGTTATGCGCGATCGGCGCGGAGTGCGATAGCGGCGCGTTTCCATGCGAGACCGGCTCCGTGCCGTGGGAGACAGGGGCATTATGCTCGACAGCCGCGCCATGTCCCACATTGCCCATAGGCCTGCTGACCGCGGCGTTCGCCGGGCGCCCGCCGTTGTTCTTGGCGAACGAGTTGCGATCTGCCCTGGCCGCGCCTTCGTGCTGCTGCTGGAACGAGGTCCGTTCGACGTGATGGTCGCGCTCGGCAACCCGCTCTTCTGGGCTGGGATCGTGGCGGATGCCTCCCGGACCGCCACTATAGGCAACGTGGCTGTCTCTGGCAACGTAGCCCCGCTCCACGACCGTCCGGTCGATGTAGGTATTGTGGATGATCGTCGTGTTCACGCGGACCACGGCGGTATTGTAGACAAAATCGTGTCCCCGCCAGATGCCGCCGGCAAATCCGAGGCCGCCGTATCCGAAGCCGTAGTTGACGCCGCCGTAGTAGCCCACGTGGGGGCCCCAGTAGCCGCCATGAAAGACGAACAGACCGCCAGACCAGCCCCAGTAGCCGGGCGTCCATAGAAGGCCCGGCTCCGGCGCTGGAACCCAGGTTCCGGGAACCCAGTAGTAGCCATCGTCGCCGTAGGCCCAGTAGCCTGGGGTCCACATATAGCCGGGTTCAGGGCAGGGGGGCTGCTCGTAGACCGGCAAGGCGGGCGGCGCAAAGCCCACGCTGACAAAGACGCCCGCGCGCGATGGCGCGGGAATGAGAGTGACGAGCAAAGCCAGCATGAGCCAGCGCAGAGAGCGGAACGAACGCATGGAAATATCCTCCGTAAATTTTTCGTGTCGACAAGGCCTGAAACGCGGATGCGCGTCCAGTCTACTCCTCTGCTAACACGTCCCGGAAGAAGAAGTTGCTCGGATCGCCGCTTTTCGCTCCGCCAACGCCATTGTCTCAGTAGCGGAAGCTCATCCCCATGCCCACCACGTGGCGCGCCTCAAGATTGACCGGAAGCGTAACCGTGGGGGGATAGGGCGCGGGCAGCCCGGTTGGAACCACCGTGAAGCCGATCTGGCCCGCCACCTGCCCCACGCCAATATCGAAGCTGAAGTGCGGATTCTCCTTCTGCGTCAGCCGCACGGCATAGTCCAGCGTGGTGGGAATATGGGCCGCGCCGCCCACCAGAATCAGCCCCAGGTTCTTCACCTGGGGCGGCTGTTGGGTAAATCCCGCCGAGGGCACGATGACCGTCTTGAAGGGCGCGGGCAAGGGGATGCCTATGCCCCCGAAGAGCCTCCCGCCGAAGCGCGTCGCCTGCCCGCCGATGCCGTAAATGGAGGCATTGGTGGCCTTCCAGCCGATATTGGCGACGAAGGGCAACGGCGGATGCAGCCAGGTTTTGGTCGCCGCCACGTAGAGATCGCCGTTCGTGTAAGTTTTCAGCGTTCCGAATATCTCCTGGTTGAGCGCGCCGGAGACGAATTTGTCGCCCAGGCGGAGCACACCGCCGGCGGCGATTCCCGGCGTCCAGGGGCCGAACTGCCCGTCCTTGATCGCCACCCCCTTGCCGTGAAGGATGTTCATCCCGGAGTAATTCCAGAGGCTGCTGAAGGCCGCGCTGTCGCCCTCGAAGTGAACGCCGCGCGTGTAGCCGGCCTCGGCCCGGTTGGCAAAGCCCTCGGTGACGCTGAAGGCGTGAAGGTCGCCGATCACCGCGTTTGTATTCACAAAGTGGTAACTCACCGCCGGATGCGAGAAGACCTTCCCCTTGGCGGATTCGACGACGTAGGCGGTGGGAGTCAAAAAGCCGCCGGTCTGGCCTTCCAGAGTCAGTTGTTGCGCGTTGAGACTGGCGTTGAGTGCAACAGCCGCAAAGACGCCGCGAGCGATAAACGTGGGGAAGTTTCGTGGTTTCACTTTGCTTCGACTCCAGTGGAGCGTGGATGCCCTGCTCCGGGAACGGTTGAGGTTCTCTCCTTGTAACACAATCGCCGCAACCGCGTCTCGCTTTTCGCCGCGATGATAAACTCAGCGCATGGCGCGTGGCCTGTTCATCACACTCGAAGGCCTGGACGGTTGCGGAAAGACCACCCAAATCAAGCTGTTGGAGGCGTGGCTTCATCGACTTGGCCCTATCCACCCCAGGGCCGGCCTCGTCTTGGACGCCGGCAAGCCTCAAGAGCGCGGAACCGCGTCCCTTCGGCATCTCGCCGACGAAAGGGCGGGAAAGCGCGAAGTCATCCTCACACGTCAGCCCGGCGGAACGACGACCGGCGACCGCATCCGCGCCCTGGTGCTCGATTCGCGCTCGTCCGGCATTGCGCCCATGACGGAGATGGCCCTGATGTTCGCCGATCGCGCCCAGACCATCGCCGAAGTGATTCAGCCCGCCCTGGAGCGGGGAAAGATCGTTCTCTGCGACCGCTTCACGGACTCCACCGAAGCCTACCAGGGGGGCGGGCGTCAGTTAGGCTCGGAGGCGGTTCTTGAGCTTCATCGGCTGCTATGCGGAAACCTTCAGCCCGACCTTACGTTTCTGCTGCTGCCTTCCTTGGAACTGAGCCTGGCCCGCGCACGCCGCCGCAACGAGCGCGCCAAAGCTCAAAGCGGCCGGAACGAAGGGCGCTTTGAAGCCGAGCAGGACGCTTTCCATAGCCGTGTCTGGCGGAAATACCGCGAGATCGCCACCCGCGACGCCCACCGCGTCGCGCTCATCGAAGGCGACCTGACGATCGGCGAAGTCCACGACAGAATCGTTGCCGTTCTTGGCGAACGGCTGCCTGGCGCGGACCGGAACGACTGAAACCTGGGCCGAAAAAGACTCGGCGACCCGGCGCGCCCGACAATTCCGTGCACTTGCGGGTCGAGCAATGAGACGCATCCATCTTGATTTCAACGAGTGTGCGCTTGCAGGTGCATGGAACACGGCAAAGATCGGCCTGAAAGTCTACGAAATTGAGAGAAAAAACTCGAAAATACCCTGTTTTGCGCGCGAATTGCGGCGCTTTTTTCCGACTTGGAGCACGGTCCGAGCGCACTACCGGCCCTCGCATACCCGGAGAAGGAAGGGCGCCGTTCAGTCCCTTTGCCATTCGACAGCGAAGATGAGGAAGGATAGAGGGCGCTCGTTCGCTTCACTCCTCTCGGCTATACGTCGTGCGGCTCTTCTCCCGGTGGCGTTCCAGGGCAAATTCGATCAGCCGGGAGATGAGGTTTTTGTAGACAAGGCCGGAGGCTTCCCAGAGCTTGGGGTACATACTGATCTTGGTGAATCCGGGCATGGTGTTCACCTCGTTGAGAAAGATGCGGCGCTTGCCGTGCGGCTCCATGAGGAAGTCCACACGGGCCAGGCCGGAGAGGTCGCAGGCGCGAAAGGCGGCCAGGGATATCTGGCGAATCCGCTCGGCTTCAGCGGGGGACAGATGGGCTGGGATGATCGGCACCGAGCCTTCGGAGAGATATTTGGCTTCGTAGTCGTAAAACTCCTTGCCGGGAACGATCTCTCCGACCACGCTTGCCGCGGGGTCATCATTGCCCAGCACCGCGACCTCGAACTCGCGGGCCTTGGCCTTTTTGCCTCCCACGCCCTGCTCGACGACGATCTTGCGGTCGTACTTGGCGGCCAGGGTCAGCGCCGGGCCGAGTTCATGGCGGTCATGGGCTTTGGAGATGCCCACCGAAGAGCCGAGGTTGGCGGGCTTGACGAAGACCGGGTATTCGAGCGCCGCCTCGACCTGGGCAACGGCCTCTTGCGGGCGCGCCTCCCACTCCGCGCGCAAGAGCGTCAGGTGCTTGACGATGGGCAGCTTGGCCTGGGCAAAGAGGCGCTTCATGGCGTCCTTGTCCATGCCCACCGCCGAGCCAAGCACGCCGGAGCCGACGTAGGCGATGCCTGCCATCTCGAATAGCCCTTGAATGGTGCCGTCCTCGCCAAAAGTACCGTGCAGCGCTGGAAAGATCACGTTGAGAGATTGACCGCCGAGGCGGGATAAGCCGGCCAATGTGGCATGGGTTTGCAGGGACGAAGGAGCGTCGAGAGCCGGGGCCGGCGGTTGCTGGGAAGGTTCAGTTGAGACGGAACCTTCAAGGAGGCGCAGCGCCGCTTCGTCCGTGAGCCAGTTTCCGGCCTTGTCGATGCCGATCGGCACGACTTCGAAGTTATCGCGATCGATCGCCTTCAAAATGGAAGCGGCCGAGAGCAGCGAAACCTCATGTTCGCCGCTGCGTCCGCCAAAGAGAATGCCCACGCGCAGTTTTTTTTGCATTTCGCATTCAATTTTATCTGGCCGGGCGGTTGGGTGGGCGGGATAGAGAGTGCGTAAATTCCGCGTTACGGAGTTGGTTCGTGGCCTGGAACGGAACCATACTGAATCCGGCTCTTCCGCTTGATAAATGGGAGATGGCTCAAGCTGAGGACTGCTCCGATCTTTTGGTCGGCTTGGGTCTTCCCTTACCCCTGATAAACGGGGATATTCCCAGCGTTCCTTGCATCTCGCTTGCGAGGATGAATCGGGTTCGGTTGGTCCCAATTCTTCAATGACGTTCATGGTTCACCGAGAGTCCGGTCCGGCGAAGCGAGTCGCACTGATTGGCACGACAGTGCAATTTATCATCTATGCGCTCGGCTTTCTTCTGTTTCAATTGGGTTAACCCAGTCGGAGACGGCCAGGCAATTTGAAAACGGCAATCTCAACCCGGAAAACTGCGCGGACGGCAGCGGAGAGCGGAATGATACCCACCCCGGCGCAATATCTTCTTCGCTTCGACGATCTCTGCCCGACTCACGACATCGCGCGGTGGCAGGCCTGCCTAGCCTTGGTTCAGGATTTCGGAGTTCGCCCCATTCTTGCCGTGGTTCCCGACAATTGCGATCCGCAACTGGCGGTTTCGCCACCCGACCCCGATTTCTGGCCGCGGATGCGCGCGCTGGAGGCAGCCGGGGCCGCGATTGCCCTGCACGGCTACCGCCACCTCTGCCAAAGCGCCGGCAGGAGCCTGCTGCTCCTGCACAGCCGAACAGAGTTCGCCGGCGTTCCTGAGCCGGAGCAGAGCCAATGGATTCGCGCCGGACTCAGTATTCTCCGCGGCCACGGGCTCCATCCGCAACTATGGGTTGCGCCTCGCCACGGCTTTGACCGCGCAACCCTGCGCGCGCTCCGTAGCCAGGGAATCGGCGCGCTCTCCGACGGTTTTGCCCGCATTCCCTTCGTTCGCGGCGGCCTCATCTGGATTCCGCAGCAGTTATGGGGGCCGGTCGAAAAACCGAAGGGCCTTTGGACCATCTGCATCCACGCGAATTCAGCAAGCGATCGACAATTGGAGGATTTGCGCAACTTCCTCGCCAGTCATGCGCAACAATTCACCTCCGTGGACCGGGCGCTGGCCGAGTTTCCGCCCGCAAGCCTGAATCCCATCGAACGCGCTTACGAATCGCTGGCCCTGGGTCGCATCCGGGCCTCGAGGCTTGGAAAGCGGCTGGCGCGGTGGGGTGCATAGTCTCAGTGTCGGGCAGTATCGGTAGTGCCAATTCCCCAACGCCTGGGCCGGGGATTCCGTTCCATCAGATCGCCGTAGAGCGCCTCCCACTGATCCAGCGCCGACTCCAGACTAAACCGCTCGATCGCTCTCCAACGCGCCCGCTCTCCCATCGCTTTGCGCTCTTCCGGCGAGGCGCGCATCGTCCGGGTCATTGCTCCTTCGAGAGCCGCCGAGCTGCCGGCCTCGGCCAGCCATCCGGTCTCGCCATCCACGATGACCTCGCGAGTTCCGGCAATGCCGGTCGCCACGGCGGGCAAGCCGCAAGCAGCGGCCTCCAGCAGGACCATTGGCAGCCCTTCCAGCCGCGACGAGAGCACGAATCCATCCGCTGCCCGCATCCAGCGGAGCACATCCGGCGCGAAGCCTAAAAATCGCGTCCGCTTCTCCACTTCCAAGCGCACGGCGAGTTCGCGCAATTGGCTTTCGAGCGGTCCGCTGCCGGCGATTGCCAGCCGCGCGCTCGTCCCCACCTTTGCAAAGGCTTCCAGAAGCGTCGGGTAATCCTTGACCGGTTCCAGACGGCCGGCCGCCAACCACAGAAACTCCCGATCGACTCCCAACTCGCGGCGCAGCGCCGTCCGATCGGCCTCATCCGGGCGCCATTCGCGCGTATCCACGCCATTGGGCAGCACCGCCAGCTTGCTTCGGCTCACGGTTCCGGCGGAGAGATGCGCCTTCGCAACGGCATGGCTCACGGCTGTAACCTTGTCCGGAAGCCAGCCGCTCCAGCGATAGCCCAGGCGGCGGCCCACGGTCCCCGTCGAGCAACTGTGCAGCGTATCCATTACTACCCGAACCGGCGCTCCCAGCCGCGACCAGCGGGACAACCAGGCGGCGTGGGCCAGGTGAGCGTGAACCACATCGGGCGCTTCTTGCTTTAACCAGCAATTGAAAACGATCCAGCCGCGCGGATCTGCCAGCCCCTTGCGCATCTTCAGGCTCAGAAAGGCAACGCCCGCGGCAGTCAATTCCGCTGCCGCGCCACCCCCGTCGCCGGTGAGCGCCACCACGCTGACCCGCCAGCCGCGCCCAGCCAGCCCTTTGGCCAGCAGGATCGTTTGCCTCTCCGCGCCGCCAATTCGGTCAAGGCCGGGAACAATCAGAGCGGCGTGACTCACGCTTGCGTCTCCGCCAGCACCGCGTCGATCAGTTCCTCGTAGGCTTGGATCGCCCGCCCCGGCTGCAATTCGTCCGGTCGGGACTTATCGGCTCCACGCAGTGGCAAAGGCGCGCGTCTTTTGACTCCGCGCGACCTACCTGCCAGCCCAATGCCCGCCGAGCCGGCCAAGCCCAGTTTGGATGTCGATGCGGCCAATCCCAGCAACGGCAGCGCCGCAATCAGCAGCAATTCCGCGAGCGCGAATTCCAATTGACGCTTGAACATGCGTTCCCCCAGTGAAAGAGGAAACGAAGCTAGATGGGGGAAAGAAGGAAATAACAGGCGGAGCGAACATTCCCAAGCGTCCGTTCGCTCCAATCCTGGCTTGTCAGGGAAGGAAGTTACCTCGCCGATGCCTTGGATGCGTCGACGGCCAAACCGAGCTCGCGTTCCGCCTCGTGGAGTGCCTTTTCGGCGCGCGCGCCGTGGCCTTCCATATCGTAGTGGTTGGCGGCGCGGGCGCGGTCCATCTCATGGATGGCCTCGAGGACGTGCTTGTGAACGGCATCGAGATCGTGCCAATCGCGAACCTGTGCGTACAGCGCGCCGCCGGCGACGAAAGCCAGGGCAAGGGCAAGAACGGTGTACAGCTTCTTCATGTTTCTCTCCGTGGTGAAATTGAAACCAGTTGCAAAACTGGAATCTACCATACACGAACCCGCCATTTACTGGAAAGTTTCTTGTCGCTTGAAAATCTCATGGCGAATCCAAATTCGAGGAAGGACAATTTCAATGCGCCTGCGTTGAATGCGGAACCCCTTCGCCGGAGCGCAATGTCGCCAGAGCCGAGAGCAGGGAAGCGGTCAGCGCCTCCGCCGAAATATCCGAAGCAAGCTACGCCCAGGGGCGACTGCCGAGCATATCCCTTATCCCTCCCGATGCCGGAAGAGCCACAATCGGAAGCCCCGCGGCCGCGGCCTCCAGCCCGAGACTGCGGCAAGCGGACCGCAGCGCCGCCTCTTCCGCGCCCGAGCCGAGAATCGTCAGATCGGCGTTGGGGAACCGCTTGCGCTTACGCCGCCTCATGGGTGCGCGGGTTATAGGTCATCTCAACCGGGAAGGTTTGGATTTCCAGGTCGATGCTGGCAATCTCGGTGCCGCAATCCTTCAAGTGGCTGCGTGTGCATTGGCATAGTTCGGTGAAGCGGATATGCCCGCTTTGGCTAAGCTCCAGTCCGGCGGCGATCATCACGCTGTAGATGTCCACACAGGCCTGGCGCTCGAACTCGAAGAGCATATTCACGGTGCCGGTATCGTTGGCGCCGCGGCTCAGAACCCAGCCGCCGCAGCCGAGGATAGCCCCGGTGAGGGTTTGCACCAGCCGCCCCGGCTCCTCGATGGAGATGGCCTTCATCTGCAGTGCCCACGGAATGCTCATTGCTTGCCCCGCGAGATTTCCCTGCATGGTCAGCCTCTCATCCGTCTTATCGGTGCAGAAAGCGAGCGCGTAAGCTCTGTGCCGGAGTCGAACGCCGCTTGACCGGCTTCGATACATATTGGCTTGCGCGATGCCCGCGGCATCTCGCGGGGGTAATAGGCGGGGCGCCGCCGCCGCGGGGCCGTTCGGCAAGCGCAACGAAAGCCAAATGATGTAGCTTCATAGCAGCATGATCGTCGGCTCCGGCATCGACCTGGCAGAGATAGGGCGCATTCAGCGATCCGTGGAACGCTATGGGAGCCGCTTTCTCGATCGCGTCTACACCGCGGCCGAGCAGGCCTACTGCCTGAGCAAGCGCAGGTCCGCAGAGAGCTTTGCCGCCCGCTTTGCCGCCAAGGAAGCGGGGGCCAAGGCGCTGGGAACCGGCATCGGGCAAGGCGTGAACTGGCTGGAGATCGAGGTGGTCCGCGAACCGACCGGAAGGCCATCCTTGCTCTTCCACGGTCGCGCCGCCGAGATTGCGGCGCGCCTCGGCGCAGTGCGCGCCGCTCTGTCCATCACCCATACCGGCGACTTGGCCATGGCCAGCGCGGTGCTTGAAGACGGGCGTTAGCGCCCGCTCATCTGCTATCCTCAAGGCGAATACAGCCGATTTTCAACCGGGGGAGTGCCGTGCCAACCCGTAAAGAGATTCAGTGGGCTCAATTGCGAGTCGGCGCTTTGGTCTTGGCCGCCATGGCCGTGCTGATCGTGCTCATTTTTCTCATGTCCGGCTCCACGGGCGGATTGTTTGCGCGCAAGCTGCTCCTTCGCTCCTACTTCGAGAATGCCGCCGGACTCAAGGACGGCGCCCCGGTCACGCTGGAAGGGGTCACCATCGGCAACGTGATTCACGTCCGCGTGGTCCCCAACCGAAACCCCACGCCGGTTGAGGTGACGATGCAGGTCGGTCACGAATATCTCCACGACCTTCATACCGATTCCACCGCCACCATCGATCAGGCCGGGGTGCTGGGCGACAGCTTCGTCGATCTCAGTTCGGCCCATGCGGTCGGCCCCCCTCCCGGCAAGGACGCCGAACTCAAGACGGCCGGTTCGCCCAGCATTCAAGACGTGATCCGCACCAGCCAGGTCTCCATAGAGCGGATCGACACCGTGCTGCGCAAGATCGAGACCCTGGTCGATACCCTCAACTCCGATCGCGGCACTGTCGGCGCGCTCATCAACGATCCCGAACTGGGCCGTAAGATCGCGCTCATCGCCACCGACATGGAGACCGTCACCAAAGCGATTGCCGAGGGCAAAGGCTCGCTTGGCAAGCTGGTAGACGACGACACGCTCTATACCCGCGCCAACTCCGCCATCGACCGGCTGGACAAGATCGCCACCGATCTGGACGAGGGGAAGGGCAGCGCCGGCAAGCTGCTCAAGGACGACTCGTTCTACAACAACCTGAATGCCACCGTCGCCAACACCAACCAGTTGGTTGCCGAGATCGACGCCGGTCACGGCGCTCTGGGCAAAATAGCCAAAGACCCAGCCTTCGCGGCGAAACTCGACGATACGGTAACTCGCCTGGACTCGATCCTCAAGAGCGTGGACGAAGGCAAAGGTTCGCTGGGTCAGTTTGTGCGGAACCGCTCCCTCTACGATCACGCCGACCAAACCATGGACCAGGCCCAGCAGTTGGTGAAGAGCATCCGCGAAGACCCCAAGAAGTATTTGGCGATCAAGATGAAACTGTTCTGAGAGTTTCTAACTGCGCCGACGGTGAAGAAGACGGTGTTGGCGCTGTACCTGAGGGCAGGCCAAGCATCATGCGCACGGCGCTCAGCTCGTTGCGCAGGTCGAACTCGATCTCGCGGGAGATGCCGATGAGAATCCAGCGCTGGGCGTAGAGAAAGACTCCTTTGACCAGGGCGATGGCGACCAGCAGGCCGCCGCATCGCTCACCTTGCGGCGAAGGCGCGACGGGGATACTCCAACTGCGAGAAATTTGCAAACTGGTGACAAACCGATGACAACTTCGGGTAGCGACTCGGCCTACGATCGATAACTAAGAGGCCAGAGAAGGTTCGGCTCCCCAGTCGCTCCGACCAGTGGTTTCGACCTTTCTCTGTTCTTGAATCTTCCCCTGGAGAGTGAAATATGCTGTTTCGCAAGATCGCAGTCGCCCCTTGCCTTTGCCTCGCGCTTCTCATGGTTTCGGCCTCGGCCCAAGCGCAGTATCAGCTTACCAACCTGGTTTCGAATCAACTCGATTCGCATGCCCCCACCATCGATCCGCTGCTGGCAAATCCCTGGGGATTGGCTCGGAGCGCCGGTTCGCCCTGGTGGATCAGCGATAACGACACCGGCTGGTCGACCATCTACAATGCGGCCGGAACGCTGGAAGCCCTCAAGGTTGCGATTCCCACCGCCGGCAACGGACCCCTCGAGCCGACCGGCCTCAACGGCCCTGGCACACCGACGGGTATCGTTTACAACGGATCGAAGACGGATTTCCTGGTTTCGGGCGTGGCCTCGTCTTTCATCTTTGCCGCGCTCGATGGCACCATCAGCGCCTGGCCGGGCCTGAACAAGAACCTGGCAACCCTCAAAGTCGACAACTCGGCCAGCAAGGCGAGTTACACCGGCTTGGCCATCACCGCGAATGCCTCGGGGAATTACCTCTACGCGGCGGATGCCGCCAACAATAAGATCGATGTCTTCGACGGCAGCTTCGCACTGGTGAAGTCGTTTGGCGATCCGGCAATCCCATCGACCTTCTCGGTATTTGGCGTTCAGGACATCAATGGCCTGGTTTACGTCACGTATGCAGTACCGAACGTCGGCGCCGGCGGCTACGTCGATGTCTTCAAGGAGGACGGCACCTTCGTGAAGACGCTGATCCAGGGATGGCCGCTGAATCAGGCCTGGGGCATTGCCCTCGCTCCCGGCAATTTTGGGCCGCTGAGCAATACGCTGCTGGTCTCAAACAACTCCGTCGAAGGCACCATCAACGGATTCGATCTTGCCACCGGCAAGTTTGTCGGTACGATAAGAGACGAGCGCGGGAGGAAGATCGTTCTTAACAACCTCTGGGGAATCGCCTTCGGCGGCGGAACCGCGAACAATGGGGCAACAAACCAACTGTTCGTCACAGTGGGGCAGGGGATTGGCACCAACGAATTGGCCGGTACCTTTGCATCGATCGTCTACAATCCAACCCCTGTTTATGGATGGTGAGGGCTGACGGGTGGCCTATGTCCCCATATCAGCCAGACACAAATCTGGGTGCCCCAGGTCCGGATTTTCGGACCTGGGACCGCGAACCCCAACAGCGTGCAACCCACCCACAAAATTGCCACGGACGTTCGAGACTTCCAGCTTGAATTCCCGGTGAATGATTTCAAGTGCAAGCCTCCCAGGAACGCGAACACGTTGCCTTCCGTTTTCCTGCGCTCCCCCCGCCGCCCCCTTACGTCGGCGTTTTCAGCAGCAGATAGCCGCCGACCAGTCCGAACAGTATGTCGGAGGCCCAGGCGGCCAGGGCGGCGGGCAGATAGTTGACGTTGCCCAGAGCCTCGAAGAAGCCGTTGAAGACGAAGTAGGCTAGAGCTACGCCGATGGCGACGGCGATGCCGGTGAGCGAGCCGCGGCGGCCCATGGAGAGCGCAAAAGGAATGGCCAGCACGGCCATGACCACGGCGATGACGGGGTAGGCGAGCTTGCGCCAGAGGGCGACGCGCAGGCGAATGGTGTCAAAGCCGCTCTGGCGCAGGTCCGCGATGTAACGCTGGAGCTGGCCGAAGTTCATCTCCTGGGATTGCTTCTTCTCTTCCTTGAAGTAACTGGGGTCTTCGTGAATTTCGGAGAAGGACGTTTGCGTGAACTCGCGGAATTGGGTTACCTTGGCGCCTTCGATGTCGCGCTGCCAGCCGTCCTTGAAGCGCCAGGCGCCGGCGCCGGCATCCCAGGAGGCGCGGGCGGCAAAGATGCGGCGGGTGAGGGCGAAGGTGGAGGGATCGAACTCGAAGACGGAGAGGTTGGCGAACAGGTCGCTTTCCGGATCGAAGAACTGGTAGTGGAAGATGCGGGCCGGCTCGGCGGGGCGCGGCTGGCCGAATAACCAGGTCTGCTCGGGATGCAGAAAGGTCTGCGGCGGCTTGCCTTTGATGACGCTGCGCAGCGCCTCCTGGCGCTGGTTGGCCTGGGGCAGATAGAACTCGTCGAAGAGGAAGAGGCTGAGGGCCAGAATCGCGGCGATGGAGACGACAGGTATTACCAGGCGGTAGAGGCTGATGCCAGTGGCCTTCATGGCCACGATCTCGGAGTTTCGGTTGAGTACGCCGAAGGTGGCCAGCACGGAGATCAGCACCGCCAGCGGGGCGATCTGGTAGAGCATATCGGGGGTGAGGTTGACCAGATACTCGCCCACGGTGAGCAGGCCGATACGGTTGCGCAGAATGTCGCCCAGCAGCTCGAAGACGGTGAAGACCAGCATCAGCAGGACGAAGCCGAAAAGCACCAGGAAAAACAGGAAGAGGAACTCGCGCACCACATACTCGTCGAGGATGCGGGGAAAGACCTTGCGCGGGGTGGCGCGCTGGGAGCGCCGGAGATCGGCCCAGGGACGAAGAGCCGCCGTTTGAATTCGGCGGAGCGGACCGCGGAAGGAGACGGCATTGGGCTTGGAGGCAGTTGCGGGCTTGGGGGCGCGCGAGGTCCAGGCGGCGATGGCGTTGAGGACGCGACCGCCGCTCGCCATCTGCCAGAGCAGGAAAATGCCGCAAGCGGCGAAGATCAGATTGGCCGACCAGACCGCGAGAAAAGCGGGAACCTTGTTTTGCTGGCCGAGGGCGATGCCGAAGGAAGAGAGCAGGTAATAGATGGAGACCAGCAGGATGGTGAAGACCCAAGCGGAGCTTTTGCCGCCGCGCTGCGACTTGACGCCCAGCGGAACGCCCACCAGCATCAGCACCAGGCAGGCGGCGGGATAGGAGAAACGCGCGTTCATCTCGATGAGGAAGCGTTTGCCTTCCGGGCCGTGGATGCGCGCCCGCAGATCGCTCATGGACAGGGCGTAGACGGGCGTGTCCAGGCGGCCCAGATGGCCTTCGCTCTGCTGGCTGGCGGCGAAGGGCAGATCGTCGACGTCGAATGTGGAGATGTTGTATTGCTGCGGCTGACCGGCGACGGTTTCATGCTCGGTTCCATTGCGCAGGCGCATCAAAAGCTGCTGGCTGGAGAGTTCCTGGGGCGCGCCGCCGACTACGGTGGCCGAGGCCGCGGTGGTGATCTTGGGGGCGATGGGGTCGGTGACGTCGGCGATGAAGACTTGACGCCAGTTGGCGGCGCCGGTGCCGGAGCGCACGTCTTCGACGTAGAGGACGTAGTTGCGGAAGTCCTCGTCGAAGACCCGGGGCTGAATCTCGTAGGAGGCTTCGGAGGCCAGAGCCTTGTCCAGCGCCATGATGGCCTGATTGGCGCGCGGCTCGATGAACATGGAGTTGAGCAGGCCCAGGAGCGTGCCTCCAATGGCCACGATGGAAGCGACGCGGACGAAGTAGCCGATGCCCAGGCCGGAGGCGCGCATGGCGATGATTTCGCTGTCGGAGGCCAGGCGGCTGAGGCCCAGCAGCACACCCACCAGCACGGCCATGGGAACGGTGACCTTGAAGAAGTTGGGCAGCATGAACAGAACCACTTCCATCACGCTGGCGAAGGTGGAGCTGTTGCGGACCACGATCTCCAGGATGTGGGGCAGCTCCTTCATGAAGAGCACGAAGGTGAACAGCCCGCAGCCGAGCAGCGTTTGGAAGAGAATTTCGCCGAGGATGTAACGGGTCAGGATGCGCACGGAATGGCTCTGGGGTTAGTTTAGCGCGTTTGGGCTCTCTCTAGCGCGGGGACATCGTTGCTCGTGGTGCAGATTGATTCAAAGCCGTTTGGTGCTCAAAATCGAGTCCTGGACAATTTCGCTTTCGGGGTAGAGGCGTACAATGGACGCGAACAACATGAAAGCTCCCCTGTCCAATAAGTCCTCTCTGAACTATCGGCCTGACATCGATGGCCTGCGCGCAGTGGCAGTTCTAAGCGTATTGGCCTGCCATATTAAGCTGCCCCGCATGGCCGGAGGGTTTGTCGGGGTCGATGTTTTCTTTGTTATTTCCGGCTATCTTATCAGTTCAA
>CAZMHC010000055.1:0-19043 GCA_964565955.1 uncultured Occallatibacter sp.
CGCTTCGCTAACCCTTCGCTCCCTTCAGGCTCATCCTTCAATTGGAAAAGACTTCGCGCCGCCTGCGCATTGCGCGGCCTTCTACGCCGAGCGGCGGCGCCCCAGCGCGGCATCGCGCACGGAACCTAGAATCAGGGTCCGCTGCAGGGAGTCAAGATGCGGCAGGGCATTCGCTATTTCGGCCAGCAACGGGTCGGAGAGAATCGCCTCCACCTCCTCCTCGCGGCGGCTGCGGGAGTCGTTGACCAGCCGGCATACCTCCACGTCCAGCGCCGCAGCCAGCCTTTCGAGCGAACCCAAAGTTGGAATCGCCTTGCCGTTCTCGATCTTCGAGATGTAGGTGCGGGGCACCTCCATCCGTCCCGCCAATTCTCGCTGGCTCAGATGGCGCTGACGCCGCAACTCGCGCACCTGCGCGGCCACCCGCAATCCGGCCTCGGCCGAATCCGCCGCCGATTGCCCGACGACCAATTGCGGCGCTAAAGCTGCCGGCTCCTCCACCTCGATGAGCTTGTGGCATCTTCTGCAAAGGGAATTGCCGGTTCTATATTGCACCAGACTGCAGAAATCGCAGCGCACGACCGGGCGCGTTTCCATGCCGACCAGGGCGGTGGCCATAGGCTGTGTGCGAAGCGCCAGAGCAGGCTCTCCGGGGTGCTTTTCCGCACCGCTATTCTTCGAACTTTCAAGGATGTGAACCATAATTGTCAAGTCCAAACTTGGGATCGAACCCAAGATTCCACCATAATACCCCACAAAACCGGAAAAAACACGAACCAAATTGAACACTGTGAAAAATATTCAGTACGGGGTGTGGGGGTATTTGGATTCCTTGTCTCCTCTCAGCCGCATGAAAACTCTGAGGAGCGTACTGATAACAAGAAAAACTACGCTAGGAACGCGACGTAGGATACTTGAAGCGCCTCGCGAGGGATTCCGCACTCTACTGTTTTCTGTCCATTTGGCTTGCGCTCTGATCGTTCGTGGGCGCCTCGGTATCCGTCGATGGAATCTGTCCGTGGTCAATCCGTTTCAGAAATTCATAGAGCACCTGTGGGCCGGTGGCGGCGACTGCTTCGCCGGGACACGCTCCGCTCTTCATCCATGCAAACAGAAACAAAAGCGGAATCCATCCGCGTTCATCTCTTTCGACCTCCGCGCCGATGCGGTTGAGAATGCGGGAAAAGTGAAGGGGCAAGCGAACCGGCGCGGCTAGCAAGGCAACGGGATCGACGCAGCGTTCCGGCGGCGACGTAACCAGATACTCGCGGCAGATAAGCGGGCGGATAGGATGAATGGAGCAGGACTCGTCTTCGAGAAAGGGGCAGGGAATGCGCTGATGAAGGTAGTCGAGGGATAACTTGCGAGCCGATTCGGTATGAGCAAGCCAGTCTTCGCTAACCATGCGGTCGATGAGACCTGCGGCGGCGAGTTGGAGGAGCGCCTGATGGAAACGGCCGGCAAGTTCCTGGCGGCGGGCTTCCGGAAGAGCGCGAATCCAGGCGGCGAGCGCCTCGGCTTCGAAGATGCTCAGCGGAACGATCTGCCGGCAACAGGCTCCGCAACCCGCCTTGCAAGAAACGGTGTGGCCCTGGCGGGCGAGTTGCGCCGCAACGCCGGCGACGAGCGAATCGTCAAGCGATTGCAGGACGGGCAGAATTTGCGTCAAGTTGGTTGGCCCCGCTGGCACGACGGCGGAGGCGGCCATCTGCCCCTCGCCTATGGCCAGCGTGAACTCGACGGTCACGGTTTCTTCGGGCGCGGCCTCTTGGGAAGAGTCGGTCATGGAGAGAAAATTGTAGCGCAGAGCGGGAGGGAGCCGAAAGCCGCGGCCCGCGTCTTCCATTGCAGACAGGAAAGAGTCGCAAGTTTAAGTAGTATCTCCAATCCTGTCGCATCATTGCACGTATGGCGATTCCAATGAACTTTCTCAGGATTGAGCCTGGGGCGCGGCTTGCCGGGGAATCTCTTATCCAGAACCCGAAGCAGTCAAGCGCCCGCGTTTCAAAGCATCCGAAGTAATCCCATACTTCTGCCAGAGTTCACAGCGCCGGCAGCAGCATCCGCAGCAGCAGGAAGCCCGCCACGCCGGCGAAGAAGACCAGCGCCATGCGGATGCCTGGTTCGCGGTTGACCTCCGGGACCAGGTCCGTGGCGGCGACGTAGAGGGCCACGCCAGCCGAGATAGGCAGGCCGTAGGGCAGCCAACTGGGGATCAACTCAATGACAAGTACGCCGGCCAGTGTCGATCCGGCCAGCGCAATCGAAGAGATCAAGGCTGCGGAGCGGCTGCGGCCGCTGGCCAGCATCACCGAGGCCATGGTGAAGCCCTCCGGAGCCTTGTGCAATAGAATCGCCAGAAAGATCAGCCAGCCCAGCCAGCCGGAAACCAGAAAGCCGGAACCGATCGCCACGCCGTCGAAGAGCGCGTGCAGGCTCAGCCCGGCCAGCACCGAGTTGCCGGTGTGCCGCGAGACGAATTCGCCTTGATGCGTCTCCTCGCCGAAGTGGAAGTGGGCGTTGATGGTGTGCTCCAGCAGATGCACCGCGCAATAACCTGCCATGATGAGTACCGGCCCCAGGCGCGGACTCAGGCGCAGGCTTTCCGGCGTCATTTCGAGCAGCGCGGTGGCCATCAGGAAGCCGGCCCCCAGAGCTACGAAGTAGCGCAGATAGCGCTCCACGCCTTTGGCGCGCACCAATACAAATCCGCCGGCCACGTCGGCCAGGGCGGCTATCGTTCCGAGAATGAGGGAGAGCTTTAGCAATAATTCTTTCCTTGCTCATTCCAATTCTATCAATCCAGTCAACAGCTAACGTTCGGTTCAAAAAACAGCACAACCAAATGCACTGTCATCCTGAGCGGAGTTGGGCGCGTTTTTTGCGCCCAACGCAGTCGAAGGACCTGCGGTTGCTTTTCGGTCCACTCCGGTTCAACTCAATAGGTCCATGTCGAACCGCAATTGTCACAATGCGCTTGTGTGACTCGTTCTTTCCTCGATAGGCCAGTAGCCAAGATGGAGATGCCGCCGGTCAGAGCAGCGATAGACGCTTTGTTTCCAGGGATACCAGCATCTTTCTCTATGATCTTGGTCCTAACTCTTCCTTTGGTTTGGCAATGAACGCACACGATTATACCATTTATGTATCCACAGGTAAACCGGCTTCTCTCAGCGGGATTCATCTTGGACCGTCTGATACCCTCCCAAATTCCTAAAGCAATGGAACATGCAAGAAACGATAGAACGAGTTGCAAATAACTGAGGTTTTTCCATAGGAAGTAGAGGATCCAACCGGAAGCAATCACAAGGAGAATCACAATGAGAAATGTGTACAGGCACCCCTTTGTTTTCTGGCTCTCTTGAGCTTCGAGACAAGCGGGACACAAACTGCTTGTGAGATTAGGCGGGGTATCCGCGCCGCATTTGAGGCATTTCATGGTCTTGCCTTCCTGTTACAAACTACGGTTTCCCTTGCCCCAACTCTGTGCTGTTCCCCCGCACAAGATGAAACCTCCGTTTCCATCTGGAATAGGATTTCCATTCTTGTCAAGCTTCGGCAGTTTTTTCAGATGACGGCGAAATCCAATGCCTGCTTTGTCTTTTGCAAAACCGCTGCCGCAGTCCGGACATCTTTCGTCCGGCAGTTGATCGATATCCTGATTGGAAGCCATAGCAACCACCTTTCAAGAGATATTTGCTGAAAAACAACCGCAGGTCCTTCGACTTCCTCGCTGCGCTCCGGTCGCTCAGGATGACAATGCTATTTGCCGCACGGGACCTACGATGAGAACCAGCGTAATGCAAGCTGCTTGCCATCGTCAACGATTTGCGATAGATTTTTCGCCATGAACGAGAAGCTCTATTTTCACGTACATCGTGGCCAACCGGAGCCACACGCTCTATATCGGTGTGACCGGCGATCTTCTGAAACGCGTCTTCGAGCACAAACAACGGAAACACGTGGGGTTCTCCGATACTTATAACTGCAACCGATTGGTCTGGTTCGAGCGGTTTACCGGACCGAATAGCGCAATCGCGCGCGAAAAGCAGCTGAAGGGATGGATTCGCGCGAAGAAGATTGCGCTGATTGAAAAGAGCAATCCGACTTGGAACGATCTGAGCGAAGGGTGGTATGTCGTCGATCCTACCTTGGACAAACAGGGGTTGCCGTTGCATCGAGGTTGAAAATACAAAATCAAAAACAACCGCGGGTACTTCGACTCCCTTCGCTGCGCTACGGTCGCTTAGGATAACAGCGTTGTGTTGTTATGCTGAACAGCTTGAACAATGTTATCCGCTGTGGCGGATGTGCATCACATCCCCATCTTGCACAATGTACTCCTTGCCTTCCAGGCGCAGCGTGCCTTTGGATTTTGCGGCGGCTTCGGAACCGGCCTCCAGCAGCGTATCCCAGCGGATGGTTTCGGCGCGGATGAAGTGATGCTCCAGGTCGGAGTGGATGGCTCCGGCGGCTTGCGGCGCTTTCGAGCCAACCGGCACCGTCCAGGCGCGGCACTCGTCCTCGCCGGCGGTGAAGAAGCTGATAAGTCCCTGCAACTCATAACTCTTGCGGATCAGACGCACCAGGCCGCTCTCGCGCAGCCCATAACTCGATAGAAACTCCGAGGCCTCTTCGTCATCCATCTCGGCCAACTCGGCCTCGACCTTGCCGCAGATGGCGGTGGTTCCGGCGTTGGGGCGCTTCGCAACTTCATCAAGCTTGAAGCGGCTCACCGCCGCCTCCAGGTCGTCGCCCAGCGTGGCGCTTTCGCCGATGTTCAGCGCATACAAGATGGGTTTCTGCGACAGAAACATGAAGCCCCGGATGAGCTTCTTCTCCTCGGAGGTCATCTCCAGTTCGCGCAAGGGCTGCTCCTTTTCCAGCGCCTCTTTGGAGCGCAGAAGCAGCGCCTGTTCGCGCTCCAGCTCGCCGGTGCGGCCCTTCTTGAGATCTTTCTCCAGCCGCTCCAGCCGCTTTTCAATCTGCGTCAGATCGCTGACCATCAGGTCAAACTCGACGCTGCCGATGTCGCGCATGGGGTCTATTGGGCCAACGTGCGGTATCGAGTCGTCGTCGAAGGCGCGCAGCACATGAATCAGCGCGTCCACGTTACGCAGGCTGGTGAGGAAAGCGGTCTCCTTGAGCGCCTCCTGGCCGATCGCCGCCACGTCCACGAACTCGACCGTAGCGAAGGTGGTCTTCTTCGGCGAGTAGAGCGCCGATAGTTTGTCCAGACGCTCGTCGGGCACGCGGGCCACGCCGATGTGCTCCTCGCGCGGATTCGAGTAACCCTTCTCTTCCAGCTTGGCTTTGGTGAGAATCTTGAATAGCGATGTCTTGCCCACTTGCGGCAGGCCGATGATGCCAGTCTTCATGCTTCGATGATACAGGGGGGCAGGGAATAGGGAATAGCCGTTCTCTGTTTCCTACGCCCTATCCGTCTCCGCCTTTGCCACAAGCGCCACCGTCGCCAGCCCCAGCAGCAGAATCGCTCCCTCGACGCGCTCGCTGCGCTTGTGCAACTTCTCGAAGTCGATGCGGCTGGGGTTGGCGGCAGCAGCCGCGTCGATGACTCCGCCCGCGGCGATGCGGTCGCGCTCCATCGCCGGGATGATGCCGAACTGCGAGTAGAGGGTGAGGGCGATCATCGGCAGCAGAAGAATCATGGGCGCGAGCGCCTTGCGCGGCTCGTAGATGCGCAGCGCCGAATACAGCGCAAGCAGCGCCAGCGCCGCGAGGCCGGAGACCAGTCCCATTCCATGCAGAATCCGCAACAACTCCCCGACGATTCTACCCGCCGTATGAGTATCCGGGCGCAGGGTGTGGAAAGTGACGGCGGCGACAATGGGAAAGAATATCTCCGCGCCCAGCCAAACGATGAGCGCGAGAGAAAGCAGAGCGCGAAGAAGAGTCCTCATGAGGAAAGAATACTCGCCCACTTCCCTTCCCTTACAATGGAACCATGTTTACCGGCATCGTCGAGCAGACGGGCACACTGATCGGCCTGGAAACCAGGGGCGGAGTGCGGCGCATCACGGTCGAGGCTCCCGGCCTTGCGGGGCGACTGCGCGAGGGCGACTCCCTGGGCGTCTCCGGCGTCTGCCTCACCGCGCTCGACGTGAACCCCAAGTATTTCCACGCCGATCTGGCACAGGAGACGCTGGATTGCACTTCGCTGGGCGCGCTTTCGTCCGGCGCCAGGGTCAATCTGGAGCTGCCCACTGCGGCGGGCAGTCCACTGGGCGGCCACATCGTCCAGGGACACGTGGACGGCGCCGGCATACTGACATCTCTCGACCCGGTCGTCCCGGAATCCAGCCCGGAGTTCGACAAACAGACCACGGACTGGACTCTCAAAGTCAAGGTGCCGGAGAGAGTCCGCCCGTGGATGGTTCACAAGGGGTCGGTCGCCATCGAGGGCATCAGTCTGACCATAGCCGGCTTCGACGGCGAGGAGATATTGATTGCGATTCTGCCTCTAACCTATTGGCGGACCAACCTGCACACGCTGGCCGTCGGCGCTGCGGTGAACGTGGAGGCCGACGTGATGGTGAAACTGGCCCACGCGCAACTGCTCGCCAAGGCCAAGCCGGAACTGGAGCTTACTGAGGCTTGGCTGGTGGCCAGCGGTTATTGAAAGCCGGGGGCCGATTGCGGCAGCGGATCGGAAAGAAAGTCTCTGTCAAGCTCCTCTTGCTTGCGTATTGTCATCGGGATACTTTCCTTTGATGAAGTGGCTCTCTTTGGCGGTTCCAAGCGCAAGGACGACAACGAAGTATGGGCGATCTTCCACCCCAGTGACGAAGACCTGTCACTGGGGACCCCGGTTTTTCGCCGCAACCCGAAGGGACGGGGCCAATTCTCCCCATTTCTTCCTTGCTCGTCGCTTCAGGAACCGGTTACAGCGCGCTCCTCGCGCCTCGAACCGGGAAAATTGGCCGCCGTCGCCATCGCCTGAGGCCGTGTTAACAGGCCCTAGTTGTGTGCGCTCACTCAATTCCAGCCTCGTACCATACCTTCCCTTTGCCTCCATGCGCCGCGTTTGCCCTTCCCTCCCCCAATCGGATAGCCTTATCGCAGCCATCCGCAAGGGAGCGCCCGCAAGTTCATGACAAATCCCGTTTCCATATGCGTCATCGGGTCCGGATACGTTGGCCTGGTCGCCGCCGTCTGTTTTGCCGAGATGGGTCATAGCGTCGTCTGCGTTGACAACGATGAGGCTCGGGTGAAGACGCTCCGCGAAGGCGGCGTTCCCATCTTCGAAAATTTTCTCCCCGAGCTCCTGGCCAAGCACCGCGCCGGCGGAGTCCGCTTCAGCGCCGATCTCGCCGACTCCGTCCAGTCCAGCGAGGCCATCTTCATCGCCGTCGGAACCCCCCAGGGCGAGAGCGGCGCCGCCGATCTTTCATTCGTCGAGGCCGTCGTCTCTGCCATTGCGCAATCCATCACGGAGTACAAGGTGATCGTCGAGAAGAGCACTGTGCCGGTCTATACCAATGAATGGATTCGACGGGTGCTCCACCGCCACGGCGTGGATCCGCAATGCTTCGACGTGGTTTCAAATCCCGAGTTCTTGCGCGAAGGCACGGCCGTCGTCGATTTCCTGCACCCCGACCGCATCGTCGTGGGCGCCGGCTCGGAACGCGCCGCCGAGGTGCTGCGGCGCATCTACGAACCGCTCACCGGGGGCGCTTACTATGACCGTGAAGATGCCGTGCAAGGTGCCTGCAACGCGCAGCGCCCGGCGCGGCTGCTGGTCACCTCCGCGCAGAGCGCGGAACTCATCAAGCACGCCTCCAACGCCTTTCTTGCTCTGAAAATCTCCTTTATCAACGCGGTCGCCAACTTGGCCGAGACCGTCGATGCCGACATTGAGGACATCGCCGCCGGCATCGGCATGGACAGCCGCATCGGCTCCAAGTTCCTGCGCGCCGGCCTCGGATACGGCGGCTCCTGTTTTCCCAAGGACGTGGCCGCCTTCCGCTGGGTCGCGCAGCAGCGCGGCGTGGACTTTCAACTGCTCGATGAGATTCGCAAGATCAACGAAGCGCAAAAGCAAATCTTCTTCAACAAGGTTCTCTCCGCGCTGTGGACCCTGCGCGGCAAGCGCCTGGCCGCTCTGGGGCTGGCCTTCAAGTCCGACACCGACGACATTCGCGACTCCCCGGCCATCGATGTGATCCGCAAGCTGCTCGATGCCGGCGCCACGGTTACCGCCTACGATCCCGCCGCCATCGAGCGTGCCCGCCAGGTTCTGCCGCCCTCCGAAAAACTACGCTACGCCCGCGGAGTTTACGAGGCCGCCGAGGATGCGGACGCGGTGTTGATTCTGACCGATTGGAAGGAGTTTGCCGCCATCGATCTGGCGCGCCTCCAGCGAGCGGTCCGCTTCCCCATCGTCATCGACGGACGCAACCTCTACAAGCCGCGGGAAATGCTGGACCGCGGATTTACATATATCAGCGTCGGCAGGCCCGCAAGTTATCAGGCGCAGCAGGGCAAGCCGTGGGGAGTGGTTCTCTAGCGGTGCCGCCTCTCGTTTTGCCGCGCCTAACTCGATCTTTGGAGCATTGACTCTTGACCATGCGCGTAATGGTAACCGGCGCCGCCGGTTTCTTAGGTTCCCATCTGACCGATCGACTGCTGGGCGATGGTTGTTCCGTTGTCGGCGTCGATAACTTCTCCACCGGCAACCCGGAAAACCTGGCCCATCTCTCCCGTGAGCCGCGCTTCGTCTTCGAACAGCGCGACATCTGCCTGCCCTTCGATCCCGGCCCCGTCGATTTCGTCTTCAATTTCGCCTCTCCCGCCAGCCCCCCGGAGTATCTTCGCCTGGCCATCGAGACTTTGCGCGTCGGCTCCCTGGGCGTCGAAAACACCCTCGAAATCGCCGCCAAATACAATGCCGCGCACCTCCACGCCTCCACCTCCGAATGTTACGGCGACCCCCTCGAACATCCCCAAAACGAGGAGTATTGGGGAAACGTAAACCCCATCGGCCCCCGCTCCGTCTACGACGAGGCCAAGCGCTACGCCGAGGCCCTGGTCATGGCCTATCGTCGTTCCCGAGCCGTCAACACCCACCTGGCGCGCATCTTCAACACCTACGGTCCCCGCCTCCATCCCGACGACGGCCGGGTCATTTCCAACTTCATGATGCAGGCCCTGCGCGGCGAACCCCTGACCGTCTACGGCGAAGGCGCGCAGACCCGCAGCTTCTGTTACGTGGACGATCTCATCGAGGGCATCCTGCGCCTCTCCCGCTCCGCCGAACACCTTCCCGTCAACATCGGAAACCCCGTCGAGTTCACCATCCTCGAATGCGCCCAGGCGGTGCTCGATGTTACCGGCTCGAAGAGCGCCCTGTGTTTTGAATCCCTGCCCCAGGACGATCCCATCCGCCGATGTCCCGATATTGCCAAGGCCCGCGCCCTGCTCGGCTGGGAGCCGCGCATCCAGCTCCGCGAAGGACTGCAAAAGTCGCTCGAGTTCTTCAAGAGCAAGGTTGCGGCCGTTCGATAACTTGCCAAGCAGGGAGGTTTCGCTTTACGGCGTGAGGTATACACTCGGAGAACGCGCATCGAATACGCAATAGGTTCCGCCTCGGGATCGGTTTTGGAAGGCCTAGCCTCTCGTAAGGAGACTCCGTCGCCATGATTCAGACTCTTCGCCTACTCGCTTTTCATCTCGTTCTCGCCGCCTCCTTTCTCGCTTTCGCAATCGCGAGCAGCCGCGCCCTGGTCTTCCTCTTCCATCGGATGGGAGGCTATTGGGGGCAAATTGTCGCTCCCTCCGCAAATAAACTCGCATCTCTCGAGGGATTGCGCGGAGTGCTTGCTCTCTCGGTAGTCGCGCACCACGCCTATCTCTGGTACTACTACAGGCTCACTGGGGTATGGTGGGGCACCGACCGCAGCCTGATCTTCGATCGGCTGGCAAGTTTCGGCGTGCTGCAGTTCTTTTTCGTCAGCGGATTTCTCTTTTGGCGAAAGCTGATGAGTCGAGGCAATATCTCGCTCCGGAATTTCTATTTGTCCCGCTTCATTCGCATCGGCCCCGCTTATTATGTCTGCATCGGAGCCGCCATCTTCATCGCATTCGCTGTCTCCGGTTTTCGCTTGCAGGTTCCGTTCGCCACTCTGTTCGCTTCCCTCCTGCCCTGGCTGCTGTTTTGCTTGCCTGGACGGCCCATTGTCAATCATGCGGATATCCTCCGCATCACTTCTGGAGTCACATGGACGCTCGCCCAGGAGTGGCTGTTTTATCTGGCGCTTCCTTTCCTGGGATGGTTTTCGCGCAAATCGAGCCGTCTGTTCCTCTACGCCATGATCTTCGGTTGCTTGTATCTGCTGGGATGGTATCTCCGCTTCGATGTAGCGAATCGAGAATCGCTGACAAGCGCGGGCGAGTTTCTCGATCAGTTTGCCAAGTATATGTTGATCGGCTTCGGCGGCGGAATCCTCGTCGCCACTCTCGAACTCAAGATACATAATTGGTTGCGATTCCTGCTTCCTTGGCGTAACTGGGTATTGTTGGGCCTCTATCTCGCTTATCTCGCTGTTCCCGGAAACGAAAAGGCGTTCGAGATTCTCCTTTTGCCGGGTTTCGCGCTGGTGGTGCTGGGAGCCGATCTCTTCGGCTTGCTCACCTCCCGCGCCGTTCGCCTGCTCGGCCTGATAAGTTACCCATTGTATCTCGTCCATGGCATCGTGTATTACTCCGCAATGAGACTGCGAGGAGGTCTGCGCCCTGTGAGCTTGCCCGCTTACATGGCGGAAACAGCCGTGTCCCTGCTCCTCATTCTCCTGTTCGCTACCGCCGTTCATCTGGCGGTCGAGCGCCCCACCATGAAAGTGTCGGAGAATATCGCGCGCCAAACTCCATAGTCTGCCGCTCATCGACCCTCTGCAACAGCCGACCGTCGGTAATAGCGGCAGTCGCCTAATACCGCAGTTGTATTAAACCAGTCGCAAGTGAAGCCTCTTGCTTTCGCATAGGCGCAAGTCGGCGTGCCAAAGAATCCGGCTACCATGTCGGGTAGCTTTTGCAATCTGTGCTTGGCGCGTTCAACGCTCTTCTTCGGTAGTGTCCAGAGTTTTTCGCACTTTCGATCTTCCGTCTTATTCAGGAAGGTTGTTGGGTTGCCTTGCTTCTGGCCCCCGCGGGGCCAGAAGCAAGGCGGTCAGGCGATGGGAAACGGCTGGTAGACCCCGGGCAGACGAGAGCCTGACAACACAGGTACAAACGCAGGTGCAATTTCCGAGGCCCTATGCTCTTTAAAGGACTTACGGTTTCTCCAGACGCGGCAAATTCTAGCATAACTCTATGATTCTAATACTAATTAGACTCTGTCAAGGCAGAGGTGCGGGTTCGAGCCCCGTCATCCCGCCATACATTCCAAAGGGCTTAGGAGTGTTTGGCGACGATAGTGGCAGCAAATTCTGGGCACGATAGGCCCGGTATCATGCCGATTTTGCTTGATCGTCTATCCCCGTTGCGCCCCCGTTCGGCAACATCATCCTTATAACCTTGCTTTGAGCGGTTCGCTTTTGCGGTGTCGCAGCCTGCGTGTACACGTCAAGCGGGATCCTGTTGTTTCAAAGCGCTCGCCATGCAACTGCTCCGCCTTCAGCGAGCCGGGCGGCGTCTCTCTGCCTCTCGCAATGAGCTATGTAAAAAATCCCAGTCGTCGATGGTTGGCGTTTCTGGATGTCGATTATCTTCCACGATCGCATGATCTTACGGTTTGGAACTCTCCTTGCTTGCATCAGGGCTAGCACGGCTAATTTCCCCAAACGGCAGGTAGACTGCCTGTAGCTCGACTGTTCGAGTCATCACTTAGTTGGAACTGCAAGATTCGCATCGATTCCCCACAACTGCATTGTGGAGTCTGGCATTGCGATTCACTGGCCGAACTTCAGTTTCCCCGATCCGGAGGAGAACGAAATGCATTTTTTCCGTCTTAAAATGGTTGCAGCCCTGCTGCTTGGAATTACACTGATTTCGGTTGCATCCACATACTTCGACGTATTGGCGCACAGACACATATTGCGTAGCGACCTTGAACGAAGGACGCAATGGCTAGCCGATGGCTTGCAGGCGCAGGCGGAACAGCATCTGATGTCGGCAGCCAAGGTCGACTGGCCTGAAGCTTTGCGTACGCTCAGGCAACACCCCGATCAACCTGCGATGGCCGTGTTCGACGCAGAGGGAACACTTCTTGCGGATGCGGGCGACGATTCTCTTCCCTGGCAAACTCTCTCGACAGGCTTCCTGGAGCGCACTCTGGCCACCGGCAAGGAACAAACTGCGTTTGTGAGAATTCCAGATGCTTCAAGTCGGATCGAGAAACGAACGGAAACGGCAAGCGATGCGGGGAACAGCACGACTTCCACGCGGCAGTGGTTTGCAGAAGCAATTCCTCTCAGGAGCGGAGCGCGGACCGTCGCTGTTCTGTTGCTGATAACCGACGCCGAATACATCCGCGCGGAGGGGATTGAAGTTTGGCGCCGAAGCTTTCTGCGCATATTGGCAACGGTGATTTTGGTCGCAGTTGTTACTGTCGTCATGGTCCGAAGGTTTCTGCAGAAGCCCGTGATACGTGGCGCGGAATGGCTGCGCCGGTTACGGCATGGAGAGGCGGCGATGGAAGAAGGAACGCGGGAATTCGGGTATCTGATTCCCCTGGCCAAAGAGGTCGCTTCGCTCGCCGAAAACCTTGCTCATCTACGTTTGGCGGCGGAAACTGAAGCGCGGCTTCGCGACCGGGCGGAACGCATTTGGACTGCGGACCGACTGGCTGTTCATGTGCGCGAATGCCTGGGCGACGACAGGCTGCTGGTGGTCTCCAATCGGGAACCGTATATGCATATGCGGCGCGGCAGGCATACGGAGTGCGTTGTGCCTCCCAGCGGGCTGGTAACAGCCATCGAGCCCATCTTGCGGGCTTGCGACGGAACTTGGATCGCGCATGGAAGCGGCACAGAAGATGCCCTCTTCGTGGATGACCACGATCGGCAGCGCGTCCCCCCCGATGAGAAGCGCTACACGCTGCGCCGGGTTTGGCTGAGCCCGGAAGAGGAAGCCGGATACTACGAAGGCTTCAGCAATGAAGGGCTTTGGCCTCTCTGTCACATCGCGCACACGCGCCCCATCTTTCGCGCCGCCGATTGGAACTGCTACAAGAGTGTAAATTCCAGGTTCAGCGAAGCGCTGATCGAAGAGATGGGAGGAATGAATCATCCTGTGGTCTTCGTGCAGGATTATCACTTCTCGCTGTTGCCGAGAATCATCAAGAACGCCCGCCCCGACGCACGCGTGGCCATCTTCTGGCACATTCCCTGGCCCAATGCCGAAAGCTTCGCCATCTGCCCCTGGCAGGCGGAGTTGGTGAATGGGTTGCTGGGCGCCGATCTGATCGGCTTTCATTTGCAGGCGCACTGCAACAATTTTCTCCAAACCGTAGACCGGGTCTTAGAGGCTAGAACGGACTGGGAACACTTCAGCGTCCAACGCAACGGGCATCATTCCGTGGTCCGTCCCTACCCGATCAGCGTGGCCTGGGACGACCATAAGGCCTCCCCGCAACCTTGCTTGGTCGATGAACCGCACATGGATGACCGCGAGGAAAACGAGTGGCCGGCAATGTTCGTGGACTCTACATCGAGCGAGCATCCAGAATCCATCGCTCTTGCAAGCGAGTCGGCCGGCACGGTGGACTCGGTTCATAAAAAGCTCGGGATCGAAGGAATGCGGCTTTTGCTGGGCGTGGATAGATTGGACTATACAAAGGGTATTGTGGAGCGCCTGCTCGCGGTCGAGCGATTGTTTCAATCGCATCCGCGGTATCTCGAACAGATTGTCTTCGTTCAAATTGCCTCCCCGAGCCGAACTCGCATCCCAAGTTACGGCGCGTTGCGCGTCCAGGTGAAGGAAACCGTTGCGCGCATCAACCGCCGCTACGAGTCTTCGCACTGGAAGCCGGTCGTCCTGATTGAACGCCAGTGCAGCCACATTGAGGTGGAACGCTTTTATCGCGCCGCCGATTTATGCCTGGTAACTTCCCTTCACGACGGCATGAATCTTGTTGCCAAGGAATATCTGGCGGCTCGCGACGATGGCGATGGCCTGCTGGTGCTTAGCCAATTCACCGGTGCGGCGCATGAACTGAAGGATGCGTTGCTGATA
Source organism: uncultured Occallatibacter sp. (assembly GCA_964565955.1). Taxonomy (GTDB): domain Bacteria; phylum Acidobacteriota; class Terriglobia; order Terriglobales; family Acidobacteriaceae; genus Telmatobacter. The sequence continues at coordinate 14,191 of CAZMHC010000055.1, forward strand.
AACCCTTACGATACGGAACAGGTGTGCGAAGCCATTCACGCTGGGCTGAGCATGAACCCGGCGGAGAGGCGCTTGCGGATGCAGCGCATGAGGCAGCAGGTGAAGGACCACAATGTGTATCGCTGGGCGTCCACCATCCTGACGGATCTTTGCGCCGTGCAAATCGAGGATGAACTCCTGGCAGTATCTCTAGATCGCTCGCGCCGCAAGCTGGCTTGAGCGCTGTTGAAAGCATGACGCGCCCCGCGCTCAGCCCAGAGTCGCCACAGTGAGCGCCTGAGATGCAACGTCACATTGCGATTTGGAGACGATTCATGTCAACCATGTCGGCGAGCGGCATCACTAACACAGTCCAGCCTGCTGCAATGTCTGCCGAAGAGTTTCTTGCGTCGTTGACCGCAGCGCGTGAAAACGCCTTGCTGTTGGACTTCGACGGAACCTTGGCGCCCTTCGAGATCGATGCGACAGATGTGCGGCCATGGCCAGGAGTTCAGGAGTTGCTTCAGCGGATACAGGATTGCGGACGAACGCGCCTTGCGGTGGTAACTGGAAGGCCCGCTCAAGAAGTGCGCCGATTGCTTCCCTTGCGCGATCCACTTGATATTTGGGGATTGCACGGAGCGGAACGGCTTCATCCTGACGGTAGGCTTGAACGGGATGAGTTGGCAACGAAAGACGCTCAGGCGTTGACCGACGTCCGGGCGCTTCTGCAATCCATTCAACTTCAACCGGGGATTGGAATCGAAAACAAATGGAATGCGGTTGTTCTGCATTGGCGCGGAATCTCCAGACGGCTCTCTCGGGACGCAAGCGAGTACGCTGAGAATCTGCTTCTCCCTTTCACCAGGAAATCCGCGTTGCATATCTTCCCGTTCGATGGAGGAATGGAGTTGCGCACAGGCCGCAACAAGGGCGATGCGGTTAATATGTTGCTGAAAGAGATGCCGGACGATACACCGGTCGCATATCTGGGCGACGATACTACCGACGAGGATGCCTTTCAGGCCCTATTGGGCAGAGGCTTGTGTGTATTGGTACGCCCTCGATGGCGACCCAGCGGAGCGCATCTTTGGCTGCGCGCCCCAGATGGACTCCGCAGTTTCCTGGTTGCCTGGCGAACTGCGTTGCGGCGATGAGATACCGGCTCTGCTCTCGACAGTCGCGGGACCTGCATTGCAGATTCATGTCGGAACCGCCTATTCGTTGCGAAGAGTTAGCGGGAGGTGCGCCGATCGTCGAATTAGCATTGAGTTCGAATCCAAGACCTGCGGAGATCGATCCTCAAGGCTTCCATAGCCCGGTGGAATCTTACATTCCGCGGAGTTGGGAAATGCTCACCCGCTCTATGAGCGAGTATGTTTCCGTGATGGACGAAAAAGTCGCATCCAAGCCGATCCTCTATTTGCCCGCCGATGTAACTGTCCCCGCGGATGCGGTCGAGTTGTACGATCGCTGCCGCGTCCAAGTCAGGTCCCTTCCGCGGGTCATTGAAAGAATGGGGGACGTGAAGCCGGAAGATCTGCCCGCTCCTGGATTGCTTTACTTGCCGCACCCTTATATTGTTCCCGGAGGGCGCTTCAACGAAATGTACGGTTGGGACAGTTACTTCATCGTTTTGGGGTTGATCTCCAGCGGCCGGCACGAACTTGCCCGGGGAATGGCGGAGAATCTGCTCTTTGAGATCAGATGCTATGGCGCAGTCTTGAATGCCAATCGCACCTACTGTCTCACTCGTTCGCACCCGCCGTTTCTTACCGCGACGATTCGCGCCGTTTACGACTGCGAAGAGTGCTTTTCAGATCGCGACACTGGAATCGTATGGCTCGGAGCAGCCTATAAGCTCGCCGCGAAGTATTACGCGATCTGGACGGAGTCGCGTCACTTGGCAGGCAACACGGGACTGACACGATATTTCGATATGGATACCGGCCCGGTTCCGGAGTTGGCCGACGATAGCACATACTTTTTCGACGTGATCGAGTGGCTTTTAGCGCATCCACGGCAAGACCCCGGCTATCTCATCGAGGATTGCCGTCTCAACGATTTGAATGTCGCTTCGCAAGAAGCGTCGACCGGATGCAACCCGAGAGCCGGTGCGCTGTGCGACCGCGCCCAGGTCAGTGGACGCTGTCTCGCGGACGATTTCTACATTGGAGATCGAGCGATGCGAGAGTCGGGGTTCGATTCCAGCTTTCGCTTCGGTCCCTTTTGCGGCATGACACATCACTTTGCCCCTGTTTGCCTCAATAGCCTGCTATTTCGCTACGAATGCGATATGGCCGGCTTCGCCCGCGAACTCCAACTTCCCAGCGATGCGCTGAATTGGGACGCATTGGCGGAGCGACGAGCGGAGTCTACTCAGAGGTATCTGTGGCAAAAAGACGAGGGGCTTTTTCAGGACTACAACTTTATCAGCGGACAAAGCTCCCGATACAGCTATCTTTCCACTTTCTATCCCATGTGGGCCGGCCTGGCGAGCAAAGAGCAGTCCGAATCGTTGCGCACAAATCTTTCTCTGTTTGAACGGTCCGGAGGCCTGGCGATGAGTGCGAACGCAAGTGGGATGCAGTGGGATGAACCGTACGGTTGGGCGCCTTGCCATTTGATTGTGGCGGAGGGAATGCGATCTTACGGGTACTTCGACGATGCCCGTCGCATCGCACGCGCCTTTATGGATACGGTAGACCATGGCTTCAAAGACGATGGAACCATTCGCGAGAAATACGACGTAGCAAGAAGGGGCGCTGAAGTTCATGTTACCGCCGGATACAAGGAGAACGCGATAGGATTCGGTTGGACCAATGGCGTGTATCTCAAAATGCGGGAGTTGCTTTCAGAGATCGGGGAGTAGCTTGAAATGTCGGAACTGCCGCGTCGCTTCTTGCAGCCCACCGTGCGATAACTTCTATCGACCTTTCAACGCGACATTGCGAAGATAAGGTATCTCGTCGGTTCCCAATAACTTACGATTTGGAAGCGGACGCGCGGAATTGTCGATCTGAACGGTCATTTCCCCATTTCAGGGAGGAACATATGCGAGAGATTGTTTGTCAGTCGCATTGCTCGGTCCGATACCCGCTGCCAGGGTCGGGACCGCTCGGGAGGCAACCGACGATCGATTGAACCATGCCGGCGAGGCGTTGCGTGAAATTATGTCCGCGCCAGACAAAGGCATTCGTGAAGAAATCCAGAAAGACAATCGCTTAGCTCGCTTATACTCCTCTTATAAGTTGTCGAAGCGCAATCGTCTGAGTTCCGAGGCAGGCTCTGAGGAGCCTAGGGAGGAGGTCGTTTTCCGCGGTTCTTCGGTTGGGCCGGTAGTTGAACTCGGCGAAATAGCGATTCAGGCGCTTGGCATGGACGTGGCTGTGAGTTCCGAGCGGGAAGCGCTTCAGGTTCGCGAGCGAGATGTCGACCCAGGGAAAGAGCGGGTCGGCCCAGTCGGTGTCGGGATTGAGCGCCACCAGCACCTCGGAGTCGCGTTTTTGTGTCGGGCGGCTCGATAGGACGGAGCCTGCGCCTGGGGTCCGCAACGTGCGCTCGGCTTGAGGCAGCATCGAACCTCCTAAACCTGGTCGCTTGAACCCGGTCGCTTAAGTTGCGCAATTCGTGACACAGCGCCCCGATTCGCGGTACTCTGAATTGAATGCGCATGAGGCGCATTGAAGGAGCATCCCAACCACTATGCCTATCCAAACCACATCGAAGATCTGGCACAACGGCAACCTCATTCCCTGGGAACAGGCCACCATCCACGTAATGAGCCATGTGATCCACTACGGCTCAAGCGTCTTTGAGGGCATCCGATGCTACGGCCAACCGCACGGCTCCGCCGTTTTCAGGCTGCCGGAACATATGCAGCGTCTCCTCGACTCGGCGAAGATCTACCGGATGGAGTTGCCTTTCTCGCTTGAGGAACTTTGCGCGGGAGTGGTGGATTTGATTGAAGCGAATGGGGTTGCTCCCTGCTACATCCGCCCCATCGCGCTGCGCGGCTATGGCGAGATCGGGGTCAGCCCCACGGGTTCGCCCATTGAGGTCTATATCGCCAACTTCCCGTGGGGCAAGTATATGCCCGGTCACGGCGGAGCGGACGTTTGCGTCTCCAGTTGGAACAGGCTGGCTCCCAACACCATGCCCTCGCTGGCCAAGGCGGCCGCCAACTATATGAATTCACAGCTGATCCGCATGGAGGCCGACATCAACGGCTACGCCGAGGGCATTGCTCTGGATGTGAACGGCCTGGTCAGCGAAGGCTCCGGCGAAAACGTCTTCCTGGTCCGCAACGGTGTGCTCTTCACGCCGCCCTTGGCCAACAGCGCCCTCTCCGGCATTACCCGGGATAGCGTTCTCACCATAGCCCGCCATCTGGGTCTGACGGTAACCGAACAGGCCTTGCCGAGGGAATTGCTCTACATCGCAGATGAAGTCTTCTTTTCCGGCACCGCGGCCGAGGTCTCGCCGATCCGCTCCATCGACCGCATCGTCGTCGGCGACGGCAAGCCCGGAGAAATCACGAAGAAGATTGCCGACGAATTCTTCGGCATCGCCAACGGCCTCAAGCCCGACCGCTTCGGCTGGCTTACTCCGGTCAAGGTCAGCGCCAGCGAACCGGTGACGGCCTAACTTGAATGGAATGGATGGGCGGTCGGATCGCGGTCGCCGGCCTCTTTTTAGAGAGAATTGAAAGGGCTGGAACGTCTCCAACCTAGACTGACAAGAAGGAAGTTTGCCGCGCGTGAAACCCGACATGAGAGTTTCGCTGGCGGGCCTGGAACTGGTCAATCCGGTGATCGCGGCCAGCGGCACCTTCGGCTACGGCATCGAATTCGAGGAGATCGTCTCGCTGGAGC
>CAZMHC010000056.1:0-18593 GCA_964565955.1 uncultured Occallatibacter sp.
AAGCTGTTCAGATCAATTCACTTCGAGCGATGCACATCATAGCGTTGCGAACCTGAACAGTGCCGCGAAGGAGGTTGCCGCTCAAGTGGGAGATTACAATACGGCTGTAACAAACGCGCAAGATTTGTATCGAATCACCCTGATTAAGCTTTCGGAATTGACGCAGGATTCCGATTCCAGTGATGTCTATCAAGGGAAATTTCATGTTCTGCTTGACCCACTTCTTTCAGGAAACACCAGCGCCCACAACTTAACCGCGTATCCCCAATTGAAGTCCGCATCGCACGTTTCCGATACCGCAAATGCCGAAGCAGTCTTGAGCCCGTACCAAAGCGATACACTTGATACAGTCGCGGCTGACCTTCAGAAATCAGCGGTTACTTTGCATGGGTCTCTACAAGCGTCTATCAGTTCTGAATGCCAGACCGATCCGCAGGCACAGAAACTCGTCGCGGCGGATCAGACATTTCTGGAGTCGCTTTTCAGTCCAACATCTTCCGGCAGCTCACTCGTCGATCAGTGGACAGCTGCGCTCAAGGCGGCGAGCGCCCAAGCTAGCAGCATTGACTTGGAGGAAGAGAACCTCGAGAAGGTTCTGGACGATCCTGGCAACTTTGAAATCGATGCCCGTGTCCCGCCAGACTATCGGGTACAAAGTTCGGTCACAGTGAAGGTCGCATGGACAGACAAGGATATTCCTACGACTTCCCAGGCATCGGCGAATCAACCCGCATCGCAACCGGCGACCAAGGCCCAACCGGGAGCGTCGCAGGCGGCCAAACCGTCCGCATCGCAAAAAAGCTCTTCGTCCGCGAATAGCCCCTCGCCCTCCAGCGCCGATTCATCGAACTCGACCAGCTTTACGCTCAACTTCGGCCAAGGTCCACGCACGTTCGAGTCCGCCGGCATCGTCTTCTCGCCGCTCACTCAACACTCCTACGCATACACTTCGGGTGCATCGAGCAGCAACGCCGTTGGAGGGTGCATACCACCTAGCGGAACAACATCGGTAGGTTGCATCGTCGACAATGGCGGATCAAGCTGGCGCATTTTGCCCGTAGCGATAGCCTCCGTCCGATTTGCGGATGTGAACTTCAAACGCTACTACGACTGGCGTCAGGCGATCCCCAATTACTTCAGCTTCGGGGCAACAATAAAGTCCGGTTCAAACAGCAATACGAACCTCGAATACTTGCTGGGACTGTCTTGGGCCTCGCTGGGTCAGCACGTATTTGTCACGGCTGGAACCTATGCTGGTCAAGTAGACCGGCTTGGCGGTGGCCTCACGACGGGCTGGCAAACTGTAGCTCCTCCTTCGACACTGCCTGTCTCCACTCCCTATCACTTTGGCTTCGGCTTTGCGATCAGCTACAAGATCGGGTCGCAAGGGTCAAGCGGAAACAAGGCATCAAACACAGCAGATTCCAATCCCAGCCAGTCCACGGAGTAGCGAACGGCCACCGTTTGTGCATAACAATCTTTACCCAGGCTTTCCCCGCCGTACCGCTTGGCGGGGAGAGCTTGGCGCGGAATAACGTCTGCATGGCTCAGTGGACAAAATCGTCGCCGATTTTTTGCGCGGCAATCCGATTGGCAAAGTATGCCAATCTTACATACTGATGCCGAGGCGTCTCATGCTGACGCGAACGTCAATCTGACCGAGGAACTGGCTCGATTTGCGCTCTCCGGTATCGCGAGCGGCTTTACGCCAACGCCAGCGAGGTGATGTGCGCGGCCCTGCGCGCGATGAAGCGGGATGAGCGGGAGTACGAGGAGAAGATGACCGCGCTGCGGACGGCCATTGCCGAGGGCGATGCCGGCGAAGATGCCGAAGAGGGGGACTTCGAGCGTTTCTACGAGTAGATCGACAAGCTAGCCGCCGGCAAGGACGCAAGCGTTGCCAAAGTATAGTGTCTCCCGGCCCACCCAATCCGACCTCCGCGCCATTACCCTCCACACTCATGAGCTCTGGGACGCACGCGCCTCGATCTGCGCTTCCCGAGTGGATTTCGACCGCGTTTTAGACAGGCTCGCGGAGGCGCCGGAACGTCTAGAATCGCATTAGCCATGACTGAATTCACGCATTTGCATTTGCATACGGAGTACTCGCTGCTCGACGGCGCCTGCGACCTGACGAAGCTGGTTGACCGGGTGGCAGAGCTGGGGCAAAAGTCGGTCGCCATGACCGACCACGGGAACATTTATGGAGCGGTTCACTTCTTCGAGGCCGCCAAAGCCAGGGGAATCAAGCCGATTCTGGGTTGCGAACTGTATATCTGCAAGAATGAGGACCATCGCGCTCCGGGCGAGGGCGACGACAACAATCACCTGCTGGTGCTGGCCGAAAATGAGGAGGGATACCGCAATCTGGTGCGAATCACATCCGAGGCCTCGGTGCATGGCTTCTATCGCAAGCCGCGGGTGAGCAAGCAGTATCTTGCCCAGCATTCGAGCGGGCTGATCGGGCTATCCGGATGCCTCTCCGGCGAGTTATGCGAGGAGTTGTTGGCGGACCGTTATGAGAAGGCCGTCTCTGTGGCGCAACAGTATCGCGATATCTTCGGCAAGGATAACTTCTATCTCGAGATACAGGACCAGGGCCTGGAACAGGAGCGCAGGATTCAGGCCGGCCTCTTCCGCATGGAGCGGGAACTGGGCATTCCATTGGTGGCCACCAACGATTCGCATTACCTGTGCGGCGAGGACTCCCACGCGCACGACGTGATGCTATGCGTGCAGACCGGCTCGAAGATACACGACGAGAAGCGCTTACGCTTCGATTCCGACCAGTTCTTCGTCAAGAGCGCCGAGGAGATGGGGAGGCTGTTTCCGGATTCGCCGGCGGTGATGGCGCGGACTATGGAGATAGCCGAGCGCTGCCAACTGAAATTGCACAAGGTTGACAATCCCTTTCCGCAGTTTGCGGTGCCCGAGGGGCACACCATCGACAGTTACTTCGAGACCGTGTGCAGGGACGGCTTCAAGAAGCGGCTGGAGACGGCGGTCCGCACACTGGAAGCGCGCGGGGTTCTGCGATCTGCGATCCATGAGTATCAAGCCAGACTGGAATACGAGATCGGCATCATCAAGCAGATGAAGTACGCCGGCTACTTCCTGATCGTCTGGGACTTCATCAAGTACGCGCGGGATCACGGGATTCCGGTGGGTCCAGGGCGCGGCTCGGCGGCCGGATCTCTGGTGGCCTACAGCATGGAGATCATCAACGTCGATCCGTTGCAGAATGGCCTGCTCTTCGAGCGCTTCCTGAACCCGGAGCGGGTCTCGATGCCCGACGTGGACGTCGACTTCTGCCAGAACCGGCGCGGCGAAGTCATCGAGTATGTAACTCGGAAGTACGGGCGCGAGCAGGTTGCGCAGATCATCACTTTCAATACCATGGCCGCGAAGGCCGCGATCAAGGACTGCGGCCGGGCCATGGATATGCCCTACGGCGACGTGGACCGCATCGCCAAACTGGTTCCGCCCACGGTGGGGATAACTCTGGACAAGGCTCTCGAAGAGGTGCCGGAGTTGCGCAAGGCTTACGACAACGACGCGCAGATTCGCGAGCTTCTGGATACCGCCAAGAAACTGGAGGGATTGGTGCGCGGGTCGGGGGTTCACGCCTCGGCCGTGGTGATTGCGCCGCGCCCGCTGACAGAGTTGGTCCCCATCAACAAGACCAAGAACGACGAAATTGTAACTGCCTACGATATGAAGGCCGTGGAGAAAATGGGCCTGCTGAAAATGGACTTTCTCGGCCTGGCCACCCTGACCGTGATCGACGACTGCCTGAAGCTGATCGAAAAGAGCCGGGGAGAAAAGGTGGACATCGAGCGGATACCGCTGGACGACGAGGAGACTTACAGGAAAGTCTTCCACTCGGCTCTGACTTCAGGGGTTTTTCAGTTTGAGTCGAGCGGGATGCGGGATATGCTTCGCCGCTACAAGCCTGACCGGGTCGAGGATTTGACAGCGCTGACGGCACTCTACCGGCCGGGTCCGATTCAGGGCGGCATGACCGACGATTTCATCGAACGTAAATGGGGGCGGCGCAAGGTGGAATATATGCTGCCGCAGATGGAGACGATGCTCAAGGAGACGCTGGGAGTTATCGTCTATCAGGAACAGGTGATGCAGATTGCCAACGTTCTGGCCAACTACTCTCTGGGCGAGGCCGACCTGCTGCGGCGCGCCATGGGCAAGAAGAACGCGGAGGAGATGGCCAAGCAGCGCGATCGCTTTATGAGCGGGGCCGAGGCGCTGGGCCACCCCAAGGATATTGCCGGCGAGATTTTCGACCAGATGGAGAAGTTTGCCGGTTATGGCTTTAACAAGTCGCACTCGGCGGCCTACGCGCTGGTGAGTTATCAAACTGCTTACTTGAAGACCCATTATCCAGTAGAGTTCATGGCGGCGCTGCTGACTTCGGAGACATCGAAGCCGGAGAACGTGGTCAAGTACATCGCCGAATGCAAGGAAATGGGCATTGCCGTGGAAGCTCCAGACGCGCAGGTCTCCGGGGCGCAGTTCACTCCGCATATAACTCCCGAAGGGCAGGCGATTCGCTTCGGATTGGCGGCAGTGAAGAACGTGGGCGGCAACGCGATCGAGTCGATCATGAAGGCACGCGAGGAGGCAGGGGGGCGCTTTGCAAGTTTCTGGCAGTTTTGCGAGAAGGTCGATCTCCGAGTTATGAACAAGCGGGTTATCGAATCGCTCATCAAGGCGGGGGCGCTGGACTCGGTGGGCAAGCGTGGGCCGCTGATGAACGCCGTGGATAAAGCCATGGAGCGCGCGCAGCGGGCGCAGAAGGACGCTGCGCAGGGGCAGACGGGGCTGTTCGGGCTGTTCAACGAAGCGCCGGTGCCGGGGCGCGGAGCCGACGAGCTGCCCAAGGTAGCGGATTGGGAAGAGAGCGAACGGCTGGCCAATGAGAAGGAGGTGCTGGGCTTCTTCGTCTCCGGGCATCCGCTGGATAAGTACGCGGAGAAGCTGCGCAACTTGACTGGAGTTGTCTCGGTGGCAGAGGCGCTGGAGCGCAAGCCGCCGGAGAAGCGCTGGGGCGCGCAAGCGGACCCGGCGGACGAGTTACTGGTGGCTGGAATGATTCTCGGCCTGAAGGTGCAGAAGAGCAAGCGGGATCAGAAGCTTTATGCCCAGGCTGCGCTGGAGGATGCCACCGGCAAGATCGACCTGATCTGCTTTCCGAGAGACTATGAAAGGCTTTCCGGTCAACTCAGGATGGAAGCGCCGGTTCTGGTGCGCGGCGCGCTGATGGGCGATGAGGATGCGGCGCCGAAGATATCGATAAGTTCGATTCAGGCGCTTGAAGAAGTGCAGGTGAAGCTGCCCACCGGGGTGCGGATTCGCATAGATCTGGACCGGGCCAGCGAAGAGATGCTTGCCGCGTTGAAGAGCGCCGCGGATGCCGCGCCGGGTCCGGGCAAGGTGATGCTGCAGATGGAAAAAAAGGGCGAGTACGCGGCGATTCTGGAGCCGGAAAGGATGAGCGTGGCGGCGGATCGCGGCTGGGTGGAGCGCGTGGAGGAGTTAGTGGGCAAGGGAACGGTCCAGGCGCTAGGATAGATTGAGGCCCGTCGGCGCTTTCGCCGTCCCGCCGGTCAACTTTCACAGGAACCTCTCGTCTAACCCTACGTCCCGTTGGCTAGCGGCGTTTCCCCGATGAATTTCAGTCTCAAACGCGACTTTTCGTTTTTTCCAGGGTTTTACTCAAGATACGGTCCAGGACACTCCAAGAAAGGTTCAGGAACTCCAAGATGCGACTACTGCGTTCTCTCACCCCCTCCATAGTGGCCAGCGCGTTGTTTTTCTGCACGGCTTCGCTCGACGTTTCGATTTTGCCCGCCCAGCAGTTCGCGTCGGCGGCGCGCATAGTCGACCGCATCGAAGAGAGCAATTTGGTGACGCTCAAGGGCAATACGCACCCGGCGGCCAACGCGAAGAATGATCGCGGGCAGGTCAGCCCTTTGCTACCCATGACCGATTTGATCCTGGTGCTCAGCCGGAGCCCGCAGCAGCAGGCCGCCTTCGACAGCTTTGTCGCCAGCCAATACGACGCGAACTCGCCCAACTTTCATCAATGGCTCACGCCGGAGCAGGTCGGCGAGAACTTCGGGCCGTCGCCGACCGACATCGCCACCATCTCCAACTGGTTGACCGGGCATGGACTCACCGTCAGCGAGGTGACCAAGGATCGTATGTCGATCCGCTTCGGCGGGACCGCCGCGCAGGTGCAGAGCGCCTTCCATACCGAGATTCACAACCTCGAAGTGAAGGGGACAGCTCACATCGGCAATATGAGCGACCCGCGGATCCCCGCCGCGCTCACGCCGGTGGTGGTCGGCGTCAAGTCGCTGCACAACTTCTTCCCGCGGCCGCAATACCGGCTGGGCCAGCAGGTCCAGCGCGATGCCGCGACCGGAAAGTGGAAACGCGGCGCAAGCGCCAGGCTGGCGGGCGCAAACGGCATCAAATCGCAGTTCACCATCAACGTGCCCGCCAGCGGCAATAACAGCGCCTACACGGTCGAGGACGTAACCCCTTACGACTTTGCCACCATCTACAACGTTCTGCCGTTGTGGAACAATGCGGGCATAGACGGCACCGGCCAAACCATTGCCATCGCGGGCACCAGTTCCATCGCCACCAGTGACGTTGCCACCTTCCGCACTTTCTTCGACCTGCCCACCGCCGGCTCCGCCAACACGCCCATCTTCAAGTCCGGCAATTCCGAGCCCGTCACGATTTGCTCGGACTCAACCGGAACCCTGCCGTATCCTACCAACCCGTGCGGCGTCGGCGATCTCTTCGAGAACACGCTCGATGTGGAGTGGTCCGGCGCCGTCGCCAAGAACGCGCAGATCATCCTCGTCTCCTCCTACCCCGCCTCCGAGTCCGACGATACTCTCTTCGACTCGGAGAACTACATTATCCAACACGCCATCGCTCCCATCATGAACGTCAGCTACGGCGAGTGTGAACTCGGTCTCGGCACCGCGGGCAACGTCGAGTACTACAATTTGTGGTACACTGCCGCCAGCGGAGGCATCGCCGTCTTCGTGGCCACCGGCGACTCCGGCGCGGCCTCCTGCGACGACGGCGGCGACCAGATTGGATATCCCTACAGCGCACAGGGCGGCACGACCGTCAGCGGGCTGGCCTCCACCCCATGGAACACCGCTGTAGGCGGAACCGATTTCAACTGGTGTCCATTGACCGACGCCTTCAATGGGACCGCGTGCCCAACTGCTTCTTATTGGAACTCGACGAACAATTCCACCACCCATGCCAGCGCCGTTGGCTATGTTCCCGAAGTCCCATGGAACAATACATGCTCCAACCCGCTAGCTTTGGACTACATCGTGGACTGGGCAAAGTATGCCGATGTATCGGGAGTCAATACCGCCGAGACAGCCTGCAACTTCGTCGAAAATGACTGGCTTAGCTTGGCCATTAGCCCGGCTGATTATGTGATCGCGCCCTTCATCGACACTACAGGCGGCGGCGGAGGGGCCAGCAACTGCGTGGTCAACACCGGCGGAGATACCTTCAGCAACATCTACGGCACACCCCTCGGAACCTGCTCCACGACTGCCGGAGCCGGAACCACAGGGGCCGCCGACGGCTCCCTTCCAACGTATAATAACGGATGGCCCAAGCCGAGTTGGCAGACCGGCGTCACCGGAATTCCCTCCGACGGCGTCCGCGACATTCCCGATGTCAGCTTCTTCGCCTCCAACGGCTTCCTCTATAGCGCATACCTGATCTGCGTCTACGACAACGGGGCTATCGGAAACCCGCAATGCACATACTCCAACGATGTGGAACCCACCGCATTCGAGGTTGGAGGAACCTCTGTCTCCACCCCGGCCATGGCCGGCGTCATGGCGCTCATCAACCAGAAGGCCGGCGCCGCGCAAGGCAGCCCCAACTCTGAACTCTACAAACTGGCGGCCAAGCAGCCCTACTCCAGTTGCAGCGCCGAGTCCGTCACCGCGGGCAGCGCCAGTTGCTATTTCAACGACATCGACACAGGCACCAACGCGATGCCTTGCGATTACGGCGCTTCAGAAGGCGGAGCGGTTTACGACCCGAATTCAGAAAGTTGGGAGCCGGGATCGACGTACTCCGGCATCGTCTCCTCAGGATGCTCAGTTCTCGTCAATGGAGATACGGTCGGAATCCAGAACGGCTATAGCGCCGCCACCGGTTACGACCAAGCTACCGGCCTCGGTTCGCTCAATGTTTACAATGTGGTCGAAGCGTGGCCGGCGGCATCAGGCTTGGGCGCGGTGACTGTGACCGTAAACCCATCCCCAACGACCATCCTCATATCCGAATCGCTTGTGGTTACCGGGACGGTAGCAAGTTCGCCCACCGGAGGCGCAGTGCCCACTGGAACCGTAATCCTCACGGCTGGGAGCTACACATCCGATACGAGTACCCTTTCGGGCAGCGGAACCTATTCCATAACCATACCCGCCAATAGCCTGATCGCCGGGACTGATACTATCAACGTCGCGTACAGCGGAAATTCAACTTACACCACCGGATCCGGGCAAGCACAAGTGACAGTGGAGGGTGCAGGGGCCACATTCAACCTGGCTGCCGCTCCTTCGCCCACCAGCATTGCTCCCGGGGCAACCTCCACTGTTACCGTCACCGCGACATCGGTTGCCGGATACGCCGGTTCCATGACCCTCACCTGCCAGGAAACCAGCTTCAGCGGCGGCACTCCCACCGACGCGCCCAGTTGCAATGCGGTCGGCGGAACCGCTTCCATTACGCTAGGCTCTACCGGGAGTGCGTCTTTCGCGGTTGAGACCACACCTCCCAGTTCCTCGGAGCTAACCTATCCGCAAATCCATGGCAAGGGCCGCGGATGGATGGGCGCGGGCGGCGGAGCGGTTCTGGCACTGCTGGTCTTCTTCGGGATTCCCTCCCGCCGACGCGGTTGGCGTCAGATGCTCGGCGCGCTCGTCCTCTTCATGGCCCTGGGTTCCATCGCCGCCTGCGGCGGTGGCGGTGGCGGCGGTGGCACCAGCGACCCGGGCACCTCGGCCGGCACCTACACCTTCACAATCACCGCTACGCCGACGCCGGCAGTCTCTCCGGTCGTTACCCAGACCTTCACCGTCACGGTGAATTAGTTCCCTCAGCAAGCGCGCAAGACTTGGCCCTTCCTTCGGGAAGGGCCATGCGTTTCTGGAGGGATTCAAGGGGCTTGCCTTTCTCCCGCTTCCGCGTCCATACTGTGCCGCAACGGAAGCCCGGCGACCGGCACACACCGATTCGCGCCCCGCTGGAGTATCCTTGAAGCAGAGGATTGCAACGTGTCTCGCATTCAATTATGGGCCTGCCTGCTGGCGTTGGGTTTGGCCGCGGGCTGCAAAGCCCAAACCGCTCCGCCGCCCCCTGATCTCGCCCTCAACCGCCACATCGAGGTCACAGTCCGCTCCCAGTTGGGCGTTCCTCCCGACTTCAACATTGCCATCGGCGCCCGCAAGCCAAGTCAGGTTCCGGGTTACCAGACGCTGCCCGTCACTGTCTCCCGCGGCGCCAACTCTCAGGCGATCGACTTTCTCATCTCAAACGACAACAAGAAACTGGCCCGCCTGGAGACCATCGACCTCGATAAGGACCCCGTCTTTTCGATCAATGTCGATGGCCGCCCAGTGCGCGGCAATTCCGCGGCTCCGGTCACAGTCGTCAACTTCGACGATCTCGAGTGCCCTTACTGCGCGCGGATGCACCAGACCCTTTTTCCTGGCACTTTGGATCGGTACAAGGACAAGGTGCGCTTTATCTACAAGGACAACCCGCTCTACCAAATGCACCCGTGGGCCATCCATGCCGCCGTGGACGCCGATTGCCTGGCCGCGCAGAGCGGCGATGTCTACTGGAGCTATGTCGACTACATCCACGCCCACGGCCAGGAAGTAAACGGCGCGGATCGCAACCAGGTCAACAGCGTTGCCGCTCTGGATCGCATAGCCCGCCAGGAGGCCACGCTGGGCAAACTCGACTCCGCCAAGCTCGATGCCTGCCTGGCCAAGCAGGACGAATCCGCGGTGCGCGCCTCGATCCGGGAAGCGGAGACGTTGCGCATCGATGGAGCCCCGGCGCTCTTCGTCGATGGCGAGCGCATCGGCGGTGCCTTGCCCGAGCAGCAAGTCTGGCTGGTTATCGACCGCGCTCTGCGCGCCGCCGGCATCGAGCCTCCGCCTCCGCCGCCCGCCCCCCAACCTCTGCCGCCTGCCGCGGCAAGCAAATAGCCCCGCCCCGCTATCCCCGCGCCAGCGTGCGGGTTTATGCTGAATGCCGAGGCTTTTTGGAGCCTCAAGGTTTTTTGAAGCATTGAGGAGACGTTACGTTGCCACTCCAAGCCGATCATCGCGCGCCCTCCCGTTTTGCCGGCCTTCCGCTTCTTGCGGCGGCCTTGGCCTTCTCCGGCTGCCACCGCCCGCCCTCGCCCGACGTGGTGGCCACCGTGAACGGCAAGCAGATTGTGCGCGTGGATTTGGAGCGGTACTACAAAGCCAGCCTCGGCGACAACCCCCAGCAACCCTCCCCCGAACAGGCCGACATCGGGCGCTTGACCATCCTTCACGAGATGATCGAGGATGAGATTCTCCAGCAACGCGCCGCCAAGCTCAACCTTGCCGCCTCCGACGAGGACGTCAACGCCAAGCTCACCGAGATCAAGGCGCCCTTCACCCAGGAGGAGTTCGACAACAAGCTCAAGCAGCGCGAGATGACCCTGGACGACCTGAAGCGCGACCTGCGCAAGCAGTTGACCAAAACCAAGCTGCTCAACAAGGAGATCGAGTCGCGGATCAACATCACCGATGCCGAGATCGCCGGCTATTTCGCCGCGCATAAAGCCGAGTTCAACCTGATCGAACCGCAGTACCGGCTGGCGCAGATCGTGGTCACCGCGGGACCGGCGCAGGCGAACGGAAACCCGCAAGACAGCCGCCCGGTCAGCGATGCCGATGCCAGGAAGAAGATCGAATCCCTGCGCACCCGGCTAGACAACGGCGAAGATTTCGGCGCCGTGGCGATGAACTCCGACGATCCCAACACTGCCCAGAACGGCGGCGATATGGGATTCGTGCAGGAGTCCGCGCTGCGTCGCGATCCTCCGGTCTATGACGCCATCGGCAAGCTCAAGCCTGGCGCGATCACCGATATTCTTCCCATCGTGGATGGCGCCTCGCACCGGATCATGGGCTATGCGATCTACAAGCTGATCTCCCGCGAGCCGGCCGGCCAGCGCGAGTTGAACGACCCCCGCGTGCAGCAAACCATTCGCCAGGGCCTGCGCGACGGACACGCCCAACTGCTCAAGAACGCCTACTTCGAGAAACTGCACGACGAGGCCAAAGTCCACAACTACCTGGCCGACCAGATACTCAAGCTGGGAGCGCAGTAAGCGCGACTCCCAGCTCACTCTCGCGCAATCTTGCCCACGGTATGCGCCGCGCTCTTGCGCCGAGGCATCTTCTATCTTTGGATATTTCTGCGGTACGCGGTGCCGGCCTTCGGGCAACGCATGACCGAAGCCGCTCCACGGGTGGCCCTCGCCTGAGACCCGGGGTCGAAATCCTTCCTCTTCGTTGGTAATCTAAGAGCGTGAATGCCCTTGCCCGCTTGCGCGTCGCCGCCATCAGCTTTCTCAATCCCGCTCCACTGATGTGGGACTTCGAGCATCCGCCGCATTCGGATTCGCTCGCCGCCCGCTACGAGGTCGACAGGATGCTGCCCGCCGCATGCGCCGCCCGCCTGGCCTCCGGAGCCGCCGACATTGGCCTGGTCCCAATCGCCGCCTTGGCCACCACGCCCGGCCTGCGCATCCTGCCCGGCTCGACCATCGCCTCCAAAGGCCATGTGCGCTCCTTGCTCCTGGTTCGCCGCGCCTGTCGGCCGCTGGGCAAACTCGGCACCGTGGCCACCGACGCCGCCAGCCGAACCACTCTCGCTTACGCCCGCATTCTCTTCCGCATGAAGTGGGGTAATCCCTCCGTTCCCTTCCTGCCCATGATCGCCGACCTGGACGCCATGCTTCAGCGAGCGGATGCCGCCATACTCATCGGCGACCCCGCACTGATGGCGCTCGAGGAGCGCGCCAATCGCTTCGAGCGCACCGGCGAAGAACTCGTTTACCACGACCTAGCCGAGGAGTGGCGCGCCCTCGCCGGACTGCCCTTTGTCTCCGCCGTCTGGAGTACCGCGTACGGCAGCCCTTCGGTGGAGAGTATTGCGGAAGACTTCAACCAATCCCGCATCCACGGCCTTCAGAACATCGACGCTCTGGCCGCCGAGTGGGCCGCCCGCATTCCGCTCGCCGAAAAAACTATCCGCGAATACCTGACCGAGAACATTCACTATGCGTTGGACGCGGAGTGCCTCGAAGGCATGAGAGTCTTCTTTCGCATGGCCGCGCAGTGCGGCATCCTTCCCGCATACGGTTTCTCGGTGGAGGGGAGTGGATGAAGCAAGCGCGGATGGCGGTCGAGCGCGGTCTATTCTGAAGTTGGCCGTCCGCGTCTCTCAATCACTGTGCAGCGTGGATATTGCAAGAGGCTAAAACGATCGGAAATTTCAACGTCTAAACTCCTGGAGGGTTCATGCCGGCATCGGTTGGAATGCACAAGCCGCTTTTCGCCGTCGCGATAATCCTGGCCGCCTGCGCCGGGTGCAAGGCGGCATCCAAGATGCCGGCGCCGGCGCCGATCGGAGATTCCGCGCTTGCGCAGACGCCGGGCAAGCGGACCGCGGTCTTTGCGGGGGGATGCTTCTGGGGCACTCAATCTGTCTTTGAGCGCGTCAAGGGGGTGGTGGAGACGGCTGCCGGCTATTCGGGCGGCTCGGCCGCAACCGCAACATACGATCAAGTTACGACTGAGAGGACAGGCCACGCGGAATCCGTCAGAGTCGTCTACGACCCCTCGAAGATCACCTACGGCCGCCTGCTTCAGATATTCTTTTCGGTCGTTCACGATCCGACCCAGCTCAATCGCCAAGGGCCGGACGTTGGCACATCCTATCGGTCGGCGATCTTCTACGCCGATGAGGAACAGCGGAAGATCAGCCTTGCCTACATCGCTCAGCTCGATGCCGCCCACGTCTTTTCGAAGCCGATCGTGACCGCAGTGACTCCACTGAAGGGATTTTACAAAGCCGAGTCGTACCATCAGGACTACGCGCTGCACAATCCCGACAATCCATACATCATGGTCTGCGACCGGCCGAAGATCGAGGGGCTGAAGCGAGAGTTTCCGGAGTTATTCGAGGAGTACAAGGGCAAATGAGTCCGCGGTTTGTCGGGACAAGCGGCATTGCTGGATTCCGGTATCGTTGCGGCAGAGAGGCGGGGAAATGCCTGGGATGCGGGCACAGGAACACAGTTTCTGTGTTCCTGTGGAGCGTACTGTTGAAAGTTGTTGATTATAGGTAAGTTAGCATAGGCTTCACAGTTTCACAGTTTCTGTGATTCTGTGTTTCTGTGGAGGGTGGCCACGGAAAGCATTGATTATTGGGGAGTTATATGGGCCTCCACAGTTTCACAGCCAAAATCGCGAATATTTCGGTGTTTTCGGTCCAGTCGATTTTGGGCAAACGGTTGATGGGACGGCTGTTAGCGAACTCGAAAAAAGCGCTTTTCGTGACATAGAATGCGATAGTTTCGTGACGGTTTCACCAGGGAGCAGTGGTCGGAAAAGCGCCGCTCCACCGACTACTTCAATTGTGCGCCCGAGGGAGACTATTCTCGGCAAAGCGGAGAAAAACACGCTGAAGTCTTTGAATTTCCGGTTGAAAATCCAGACGTGGGCGACTCGCTAGATTCACTGTTGTACTGTGTTTAGCGGGGGCTTTTTAGGATGCGGTTGGGTTTGAGGGAGGCTTATGCGCTGGCGGTAGCGGTATTGGCGTTGGGTTTGTCCGCGACGGCCCATGCCGCCGACACGCTGACGGTGAGGGTAGCGCAGGGCAAGGTTCACGGAAAGACGATCAACCATGGCAAGGTAAAGGCGTTTCTGGGGCTGCCCTATGCGGCGGCTCCGGTGGGCGATTTGCGCTGGAAGGCGCCCCAGCCGCCGAAGCGGTGGGAAGGGGTGCGCGATGCGACGCTGTTTGGCGCGCGATGCGCACAGAATCGCCTTTACGACGATCTCGTCTTTCAGGACGGCGGACCTAGCGAGGATTGCCTCTTCCTGAACGTATACTCGCCGGTCGGCGCGACGAAGAAGAGCAAGCTGCCGACAATGTTCTGGATTCATGGAGGCAGTTATGCGGCCGGGGACAGTTCGGAGCCGCGCCACAACGGCGATTTTCTGCCGGGCAAAGGGGTGGTGCTGGTTACTATCAATTACAGGCTTGGAGTCTTCGGATTTCTGGCTACGGCGGAGTTAGCCAAGGAGGCCAACGGCGCGGCAGGCAACTATGGACTTATGGATATGGCGGCCGCGCTGGTGTGGGTCAAGGCTAACATCGGGCAATTCGGCGGGGATGCGGGAAACGTCACCATCTTCGGGGAGAGCGCCGGCTCGTTTGCGGTGAGCGCGCTGATGGCTTCGCCTCTCGCGCGGGGACTTTTTCACAAGGCGATCGGCGAGAGCGGCGCGGACTTCGACGGATTCTTGCGCACAGGACCATTGGATGAACGAGAGAAGCAGGATGGCGACTGGCTTGCGGCCTCTGGGATAACTTCACTGGCCCAGTTGCGCGCCCTGCCCACGGAGAAGATTCTAGAAGCCGCCTTGCCGGTGAAGACTCAATTCATGCCGAGCATTGACGGCAAGGCGCTGATGGAATCGGTGGCCGAGAGCTTTGCGGCGGGGCGGCAGGCTCATGTTCCGCTCTTGGCGGGGTGGAACCGGGACGAAGACAGCAGTCTGTCCGACGGCATGACCGCCGACAAGTGGAGAGCCTATGCGGACGAACACTTCGGGCCTAGATCGGCGGAGTTTCTCAAGCTGTTTCCGGGAGAGACCGATGAACAGGCTCGGCGCTCGGCGCTCGACTATGGCGGGGACAAGTTCATGGGGCTGGCAACCTGGCGGTGGCTCGAGGCACATCGCAAGACGGGCGGGTCGCCGGTCTATCGCTACCGTTTCGAGCTGGCCGCGCCGCCAAGCAAGTTCCATCCCGGTTGGCTCGCCTTTCACTCCGACGAGATCGAGTACGTCTTCGGCACTTTGGATACGCGGCCCGGGGCGGCGTGGCGGCCGGAGGATCGCAAACTCAGCGCGGAGACGATGAGTTACTGGAGCAACTTCGCCCGAAGCGGCGATCCCAACGGAGCGGGGCTGCCCACGTGGCCCAAGTATGGGAAGGACGACGAGCTGATTCACCTAGACAGAATTGTCGGCGCGGAAGCGGATGGGTTGCGAGGGCGCTACGAGTTCCTGTCGAGGTGATCTTGGGAGCATGAAATGCGATCTTGTTCCTGCAAAGGGACTGTGGGGGGATGCGGGCACAGTTTCACCAATCGCTGTTTGTCGGTTGTGAGCGCGAAGAAGGGCGTGCGCGTGGCGTCGGCTTCCGGGCACACAAGCGGAGATTGTCTTCCGAAGGTCGCTGATCCGTCGCAAGGATTCCCACAAGGAATGAGTATCTTCCGCTCCCGAAATGGAACGAGATTTTGCGAGCGATCGACTCGATCTTGCAAGCGAAGAGCCTTCCAGTAGCCAGTTGACAACCCCGGTCGCGCTGTGACAAAATTGCGGCGTTTGATCGTTGCAGGATAATTTGGCAGCATCGATGGACGGCAAGGGCTGTTTCATACATTTCGCAGTCGATGGGTTTAAGCCCGCATTCGTTTATTCCGCTTCCCCACTTCAGGAGTGGCAGCGGAGTCGCGTTAGCTCGAGTTGCATACAGTATGTTTCGATTTGAAGGGCAGGCGATCGCGGTTCAGTCGCTTGTCGAACCCGTATATTCTTTTGCGCCACGCACCCTTCCGCGGCCGGAAGCAAAACCGTTTTGCCTGGACGGATCCGGCGACAGTGTGGAGTCACCTCAATTTGCGGGACCAAACGCTGCCGACGATTCCATCCAGGATGGAGAGAACCTATGTTTCGCAGATTCGATTTCTTCCGCTCCTCGATCAAGAGAGCCGGGATCATGGGGGCCGGCGGTTTTCGGCTTTCAGAGGACAAGAGCATCGCTATCGCCGGATTGCCGCGGCTAGTGGCGACAATCGCAGTTGTCTGCCTCGCGCTCTGCACCGCGGCCTTCGCCCAGACCGCCGCAACCGTCACCGTCAACACCACCTCGGTCAGCGCCCCGGTGCCTCCTGAAGGATATGGGCTGTGCACGTACGTCTATGACGGCTATATGATCACCAGCGGGGTGGCCGCCGACCTCAAGGCCTCCGGCATCAACGCGCTCCGCTATCCCACCGGCTCCGATTCGGACGTATACAACTTCATCAGCGGCAGTCAAGCGTCGATGAACGACGACGGCTATTGGAACTCGCAAAACACTTTCGACAACTTCATGAACGACCTCGTCATTCCCGAAGGCGGCAAGCCGGTCATCACGGTCAACTACGGCTCGAATCTCACCGACAATGGCGGCGGCGATCCAAATGTAGCCGCCAACTGGGTCAAGTATGCCAACGTCACCAACAATTACGGCATCGTCTACTGGGAGATCGGCAACGAGACCTACGGGAACGGCTACTACTCCGGCTGGAATTGGGAGTACGATCTGCATGACCTGGATCAAACCGCGGGCGACCGTGTGGGCAACGCCGCGCTCTCGCCCACGGCCTACGGCACCAATGCGGCCGCGTTCGTAAAAGCCATGAAGGCCGTCGATCCCACCATCAAGACCGGCATCTCCGTCAGGACCGATGCTTCAGGCTTCGACCAGGGCGTCTTCCAGGGAATCTCCAGCGCCCTCAGCGGCACCGGATTATATCCGGACTTCGTCATCGTGCACTGGTACCCAAGCCTACCCGTAGCCACTGTCCTTGCGGCGCAAGCCGGGATTCCCGCGGCGGTGGCTCAGATTCGCTCCGAACTCAACAGCTACTACACGCTCAGCAACAAGAGCGCGATGCAGATTCTCGTCACCGAGACCGGTCCGGTCAATGAAGGTGGAGATTTCCCGTTTCTTTTCACTGTGGACGACTACCTCACCTGGTTTGAAAACGGCGCTTCCAACATCGACTTCGAGGACTTGCACCAAGGCTACATTTCATCCCCCGGCGATGCCAACCCCAACCCCATCAGCTCCACCGACTATCTCACGCCCTACGGCCCGTGGTACGGCGTCAATCTCGCCAGCACCATTGCGCGCCCTGGCGACAACATGGTGGCGGCCACTTCGTCCAACTCGCTGCTCCGGGCGCATGGCGTCCAGCGCGCCGATGGCCAGACCGGCGTGGTTCTCATCAACGACGATCCAAACAACAGCACCAGTGTCAGCGTGAGCGTCGCCGGCGTCACACTTGACAGCACCGGTACCCAATACAACTTCGGCAACGCCAACTTCACCAGCGGCTGGTGGACAGCCAATTCGGGTGTCAGCGAAAGCCCCATCACCGGAGTGGGAAACAGCTTCAAGGTCACCGTTCCCGCTTACTCGGCGATAGGCATTCTGATCCCCTCCAACACCACCACCCCCGGCTTCCAGCTCACTTCCTCTGCCCCCACTCTCTCGGTAAACCAGGGCAGCACAGCGACCGACACCATTTCGGTAGTCGACGTAGCCGGATTCAAAGGCAGCGTAACTCTGGCTGTCAGCGGGCTGCCCACGGGCGTCACCGCCAGCATCGGCACCAACCCCACCACCGGCTCCAGCGTGGTCACCTTCACCGCCTCCAGCTCGGCTCTTGCTGGAACCTCTAACGTGACCGTCACCGGAACCAGCGGCTCGTTGAGCGCATTCACCACTATCGCGCTGACCGAAGTCGGCGGTTGCAGCGCCACCAACCCGATCGTTCCAAACATCTGGGCGGGAGGCGTTTGGAGCGTGGAGACTTCCGCCACGGTGGCTGCCGGGTCCACTGTTGACCTCGGCCCGCAGCCTGTAACCGGCGGAACCTGGAGCTGGACCGGTCCCAATGGCTTCACCTCCACTTCGCGCGAGATCGATGACATCCCGCTGAGCGCCGGCATCAACACCTACACCGCCACCTACACCATCAACGGATGCTCCTACACGCAGGCATTCACCGTCACGGTGACAGGCGGCAGCGGCAGCTTCACGCTGGCCGCATCGGCTTCCACACTCTCAGTCGCGGCTGGCAGCAGCGCCACCGACACCGTCACGATAACCGACGTTAGTCCGTTTGCCGGCAGCGTAACGTTTGCTGTATCCGGTTTGCCTAGCGGCGTAACAGGAGTCTTTTCTTCCAGCCCCGCCACCGCCAGCACAGTGCTGACGCTGACGGCCGTAAGCACGGCCGCCGCCACCACCAGCCCGGTTACAGTGACCGTCACAGGAACTTCGGGATCGTTGAGCGCCACCGCGACCATCGCGCTGACCGTGACCGCGGCGCCGACGGGCAGCTTCAAGCTCGCTGCTTCGCCTTCGACGCTCTCTGTCGCCGCAGG
>CAZMHC010000057.1:0-18068 GCA_964565955.1 uncultured Occallatibacter sp.
TATCTATCTCGCGGGTGCTGGCGGTGAAGCCGTTGGGTCCGGTCCAGCTCCAGGTGCCGTTCTGCGGCCAGGGGCCGAGGTCCACGGCGGTCGTGGTAGTTGGGACTGTTACCGCGTTCTCGGGCGTGGCGTTCCAGACGCCGCCCACCGCGATGTAAGGAACGATGGGGTTGGTGGTGGTGCCGCTGACCGTGATGACAAACGCCTGCGTGTAAGTGCAGCCGCTGATCGTGTAAGTCGCGGTGTAAGTGTTGGCGCCGGTTGTCAGCGTGATGTTGTCGATCTCGCGGGTGCTGGCGGTAAAGCCGTTGGGTCCGGTCCAGCTCCAGGTTCCGTTCTGCGGCCAGGGGCCGAGGTCCACGGCCGTTCCCGAAGCCACGGTGACCGGACTTAGAGAGGTCGCGCTCCAGACGCCGTTCAGCGCGACGTAAGGAATGATCGGGTTGGTGGTGCTGCAACCGGTTGTTTTGGTTACGGTCAGCGCGATGGTGATGGGGGTGGCCGATCCGCCGGAGATGGTAATCGTGTAGGTTCCGGCAGTGGCCGTGCTGCTAACCGCCAGCGTGAGAACGCTGGTCGTCTCGGTCGAAGTCGGCGAGAAGGTGGCGGTTACGCCCGTAGGCTGCCCAGTGGCGGAGAGAGTAACCGCAGTGGTGGCTCCAGAAACGGTGACGGTGCTGGTGCCGCTGGCGCCTTGGGCGATGGACAGAGTGGTTGGCGCAGCGGAGAGCGACAGCACAGTTCCAGTACCGATCGTGCAGTTACTGCCGGTGCAGGGTGCAATGACTGGATAAGCGTCCTCGACGAGCTGATTGAACTGCGTCAGCCAGAAGGTGCCTGCGGGAGGCGGGTTCGGAATCGAGTTCGCGATGGTGCCGTCGCCGGCCTGCGGGTTCGAGGTTATCGGGTTGCAGTTCGGATCGCCATCCGTTGCAGTTACGCCGCCATAGGTGCTGCCCGGATAGTTGCCGTCCGACTCTCCCGGAGGCTTGATCCAAACGAAGGCTTGCAGTTGCGGAATGGTCGAGGTATAGCCCGTGTTGGTGGTGGGCAACTCGCCGATGCCGGCATTCTCCTGGTTGCACCACTGTCCGGAGGAATTGCGCAGATCGATCTTGCTTTCGTTTACAAAGGTGTCGATGACGGTGCTGGTGCCCGCAGCTGTTGGCCGCACTTTATAGGCGCTGGTTCCGCCGCCGTTAGCGGCAGAGGTGTTGCCCCAGCCGTTGCGCGAGGTGTCGATCAGGAAGCCGATCGTCGAGGGGAAGCCGCCGCCGGGCGTATGCGCCTGGCCGCGCGGGTCGGTGTAGCCAGCTGTGGGCGACGCGGTTAGAGCCTGCAAGAAGTCGACTCCGTAGTCGATCTCATCGATCGCTGGATCCCACTGATAGAAGTCGCCGGTAAATATCCCAGCGGAAGTGCTGGTGCCGCCGCCGCCGGCAGTCTCATCCCAAGTCAGATACGGTTCCTTGAGGGGACCATAGTTGGCCGTGTTGGTGATGAAACCGTCAATGGTGGCATATCCAGCCGAGAGTTGCTTTGCGAAATTGCTGAAGAATTGGACGGCGTAGGCCGTGTTGGCAGTCCAGCCGAGCCAGCCGTGGTGCCCAATGTCCAGGTAGTTGTAGACGTTCGGCAGCTTGTGGAAGTTGTTGAGCGCGTATGAAATGCCCTGATAGTACACGCCGTTCGTCGAAATATTGAGGGTGGGGGTGGCCGTTTGGGTCCAGTTTGCGGCTCCGCCCGCGTTGCTGATGCCGTCGTTGGCAGCGACGCAGTTTGCATCCACAAAGCTGATGCCGGTGTTGGTAATCAGGTTTGGCAGCGAGTCGTCCTCGATAACCAGCACGAAGCGAACGTTCGAGGGGGCCGCGGCAAGGATGTTATAGATGGGAGTAATGTAATCGTTCTCATACTCCTCGATGCCGGTGCCGGTCAAGGGGGTGGTATAGCCCTTGGGCGTATCGTTGCCGGCGATGCTGAGTTCGCCATTGGAGGCCAGTGCGGCGCAGTCGCGGTCGGGCAGATCGTAGATCACAAGCTCGACGACGATCGGCGCTCCGTTTGCTTGGGCAACGGCGGCGTCGATGTGTCCCTGGAGACCCCGGCGGCCGCTGTTCACAGAGCCGCCGGCGATGGCAGCGATGCGGTCCAGCCAGATGGCTGTCGGCTGCTTGGCCACGGTTTCCATCTGCGCTTGCAGATTCGTACCAGTATTGACATCGGTGGTTGTGCTGGAAATAGCCGCGATGGCAGTACCGACTTCGTTTGCGTAGTCCGGGCTGACATAGACAGTCGCCCCAGTGAATGGATTGGCGAGGTGGGACTGAGCGAAAGCGCTCGGCGCCGCAAGGGTTAGAAGCAAGGCCGCGAGTATGGTAAAGCACCCGCCCAATCGGCGAGCGATTGCGCGCCCGCTGGAGGAATTGAACTGCTGAGACATGGTTTCTCCTTATACATCACTTGCCCACCCACATCCAATGGATGAGTGCCATTTCCGAAATATGTGGGTGAGTGCCATTTCGATACATGATGCCGGCATTTGAAGTTGAATCCATCGGGTTCGGAACGATAATTTACTTTCCCGTGGTTTGAGTTTGCTCGAGTTGTCAAATATAAAGAATCGAGAGCAAGCAAGAATGAAAGATGAACGACGCTCCGTCCGGCATTGCGCGAACACGCCGGTTTCAGACGAAGTCGATTCCTCCACGCTTTGCAAACGATCTCAACAATTGTAACCCAGCCAAGACAACGAATCGAAATAAGACCGGCAACAATCAAAACAGCGAACATCGCCGGCTGAAATGCCCCGCAACCTCGATTGCATTTGCATTCGAGGATATTTTCCGATCGCAATTCCGTCCGCGTCGGGATATTCTCCTGTGCATCTGCGGGATGAGTAATAAAACGTTTGAATAGAGACAGTCAAGTTACGATAGGTGCACACTAAAGTAACGCTTTGAGATGCTCCCGCGAAGGTTTCGCTACCCTTGATCCTCGCGTCCTTTCCGGGAGCGCGAGAGACGATTTTCTTGGAGTGGAAGACGCGATTTTCGCACCCGCTTCCGCCTTATCGCGCTTTGCGCAACGCCAACTCGACCACCCGCAGCATCTCCGCCTCGGGAGCCGGTTTGCCGGTCCATATTTCGAATTGTCGCGAGCCCTGCTGAACGAACATCTCCAATCCGCTCACCGTGGGAATGCGGAGCTCGTCAGCCAACCGGATCAGCGGCGTCTCCAGCGGATTGTAAACCATATCGAAGACCAGTCCGGCGTTCAACTCGCATTCGGCGATGGGCAGCGCCTGTTTTGCCCCGGCCATTCCACAGGGGGTCGAGTTGATCAGAACGTCGAAGCGGCTTTTGGCGAAGAGCTCGTGTTTGAGCGCCGTGGCCTTGGCTTCCTTGGCCAGCGCCACGGCCTTCTCGTGTGTGCGATTGACGACAAATACCTCTGCCCCCTGGCCGACCAGCCCAAAGGCGGCGGCCCGCGCCGCGCCTCCGGCGCCCAGCACGGCAATCTTGGCACCTTTCAGCTTGAGACGCTTTTCGAGCGGTCTCACCACGCCGGCCACGTCGGTATTGAAGCCGACGAACTTGCCGTCCCCGCCCACCCGCAAAGTATTGCAGGAGCCGATGCTAGCGGTAAGGTGGTCCATATTGGCCAGATACGGCAGAACCGCCTGTTTCAGCGGCATGGTCACCGCCGCCCCCGCCATCGGCAATTCGCGCAGAAGCGTCATCAGGTCTGCCACAGAACGGACCTTGAGCGGCAGCAGCACCGCATTCACGCTCTCGCGGCGGAAGGCCGTGTTCTGCATCAGCGGGGAAAGCGAGTGCATGATCGGGTCACCGGCCACCCCGAAGATGCGCGTCGCCTGGTCCAGTTGCTCCACACGATAGAGATCGCGCAGCGTCCGAGCGCTTACCTGTCCGGGAGCCGTTTCCGTCCCCTCGGAAAAGGAGGCGAAAGTGAAGGCCGCGCCGGCTCTCGGCCCCAGCACCCGGCTCACAATCCCCTCCTCGCCCATGGCGATTCCCACCACCTGTGCCGAGGCCGATCGCTCCTCGATCAGCTTGAGCACGGCCAGATTGTCGGCCAGCGTCTTCGCCGTCGAAACTACCTTCACAAACTCCGGCGCAAAGGCTTCGATCCGCTTGACCGCCCGCTCCAGGCCACGTGTGCGGGAAAAATCGTGAAAACTTACCAACAGCGCCGTTCCCGCCGTGCGCAGGCGGTCGCGCAACCGATCCCATTGCCTGGGCGCGGCCTCCTCGGCCGATTCGACTTCCACATCGACGATCTGGCAGCCGGCCTCGGCCGCCGCGGCCAGCACCTCAAACTCGGCCTTGAGCGATCCCTCGAAGTTTCCGCCAAATTCCTTGCGCCGGCAGGTGGCGATCGCCGTGGCTTCCCGGTGCTCGGCCAGAAACTCCTTCACTTTGGGCAGCGCCGCCGCCGGTTTGGGCAGCGAATCCAACCGGAACTCAAGAAACTTGGAGTCTGCCAGCGCGACTTCGGCCCTTTGGGTCAACTCCGCCGCGGAACCGGCTTGAATGGCCACGCACACCTTGTCCACGCGCAGCCGCGGAACGCGCAGCGGCGCAGGGGCGGTAGCCGCCGTGGAAGCGGCAACAGTCGAACTGGCAGGCGTTTGAGGCATAGATGCCGATTGACGCATCTTAAAGCGGTTTCGGCCAGGATGCAACTGTGGGCAACTTCGCCACCAGAACCGGCATCGCCCAAACACCGGCGCGATATGGCACTCTAGAATCTCAGAGGAATCTATCCGTCATGCCTGATCGAAACCCCGCCGCCGTTGTCCTCACTGAAAGCCTGCACGTCTGGGAGGCGGGCGGAGCCGCATCCGCCGCGGCGCTGTCCGATTGGGTCTGCGCCCGTCTGACGGCCCACGAGGAGGCGCTCGCGGCTTTGCTGGCCGTCGAGGGCATACGCACCCCGGAGAACTCGCTGCGTCTCTACGACGCGGCCATTGAGCAGCTTAACTTGGCTGGCGCTCAGGCCAGCCTACTGAATTCCGTCGCCGCCGACAATTGCGTCCGCGACCAGGCCCGACTGGAGGCCCAGCGCGTGGCCGCGGCCGGCAGCGCCCTTAGCCTCAATCGAGAGGTTTACGAGGCGCTCGCGGCCATCGAACTCGCCGGAGCTAGCGCCGCCACGCAGCATTGCGTCCAGCGCACCCTGCTGGGCTACCGGCTAGCCGGCGTGGACAAGGACCGGGCCACGCGCGACCTCTTGCAATCGCTGCACGAAAAGGTCTCGCGTCTCTCACTGGAGTTCAGCCGCAATATCCAGGAGGGCGGCAAAACCATCCAAGCCTCACCCGACGAACTTGAGGGGCTGCCCGCCGACTTTCTCGCCCGCCACCAAACCGATTCGGATGGGAGCGTCAAACTCACCACCGATCCGCCGGATATGCAGCCGGTGATGAGCTTCGCCGAGTCACCCAGGCTCCGGGAGCGGATGTTTCTGGCCTATAACACGCGCGCTTACCCCGCAAATAGCGAGATACTTCTCGACTTGCTGGCGGCGCGGCAAGAGATAGCCACGGTGCTTGGCTTCCGCGGTTGGGCCGACTTGGCCACCGCCGACCAGATGATGGGTTCGGCGGCCAACGCGCGCGCCTTCATTGCCAAACTCGACGAAGCCAGCCGCGAGGGCTCTCTTCGCGAGCACGAACTGATTCTCGCTTTCGCCCGCCGCAGGGAGCCGCAGTTGAAGGCCATCGGCATTGCCAGCCGCGCCTACTGGCACGAGCAATTCCGCCGCTCGGCCTTCGACTTCGACTCGCAGTCCGTGCGCCCTTACTTTCCCTATGCCCAGGTGGAGGCGGGCGTACTCCAGGCTGCGGCGCGACTCTTCAAGATCGAGTTCCGGCCATCGTCCGCGCCCGCCTGGCACACGGACGTCTCGGTCTTCGACGTTTTGGACGGCGGCGCGCCGGTGGGCCGCTTCTATCTCGATATGCACCCTCGCGAAGGCAAGGACAAATGGTTCTGCGCCGCCCCCATCGTTACAGGAGTCCAGGGCCGTTACTTGCCCGAAGCCGCGCTTATCTGCAACTTTCCCCGCGGCGGGGATAACGATCCCGGTTTGCTGCAATACTCCGATGTGGTGACTTACTTCCATGAGTTCGGCCACCTCATGCACGCCATTCTCGGCGGACGGACCGAGTGGGCCGCTATCTCCGGCTTCGCGACGGAAGGAGACTTCATCGAGGTCCCTTCGCAGATGCTTGAAGAGTTCTTCCGCGACGAAAAGGTGCTCCAGAGCTTCGCCAAGCACTATCGAACCGGCGAAACGCTCTCCTCGGAGACCATCGCGAAGATGAAGCTGGCCGGAGCCTTCGGTCGAGCCGACTGGGTGCGCTCCCAGCTTTACTACACCGCGCTCTCGCTCGATCTGCACGACCGCAACCCGGACGGCCTGGACCTGGACGGAACCGTGAAACAACTCTTCGAGAGCCTGCAACCCTGGACCTGGCTTGAAGGCAATCGTATGTATGCCAGCTTCGGCCATCTTACCGGTTACTCGTCGAATTACTATACTTATGCCTTCGACAAAGTTATCGCCCTGGACTTCTTCGCCCAGTTCGATCCCGCCGACTTGTTAGGCTGCGAGGCCGGAAGCCGCTATCGCAAAACGGTGCTTGAACAGGGCGGTTCCAAGCCCGGCCGCCAGATGGTCCGCGACTTTTTGGGCCGCGACGAGCGGTTTCAGGCGTTCTCCAACTGGCTGAACGAGGAGTTTGAAGGTGAGCAGCGGTTTCCGGTTTAGCTTCCGCCTCCAGGTTTAAGCCCAGCGCCTTTGCGTCGGTCAGCTTCCAGCGTCCGTGCTGGATAATGCGGAAATGGTCGATTGCAAGAAGAATGCACACGCGGTTTGGGATGCGAAGCAGCGCGTGACTTGGGTGACAGCGAGTCTTAAGCCGGCTCTCAGCCGGCCAACATTCAGGCGGCTTCAGCCGCAAACAGGCGACTTTCAGCCGACAGTTGTTCAACCGTCCAATACGGCCCGATTTTCGCGTTTTGCAATGGGCGGTTTTGGCGCCCTGGAGGGCGGGGCGACCCTTTCGCCCAGGCTTTGGCGAATCCGCCGTTATCTTCTGCCCCGCAGTTTGGAAAGCAGCCGCAGTATCTCCAGGTAGAGCCAGACCAGCGTGACCATGATCCCGAAGGCGCCGTACCACTCCATATACTTGGGAGCGCCGTACTGGACGCCTCTTTCGATGAAGTCGAAATCGAGCACCAGATTCAGCGCTGCCACGGCTACCACGATCAGGCTGAACCCGATCCCGATCGGCCCCGAGCCGTTGATGGATGCGAAGTGAATGCCGAAGAATCCGAGCAGCATCTCCAGCAGATAGAAGACCGCGATGCCGCCGGTAGCCGCGACGATCCCGATGCGGAGCTTGTTTGTCACCGGAATCAAGCCGGATCGATAGGCGATCAGCAGCGCGAAGAGCGTACCGAAGGTCAGCCCCACCGCTTGCATGGCGATGCCCGGATAGCGCAGTTCCACCGCGGCCGAGATGCCGCCCAGCGCCAGACCCTCCAGCAGCGCGTATGCCGGCGCCGTCACCGGAGACCACTCTTTTTTGAATACGGTGACCATGCAGACGATGAATCCGCCGAAGACTCCGGCGAACATCAGCGGCGCCACATCCGCGAAGTCCAGCGCCTGCATGAACCGATGCCAGGTCCAGCACGCCGTCGCCAGCGCGCAAAGCAGCAGAATGCCGGTTTTGTTCACCGTGCCGTCCAGCGTCATGCGGGCGGTCATGTCGGCCAGCCCGCCGTACTGCCCGCCGCCAAGGTTGTTGAACGTCTTGTCGCTGAGCGCCGGATTGGATGTCTTCATCAATGCCATTTTTCTTCTCTCCCTTGCGCAACTCCGGGTTGCCCTTTCGCCAGCCCGTTGCGCGCGGCTTCGATTCCCGCTTCAAGTTTAGACCCGCCGGAAGAAGAAATCACGGAACCTGGATCGCCCGCCGCTTGGCCGCAAGCGCCGCTTCCAATAACCGCGCCACTTCCGGATGATGATTTTCTTTCGCGGAGAAAATCGCGTCTTCGCCACGGCAGTCCTTGGCTTCCGGATCGGCGCCATGATCCAGAAGTAGCTGGACAAGTTTGGCTTTCCCCTCCCAACTGGCAAGCATTAACGCGGTATTGCCGTAGTCGTTATGGCTATCAACATGGGCGCCATGAGACAGAAGCAGTTTTGCTGTCTGGAGTTCCCAGTCGGGGTCATTGCACCCCCACTTACACTCGGCGATCTGAATGAGTGGCGTATTTCCACGCGCGCCACTTGCATTCGGGTCAGCGCCTTTGGAAAGGAGTAACGGAACAACCACCATCCGAGTTCTCAATTCTCGCTCAACACGAAGCTCGCGAACTTTTTTTGGCTCATCAAGCACAACCGGTTCGAGAAATGCCCTGGGAGTCAGGGCAATAATAAGAGGCGTGTCGCCTGTGCTATCCCGCTCGTTCAAATCAACGCCTACGGCGATCAGCCTTGCTGCTGTGCGAGCATCGGAATTAAAGATAGCCTCGCTGAGCTTAGGTGCATACCAGTCTTTGGCAGGTGCCTGCACTTGCCCGGTGGCGGGGCATGGTTTTAGCTGAGCAGAACCCATGTCGGCTAAAAAGAGAGCCACTAAAAACGCCATAAGCAAGAATTTCATTCGCCGGCCTCCTTATTTGCCCGGGCTGTACAGGACATACGCTCCTCGATCAGGAGTAAGTCTCAGGATTTGTGCAGGACCAGGCCACCGCTTCATCTCCGCTTTGTATTGGTTCGTCGTGATCCAGTGCTGTAGATGGAATACTTCAACGTGAGCTCCGCTCTGCGCTCCATACACCGGGATTCCCCAAAAGTTTGCGAGCCCCTGAGCGATGCTCGGCTTGGGAACATTGTGCGTATTCAGCGCGCGCCAATAGTATGGGCCAGCTTCATTCTCCCTAAACAACAGCGTGGAACCACTTGGATCGCTGTATACCCAATGGTCGACTCCAGCATTGCATCCCCAAAGCTTGGCGGTTGCTCCATCCGCGAATTTCGCCTTCATCCTTGCCTGATCCTTGTTGAAGGGTGGCATGACTAAACGGTCTGTCAGGACCGCGCCAATCTCCGCATTCAAGACTTCCATGTAACTTATTCTTCTATTGGCATCGTTTGCAGTTTTGAACGCAGCATTTCTCGCGTCGTCGCAACGTGTAAAATCATATCCTGGGTAAATTCCGCCGCCGATGGAATGGCTAAAGATGTGCAACTCTTCGATCGACCCGTCAGGCTGGTCGAGCAATGCCTGAAAGAGCTGATCTCAATATGGTTTGCTTGACGACAACATTCTCTTTCGAGTATCTCTTCGACAAGCCATCGATAACAAGTCCGCTCGCAATGACTTTGAAATCGCCTAAGTGACCCCATTGCCGTAAAACAAGACCGCCTTCAGTTGGTTAGCCATAATCCAACGATCCTCTCCGCATTTTCCGCTTGAAATGGAGCTTTGAACCGGAAGCTCGTTTTTCGACCCGGCATCGCTGCGATTCTACCGCTCCAGCGAAATGGTGGGCAACCGGTTCAAGAAATCAATAAAACAGATACTTCCGCCAGCGATCGTCGCCGCGGCCGAGCATTCGCATGATCTGGCGGCTGGTGTGCAGCGAGAAGGGACGGGGATCGCGCAGCAACTTCATGTCTTCGATCTCATGCAGCATCAGGTTGCCTTTGCGGCGATTGCACTCGTGGCAGCAGGCCACCAGATTCTCCCAGGTGGAGTTGCCGCCGCGGGAGCGGGGAATCACGTGGTCCAGCGTCAGGTCGCTCGAGGAAAGCGCCACGCCGCAATACTGGCAGGTATTGCGATCGCGCAGCAGGATGTTCTTGCGCGAGAGGGCGCGGGTCTGGTGGGGGATGCGGCGATACTCCAAAAGTCGGATCACCGAGGGCATGGCGATGCGGCTACGCTGGGCATGGAGGGTCAAGCCATGCTCCTCCTCGGTGCGCGCAATGCCCTTGAGCACCAGCACCAGCGCCCGCCGCGCGCCGCAGATATTGATCGGTTCGTAAGAGGCGTTGAGCACCAGCACCGGCATCTGCAAAATGTGGGTGGATTGCGCAGCCGCGTGGTCGCCGGCGAAGGCCGCGACCTTGGCGATGGACTTTTGTTTGCGTGCATGAATCATGGCTCTTCCCAGCGACATCTTTTGTCCCCTCGTCAAAAAGATGATTGGTCTTGCGATGAATGAATGCTTGCCGGTTGCGGGTTAGTCTCCGGCGCGCAGCCGGAGAGATCTAAGTTGTCGTCGTTCTCCTCGAATGAGACATCGGAGTCGAAAACGGCTTCACTGGCGCGGTTTGCGTAAACGCGGCCAGCTCTGGCCAGTGTGGCCACCCACACGGAGGCCGCTCCGGCCTCCATCAGCGCCTTGCCCGCCGCGCGGGCCGTCGCGCCGGTGGTAAGAATGTCGTCAATGACGAGTATGTGCTTGTCGGCCACCAGGGCTGCATCGGAGACGGTGAAAGCGCCGCGAAGATTGATGCGCCGCTGGCGCGGGGTAAGGCCAAACTGGCTCTCCGTGGCGCGCAGACGCATCAGGGTGCTGGCGGCCAGCGTGAGCCGCCACTCCGGATGGGTCTTGCGCAGGGATTCCAGCGCGTACAAGGCCAGCGAACGAGCCTGGTTGAAGCCGCGCTGGGCAAATTTGGTTCGGTGCAGCGGCACCGGAACGACCAGCATCTCGCGTGGCGCTTCGCCCTCCAGCTTGGCGATGGCCTCGGCCAGCATTCGGCCCAGTCCGCGGGCCGCTGGCAGCAGCCGGTCGTATTTGAGCGCATGAATGGCCTCTTTCATGCGTCCTTCGTAAGGCCCGTAGGCCACCGCGCGCGCAAACGGCGGAGGCGCCAGGCGGCAGGCCCTGCACAAAACGGCAGCCGGCAAGCCGGACTCCAGCGCCGGCGCGATCGGCGGATCGCCGCAGCGGGCGCAGCAGGGGCCGCTCTGGACCGGAATTTCTGTCCAGCAAACAGCGCAGATTGGCACGTTGGAAAGCTGCGGCAAGGGGGAGCCGCAGAGAGCGCAAGAGGCGGGAAAAACGGTGCAAGCGACAGCATCAATGGGACTTCGCAGCACACGTGCCACCGCGCGCCAACGGGAGGTCTCCGATGGCGGAACGTCGCTCGTCAGTGAACCGGAGTCCCTGCGGAAGACGCACCTCGCTTCGAGATGGCGCAAACGCCACGTGCCAGCCTGCCGACAGTATACCCGCACCGGGGGGAAACATTCCATCGGCTTCGATGAATTGCGTCGAGGTTTTTTGGTCCGTTGGACTTTTGGCTGGGTCTATTTTGGAAAGCAATGGACTGCCTTCTCTTTTCTCACAAAAGGATCGGTGAACGGATGCTGGGACCGCGTGAATCCCGCTCTACGCGCCGCGCTCGAAGAAATCTTGGAGTCCGGCGCGGCAGGCGTGGGCAGCCATCGCGGCCTGAATCTCCAGAGCCAAAGCCAACGCACCGCGGCCTTGCTCGGCGGTAACCCGCGGGCGGCGGCGGGTCCGCACTGAATCCAGAAACGAGAGAATCTCCAATCGCAGCGGCTCGCCCGGTGTCACGGGAGGCTTGGCAAAGGTGAGTCCCGGCGCGGAACCTGAAACTCCAGCCTGAGCGAGTTTGGCCGGCAGCATGGGATCGGCCTTGCCCGATGCCAACGCCGCCTGAATCTCCGGCGGAAGACTGGCCGCGCCGCAGGCGCCATTCACACTTATCGCCAGCACATCCTGGCGCGCGTAGTCGATGGAGACGTACTGGCGCGGCTCAAAGAAGCGCAGCTTGCGAACTCGTTCCGTGGATGCGCGCGAGGCGGTGAAATTGGCCACGCAGCCGGACTCGAACTCGACGCGAACGTTGGCGATGTCCACCTTCGGGGAGAGAATCGGCAGGCCGACCGCCCGTACCTCGCGCACCTCCGAGGCGGCGAAGACGAGAACGATGTCCAGATCGTGAATCATCAGGTCCAGAACCACATCCACGTCCAGTGAGCGGGGGGTGAAGACGGAGAGCCGGTGGGACTCGAAGAACATGGGGCGGCGCAGTTGCGGCTGCACGGCCAGCACCGCCGGATTGAAGCGCTCCAGATGGCCGGGTTGCAGAATGCGATTGTGCCGCGCGGCCAGAAAGATCAGCTCGTCGGCCTCGGCGAGCGAGGCCGCCAGAGGCTTCTCGACCAGCAGGTCCAGCCCCGCCTCCAGCAGCGCGGAAGCCACCTCACGATGCCGCACCGTGGGGACGGCAACCGTGGCGGCATCTAGCTTGAGGCTCGCGTTGCGTTGGGCGGCAAGCAACTCGTCCAGGGTCGCAAACACCGGGATCGCGTACTTGGCCTCGGCCTCGGCGGCGCGGGCGGCATCCGGCTCGACGGCCGCCGCCAGCGCCACGCCCAGCCCCGCC
Source organism: uncultured Occallatibacter sp. (assembly GCA_964565955.1). GTDB lineage: Bacteria > Acidobacteriota > Terriglobia > Terriglobales > Acidobacteriaceae > Telmatobacter. The sequence goes on from CAZMHC010000057.1 coordinate 12,472, forward strand.
GTTTCCAGTTCGCGGTAGACGCGGAGATGGTTCTTGCCAAAGGCTCCCGCCCCGGCAACGGCCACGCGCACGATGGATTGTCCGGCTATTTCGCAGCCTCGGTTTCCGGGGCCTGGCCTTCGACGGTCTTCAGGCAGCGGCTATAGAGTTCGAGCAATTGGCTTACGTGCTCCTCCGGTTTGGTCGCGGGGCCGCCGCCGAAGCCGGTTGCGGGCACCGAGGCGCGGCCCACGCCCGTCGTGCCAGCCACAAACTTCAGCAAATCCAGAGCGATGTCTTCATTGCGGCGGGCGCCGAGGCCCGCACTGGTGAGAGCGTCCATCCTGAAAAGTCTCCAAGGGGATGCTAGCAGATTCGGGCCGGCGGAACGCGCTCCCCACTCCGCGAAGATTTAGAATGGACTTTGCCCTCAATTTGCCCTGCGCCGGACTCGACCGGCGGGAAAGTTCGTCCTCATCGCCATGCACCGTTGGTCGAAGCTCTTCATTCCCACTCTTCGCGAGGCCCCGGCGGACGCCGAAGTGGCCAGCCACAAGTTCCTGGTGCGGGCTGGCTACGTTCGCCAGCTCGGCGCGGGCATCTATAGCTATCTCTTCCTCGGCCAGCGCTCGATCAACAAAATCATCGGCGTGGTCCGCGAGGAGATGGACAAGATCGGCCAGGAGTTTTATCTGCCCGCGCTTTTGCCCAAGGAGCCGTGGGAGCAGAGCGGACGCTGGACGGGCATGGGCGACAATATGTTCCGCCTCAAGGACCGCAAGGGCGCGGACCTGTGCCTGGGCATGACCCACGAAGAGATCATGACCGTGATTGCCCGCGGCGAACTGCGCAGTTACAAGCAATTGCCGCAGATTTGGTATCAGATTCAGACCAAGTTCCGCGACGAGCCGCGGCCCAAGTCCGGCCTGCTTCGGGTGCGCCAGTTCACGATGAAGGATGCTTATTCCTTCGACATCGACAAGGCTGGGCTGGACAAGAGTTTCGAGCTGCACGACGCGACGTATCGCAAGATATTCTCGCGCTGCGGGCTGAAGTTCGTTGCCGTCGAGGCGGATTCGGGTTCGATGGGAGGCTCGCAGTCGCAGGAGTTCATGGTCTACACCGACGCCGGCGAGGATTTGATTGCTAGCTGTCCGGTTTGCGGATATGCGGCGAATACGGAGAAGGCTACCTCGCTGTTGGAACCGGTAGCTGAGCTTGACGCTACGGCAGACGGCGCGCCAGAGTTGATTCATACGCCGGGCATGGGCGCTATCGCCGATGTGGCCGAATTCTTCAAGATGGCCGAATCCTCGGACATCAAATGCGTGGCCTATATGGCGCTCAAACGTGGCGCCAACGGCCAGCCGGATACCTGGCACGCCGTTGCAGCTTTTTTGCGCGGCGACCATCAGGTGAACGAGACGAAACTATTGGGAGCAGTCGGCGGAGCGGAACTGCGCACCATGCAGGCCGAAGAACTTGCGCAATACTTTCATGGCCCCGCGGGCTTCCTCGGTCCGGTGGGCCTCGATCATGACTCGACGCCGCTCAAAGGCGGTTTGACGGTAACCGCGGACCACGCTCTTGAAGGCCGCAGCAATATGGTAGCCGGAGCCAACAAGCTGGACTATCACCTGCGCAACGTCACGCCGGGCCGCGATTTCTCCTGGACGCTCAAGGCCGATATTCGCACGGTCAACGAAGGCGAAGGCTGCCCGCGAGAGGGCTGCACCGGCAAGTTGGTCGTAGGCAAGGCGGTCGAGATCGGCCACATCTTCAAGCTGGGCTACAAGTATTCGGAGTCGATGGGCGCGCGCGTGCTCGACCCCAACGGCAAGGAAGTCACGCCGATCATGGGCAGCTACGGCATCGGCATCGAGCGCATTCTTACGGCGGCCATCGAGCAATCGAACGACAAGAACGGCTTCTGGCTGCCGGCTTCCATCGCGCCCTTCACGGTGGTTGTGACGGTAACCAATACCGCCGATGCGGCGCTGCTGGCAGCCGGCGAAAAGCTGGCCGCGGAGTTGGAAGCGGCGGGCCTCGATGTGCTGCTCGATGACCGGGACGAGCGCGCCGGCGTCAAATTCAAGGATGCCGATTTGATCGGCATTCCGTATCGCATCAACGTGGGCAAGAAGATCGCCGAGGGCAAGGTGGAGATGGTAACTCGCGCCACGGGCGCCAGCGTGGATGTGGGGTTAGGGGAAGTGGCCGCGCTGGTGAAAGCCAGCTAGCAGCTAATGTGGTGAATGAGAAGTTCGTTGGATCATTCAGAAGTGAAAACGCAGGTCCTTCGACTGCGTTTGGCGCGAAGAACGCGCCAAACTTCGCTCAGGATGACAGCTCTTTTGTTGAACGAATTTTGGACTTAGGAGATAGGAGAGCATCTCTTGCGGCACGGCTAAAGCCGTGCCCTTTCAAAAAGTGAAGTTAGGCTATTCAGTTAGCAGCTAATGGCTAGGAGCTGGAAGCTGCATTTCAAGGAGCGCCGATGGCGTTGAAGATCAGAATTCCGGCATCCAAAGGGAAACATCCACTGGCTTCGCTGCTTGCGCGCGTGGCGCTGGCGGGTGCCGTGGTTGCGGTGCTGGCGGCCATTTCGGTCTTCGGTTATTTCTACGTCAAATACGGGCGCATTGTGGACGAACGGCTGAAACAGCCGCTCTTCGCCAGCACCGCCAAGATATACGCCGCGCCGCGCGAGGTTCGTCCGGGGCAGAAGCTTAACGTTCGGCTTATCGCCAACGAACTGCGCGAGGCCGGCTACTCGGCCGACGGCGCCGCCCAGACCTCGCCGTTGGGCACTTACTCTCAAGGCGCGCAAACCGTCACGGTGCGCCCCGGACCGCAGTCCTTTCACGCGCAGGACAGCGCCGTCATCCGCATCGACGCGGGCACGGTGCAGTCGATTGCCGACAATAGCGGCCAGCCGCTGGCCAGTTATGAACTGGAGCCGCTGCTCATCACCGGCCTGAGCAATGGCGCCGAGCGCACCAAGCGCCGCTTGATCTCCTACGACGAGATTCCACCGAATCTGGTGCAAGCCGTGCTGGCCATCGAGGACCGCCGCTTCTTCGAGCACAGCGGCGTGAACTTCGGGCGCTTGATCTCCGCGGCTCTGCAAGACATCTTCACCGGACACAAGAAGCAAGGCGGCTCCACGCTCACCATGCAGCTTTCGCGCGGATTCTTTCTTACCCCGGAGAAGACTTGGAAGCGCAAGTTCACCGAGATCGTCATTGCCTTCGAGTTGGAAAGCCGCCTCTCGAAAAGGCAAATCTTCGAGATGTACGCCAACCAGATCAACCTGGGCCAGCGCGGCAGCTTCGCCATCGACGGATTCGGCGAGGCCGCTCAGGCTTACTTTGGCAAGGACCTGCGCCAACTCGATCTGGCCCAATACGCGCTGCTGGCGGGCATGATCCAAAGCCCCAACCGGCTGAATCCCTTCCGCCACGAGGACCGGGCCATCGAGAGGCGCAACCTGGTGCTGGACGCGATGGTGGAAACCGGCGCGATTGCGAAAGATCAGGCGGAGCGCGCCAAGGCCGAGCCGCTGCACCTGGCCGCGGGCAGCGTGGATGCCAGCGAGGCGCCCTACTTTGTCGATCTGGTGCACGATCAACTGACGCAGAAGCTGGGCGACCGCGACTTCAACAGCGAAAGTATGCGCATTTACACCTCTCTCGACCCCGACTTGCAGCGGGTTGCCACAGCCGCGGTCGAAGACACCATTCACGTGGTGGACGAGCGGGTGGATAGGCTGCACAAGCATCGCAAGCCGGGGGAGACGTACAGCTATCCGCAGGTGGCGCTGGTGGCGCTCAATCCGCACACTGGCCAGGTGCTGGCGATGGTGGGCGGGCGAAGTTACGGGGCTTCGCAGTTGAATCACGCGGTGGCCAAGCGGCCCACCGGCTCCATCTTCAAGCCCTTCGTCTACGCGGCCGCCTTCAACACATCCATTGAAGGCGCCTTGCTTACCGGCCAGGACAAGTTATTCTCGCAGGTAACCATGTTGAGCGACGAGCAAACCACTTACGACGTGGGCGGACAGATTTATACGCCGCGCAACTTCGAGGGCCAGTATCACGACCGTGTGACGGCGCGCTACGCTTTGCAGAAGTCGCTGAACAACGCCACCATCGGCTTGGCGGCGATGGTGGGCTTCGATCGCGTGGCCGCTCTGGGCCGCGAAGCCGGCGTCAAGAGCGCGCGCGGAACCCCTTCGGTGGCCATCGGCTCCTATGACGCCACGCCGCTCGATATGGCCGGCGCTTACACCGTCTTCGCCAACCGCGGCCTGCGCATGGACCCCTGGATGCTGGCCAGTGTGCGCACTTCCAACGGCGATGTCGTCGAAGATTACACGCCCGGTTCCAAGCAGGTTCTCGACGCTCGCGCGGCTTATCTCACCACCGATATGCTGGAGAATGTTATCAACCACGGCACCGGCGCAAGAACCCGCGCTCTGGGCTTCACCGCGCCGGCCGCGGGCAAAACCGGCACCGACCACGATGCCTGGTTTGCCGGCTACACCTCGAACCTGCTCTGCATCGTGTGGGTGGGCAACGACGACTACACCGACCTCAAGATCGAAGGCGCGGAAGCCGCGGCGCCCATCTGGGCCGAGTTCATGAAGAAGGCGGTGCTGCTGCCGCAGTACTCCGACACCCACGAGTTTCCGGTCCCGGACGGCGTTCAGATCGTCTCCATCGACAAGGCCACCAACCTGCTCAGCGACGCGGCCTGCCCGGACAGTTACGATGCGGCCTTTCTGGACGGCACGGCGCCCACCGATACCTGCGACCACCCGGCCGAGCGCCGCAACATTCTGCAAAAAATCTTCGGCCTGGGCAAGAACTGAACCTGCTTCGACCGGTCGTTCTTCAGTTATGCTCTTAGTCCAATTGTCACTTACAAGGAGGAGAAGAAATGCGAAAGAAAGTAAGCGTCGTCGGCGCGGGTAACGTGGGCGCGACTACCGCGCACTGGATAGCGGCCAAGGAACTGGCCGATGTGGTGCTGGTCGATGTGGTCGAGGGCGTCCCGCAGGGCAAGGCCCTCGACCTGCTCGAAGCCATGCCCATCGAGAAGCGCGACGTGAACGTCGTCGGCTCCAATGGCTATGAAGCCACCGCGAACTCCGACATTGTCGTTATCACCGCCGGCATTCCCCGCAAGCCGGGCATGAGCCGCGACGACCTGCTGCACACCAACTTCAAGATCATCTCCGACGTGGTCTCGAAGGTAGTGGCGCAGTCGCCCGAGTCGATCTTGATCGTCGTCTCCAACCCCCTCGACGCCATGGCCCAGGCCGCCTTTCGCCAAGCAGGCTTCAACCGCGAGCGAGTTATCGGCATGGCTGGCGTACTCGACTCGGCCCGCTTCCGCACCTTTATTGCCGCGGAACTGAATGTCAGCGTCGAGAATGTTACCGCATTCGTTCTCGGCGGCCACGGCGATACCATGGTTCCGCTGCCGCGCTACTCCACCGTCGCAGGCATTCCCATCCCTGAACTCATCGCCCCCGACCGACTCGAAGCTATCGTCCAGCGCACCCGCGACGGCGGCGCGGAGATCGTCAAGCACCTCAAGACCGGCAGCGCCTA
>CAZMHC010000058.1:0-17879 GCA_964565955.1 uncultured Occallatibacter sp.
TGGGAATCTTGGAAAAATCGAGCCGGCTGCGTATCGCGCGCTTCTCGTTGGGCATATTCACTCCTGAGGCTCCTCGTTCCGTCTCCGGGGCCGCCGGCCGCGGGCCGGGACCGGGCCGGCGCGCGAGTCTCGGGGCGCCGGCTGATTGCGTAACTAAGTCAAAATACGGACTGGCTTCAACCGGAAACCAAGCCCCCGCCCTTGCGCCCGGCTACTGGCCGCGAACCGACCGGGAATGCAAAAGGGAAATCTTCGCGCATGAAAGTACCGTTACAGTCCTGTCAAATTCGCGCTTCAGGCCTTGCCGCGCATCCCTCAAGTGCGCTAGACTGCGCACATATTGAGGAGGAAGACTCAACCGTAGAACCAAAAAATCCCTCCTCGGCAAGGCGGTTTTTTCAAAAAGACTCGATCGGACGAGGAGAGAAACGCGAAAAGCCCGCAAGGACGCGATGCCCCGCGAGCGCGGCCCTATGGCCTTTGCCCTGATCCGGATTCTCCTGTGCCGCTCTCGACGATCCCAAACTCGCTTCTGCCGCGATTCGCCAGACCCTCGCCACCCGTCAACGGAGACCAAGACTATCCCATTGACACAATGTTACTTAACCGCACAAATCGCCGCCTTCCAGAGTGCCTGGCGCTGCTCCGGTACGCGGACGCTTGTGTGCATCTGCACTTTTTTCAGGACGCTCCGGCCAGCCTCGCTCCACCTCCCGGGAAAACCGGGACGGGCTGGAAAGACGCGCAACGATTATCGTAGCGCGTCCCGGCCAGAGTTGCAAGCCTTTGAAAACCGGCTTGCCTTTGCGGCTTTATATTCGCCTACTTGATCTCAATAGTGGCGATGCCTTCAAACTTCTTCTTGATGGCCTCGGCCTCTTCCTTGGTGGCGCTCTCCTTCAATGCCTTGGGCGCGCCATCGACCAGATCCTTGGCTTCCTTCAGCCCAAGAGAGGTCACTTCGCGCACCGCCTTGATGGTGTTGATCTTGTTGGCGCCGATATCCTTCAGGATCACCTGGAACTCGGTCTTCTCCTCAACCGCCGGAGCCGCCGCGCCCCCGCCGCCCGCAACCGCGACCGGAGCCGCCGCCGCCGCCGAAACTCCAAGCCGCTCTTCCAGCTTCTTCACCAGAGCCGCCGCTTCCAACAGGCTCAACGCCACAATTTGCTCTTCCAACTGCACCAGATCCGCCATTTTTCTTCTCCAATCAGAAACGTTTGAAATTTGTTGTTCCCGGCCCCAAGCCCAGACTGAAAGTTTCCGATGCGCCAGACCCGCGCACTTTCCGCCTGCACCTCAGACCAAATCCCTCAAAAAACCTTGGGTGCCCCAGGTCCGGATTTTCGGACCTGGGAAACCACGAAACCTTACTGCCTAAGCAGCGGGCGCAAACTTTTCCTTCTCCACGCCCTGGCCAAGAACCACAGCCAGATCGTGTCCCGCAGCGTTGATCACCGTCGCCAGCCTTTGCGCGGGCGCGTTGATCAGGAACAGCAGCTTCGAGAACAGTTCTTCCTTGCCCGGCATCGTCGCCAGCGCCTTGACCTCGGCGACCGTCAGCAGCTTGCCGTCCACAATGCCCAGCTTGAACTGGAACTCCGCGTTCTCACCGGCCCACTTGGCGAACACCTTGGCCAGCGCCACCGGATCGCCCGAGGTAAAGGCCACCGAGTTCACGCCCTTCAGCCCCTTCAGCGCTTCCTCAACCGAGGTGCCCTGCGCGGAAACCGCCGCCAACTTGTTTTTCACCACGCGGTATTTGCCGCCTGCTTCGCGGATCACTTTGCGCAGCGCAAAATCCTTGGCCACGGTCAGCTTTGAAAATGTGCCGATAATCGCCGTCGTCGAGCCTTCCAGCTCGCCCGCCAGAATTTTGACCTTTTCCGTCTTCTTCGCTCTTGAAATTGCCATTGTGTGCTCCGCACAGTGAACAGTGATCAGTGAACAGTGGACAGTTTGAAAACCGCCCTCGATCAGTGTTCCCGCTTTCGAATCTTTTTCAAAATCTGCCGTCCGGAACAGAACTGAACAAGCGGTCACTGTTCACTGACCACTGTTCACTGTCCACTGCTTTTAGTGCTTGCCCGCCGCGTCCGCAACTGCGGAATCCAGCGGAACCCCAGGGCCCATCGACGAGCTCAGCGTGACGCTCTTGATGTACTTGCCCTTGGCCGCCGAAGGCTTGGCGCGCACAATCGAGGAAATCACCGTGGTCGCATTGTCGATCAGCTTCTGAGGCTCAAAGCTCAGCTTGCCCACCGGCACATGCACCAGGCTGGTCTTGTCGGCCCTGAACTCCACCTTGCCGGCCTTGATCTCTTTCACCGCCGCGGCCACATCCATGGTCACGGTTCCGGTCTTGGGATTGGGCATCAGACCCTTCGGTCCCAGCACCTTGCCCAGCCGGCCCACCACCTTCATCATGTCCGGCGTGGCGATCAGCGCGTCGAAGGCGGTCCAGTTTTCCTTCTGTATCTTTTCCACCATCTCTTCGCCGCCCACAAAGTCGGCGCCGGCCGCCGTGGCGTCCTTCTGGCGATCGCCCGTGGCGATTACCGCGACGATCTTGGTCTTGCCCAGCCCGTGCGGCAATACCACCGTCCCGCGCACCATCTGGTCGGCGTGCCGCGTATCCACTCCCAGACGCAGCGTCAGATCCACGGTCTCGTCGAATTTTGCGTATTTGACCTGCTTGAGCAGCCCCACGGCCTCGGGCAGCGCATAGGAGGGCTTGGTTACGGCCGCGCGCGCCTTCACTATATTCTTGCTGACTTTTGCCATTCTTCCCTCGTCTCCCACCGTCTCCGCCAGCCCCGCCTTGCGGGGAACCCTGTGCCAGCCGCGCGGACAACGCAATCTCGTTGCCTGGGCCGGCGCTCGATCAGGTCCGGATACCGTGGTGCTTATGACGGCCAGGGATTTCCCCCTGGACACATCTACAAATCATAGCGATGCGACTGAAAAAAAGCAAATGCGCGGAAAGCTGGGCGATAGGGAATCCTGAGGTCGATCCTCTCGACAGCGATTCACTTCGATGAATCTCTTCTTGGCTCCGGGATTCCACCAAAATCGAGCGCGCGGACGCTGCTTCTTCCCGCTCTTGCCGAAGATAGCCTCCCTCTGGCGCATACTGGTAAACAGAGTCCGAGCGACCGCGAAGCGGCCGTCCCGAAACTGTCGCATTCTATGTCACGAAAACCGCTTTTTTCGCGTTCGATAACAACCGTCCCATCAACCGTTTGCCCAAAATCGACTGGACCGAAAACACCGAAATATTCGCGATTTTGGCTGTGAAACTGTGAAGGCCTATATAACTCCCCCATAATCAATGCTTTCCATGGAGCGCCTTCACAGAAACACAGAATCACAGAAACTGTGAAACTGTGGAGCCTATGCTAACTTACCTATAATCAATAACTTTCAATGGCAACCTCCACAGGAACACAGAAACTGTGTTCCTGTGGAGCATTCCCCACCGCTGACGCATCGCCGCGGCAAGATCGATGCTCATCTCCGCCCATATCCGGTAAACGCGCGCGACCAACCGCCAAGATTTATCCTTGCCGGCTTGCCGCCGCTCACCGGTCCATGCCCAATTCCCTGCCCCTCTCACGAGGCCACCGCCAGCTCCACCGCAGGAACCGTCCGCACCGACCCCTTCCGCGGCCCGCGTTTCCGGGCGCTCATCACCTTGATCCGTTCCAGCAACTCCTGCGGCGAGCAGTTCTTCTTGGCCAGAAGCGCATCGGCCCGGTGCATCTCGCCGCCCATCCGCTGCGGATCGCCGAGCAGGATCATGGGCACATGCGAGGCGATCCGCTTCAGCCGCTCCACCAGTTCCCTGCCGTCCATCTGAGGCATGGCAAAATCTGTCAGCACCAGGTCCACAAGGGTCTCTGCGAAGACGCCGATCGCCTCCTGACCGCTGGTGGCCGAAACCACCCTGTATCCGTTGGTTGCAAGCATGAACTTGAGTACGGAAAGCTCTTGTTCGTTATCGTCTACGCAGAGAATAATTTTCTTCGGCCGCATGATCGGGGAACCGCTCCTTGTTGCAATTTTGAGTGCAATTTTCAGCGTTCGGAAACACTCCTCCCGGCCCGCTCTTGCGGCGGGCTGCGAGACGAAATTCCTGAACAGGGGACCGCGAACGCTGCCGCATCCTGATCGATCTTGTCTTCCGGAGCGCTCATTGTTACTTGCCGGAGGGGGGCGGCGTTCGCGCAAAACGGCATCCGGCCTTCGTTCTTCGATGCGGGAGATCGGCCTTCGTTCGCTGTCGGATTGTATGTGATCCTGGGGCTCAGACCGGCGCGATGACCGGTTAAATTCCTTCAATGAAAGCTAAGGGTACGAGCATTCGCGGCACATGGGAAGAGAGAAGAACAAGCGAATCTCTCCATGAAAAACTGGATAACTTCGACGCAAATTGGCTAGATCGAACTTGTGACGTTAGTTGCAAACGGAATCGCCTGTTGAAAGCTATGTGCATTACGGCTGAAAAATATGCGCGTTGACCAAAAAGAGGTGCTCTCCGACCGACCGCTTCGCCGTCGTTCCCGGATTCCTCGTTTGCGTTGAGGGATTCTCGAGCCTTTCACCAATCCCATCCGGCGCCAAAATGCCCCCGCCGCCTCGGACAAACCGCTTCCCTGCCAGCGGTGAAGTCTCTGTGCTATTGTGTGTGCGTCGGCGGGGAGCTTGTTTTTGGAGTTTATTTAATGAGCGGAACCTCCTAATGGCCCTCGTTATGCAGCCTCCCAAGAGTTCGGTTTTCCGGTTGCGGGCGACCCGTGCAAACGCCCCGCACAAGGTATGGAGGACCGCATACTCATGGAGAGAGATGGAGGAAATCAGTCGATGAGCATCGCTCAGGAAGCGCGCATTCCGCGTATCCTCGAGTCCGCCCCGGACTTCAGCGCCCGGTCCACCGAGGGCATGATTCACCTCAGCGACTACACCTCGCGGGGAAAGTACGTGCTGCTGTTCTCCCACCCGGCGGACTTCAGTCCCGTCTGCTCCACCGAGTTCATCGCCCTGGCCCGTGCCTGGAAGCGCTTCGACGACCTGGGCGTACAGTTGATCGGCGTCTCTTTCGACTCCGTCAATGCCCACATTGCATGGTTCCGGGATTTGGAAAAGAGCGCCGGCATCGAAATCAAATTTCCGGTCGTCGCCGATGCCGACCATGCCATCGCCAACCTCTATGGGCTGGTGCATCCCGAGGCTTCAAGAACATCGCCGGTGCGCGCGGTTTACGCCATCGACCCCAACCGGACCATTCGAGCGATCTTGTTCTACTCGCCTCAGATGGGCCGAGGCGTCGAAGAGTTGATCCGGGTATTCGAGGGCTTGCAGGCCATCGATCGCAAGCACGTGAGCCTGCCCTGCGACTGGACCCCCGGCCAGGACGTGGTCGCGCCCGCGCCCGTCACCCTCGCCGACGCCGCCAAGCGCGCCAACGTTGGCAGCAGCGGCCTGAAGGTCGAGACGTGGTATCTCTCCAGGAAAGAGTTGCCGGTCGAGGAATTGCGGGCCTCGGTCCCGCAACTTCGTCTGATCTCGGACATTGCCGATTTGGTCGCCACGTCCAAACCGGAAGGCAAGCCATCGGAATCCGAGAGCGGTGAAGATGGGGCGGAGTTGAAGTTGGAGGACTATATGTTGACGTCGGAGAGTCTCAAACTCAGGTCCGGAAACCTCTGAGACTGGAGACTCCCAAGATTTGACCGGCGCGACCGCGGTGAAATGCAAACCCCATGCGAAGCGGAGAACAGGTTCTACAAAAACCTGTTCTCCCGGGTTCCATTCCCGCCGGAAACCCCACATCCAGCGAAGACGATCCCGCACATCCCGATAAAAAGACGCGGGACCGTCTCTCTGCCAAGTCGCCCGCGAGGGCTTTCCGATCCAGCTTCAGCCGGATCGATGCGCCGGAGCGCATCCCTCAGAGTTCGATCATCGGTTTGGCAAGCCGCGTCTTCGAGCGATCCAGAAACAGCCTCATGCGCAGAGCCTCGGCCCGCTGCATGGCCACCAAGCGCATATGCCGGCGAACATGGTCGTCGTCGGTCAGTTCGGCCACCTGCAGTTCATCCTGTGCGGCATCCCCCTCCAGGCGCGCAATCCGTTCTTCGATCGAGCGGCGAAAGCGGGGGCTAATCTCGAAACCTTCATTGGCGGCGCAGTTGGTGATCACGGCAATCTCCTCGAAGCTGGATTTCCTGAGCCTGAAAATATTTCCCGCCAGGCCTCAAGTTTTTCTCATCTCCGCCGATATTAGAGGAATCTCAAGCCATGCGCTAGATTACGGAGTTTCAAGTCTTAGGTAATCATCTGTCTTAAAACAGGGCACTTCGGGCAGGTCTCCGGGTGTTTTGCATAGCGCAACGCATGGAACAGAGCAGGGTGATTCCTTTCGCCTCAGCCTTTCCCGCACCCTTCCAATGGAAGCGGTAGATTGCGCCCTCTTGCCCGCATCGCCGGGGTTCCACTGCGGCTGTGGATGCGCAGCGGATCGAGAACTTCCGGCAGCAGCGCCGCATCCTGGCGGACCAGATCGGCCAACCCTTGCAGAGCGCAGGTCTTTACGATCGAGCTGGGGTCGTCGAGGTAGGATTGCAAGGCCTCAGCGACGCGGCGGCGCTCCGGGACTGAAAGTTTGAGGCGGGGAACGATCGATGCCAGATGCCAGCGCAACTTGTTTTGGGTGGCCTCGGTAAGCAGACCCAACAGCGCAGCCTTCCAGGAGTCCAGGAGAGAAGGCAGTGAGCGGGAGACCGCATCGAGGGCGTCGGACGCGCGGTTCGCCACCCCGGCCCGACCGACGCTCAGGCGGTGGCCGCCTTGAGTGAGCAAGGCGCGCATGGTCTCGAAGGCGGGCATTGGCTGGTTTTACCCATCAGCTCACTACGCGTGGCTTACGTCTACAGAAATTCCGCGGACTCATGGGAACCGCTTCCGTTAAGAGTTCCCGCGTTGCCGAAGACCTCTGGCCCCACCGCGGGCGGTGTAGGTGTCGGCTAGTACTACAGTTGTAGATTGCGAGATCGGAGGGAGCAGAGGCCTTCAGGCCTCTGAAATTGATACCAAAATGTTGGGCCTTTAGGCCCGGGCCTTTGCCAATCTCAGCCGAAATCCAGATATACAACTGTAGTACTAGGGCGCAAGCGCGTAGTAGCCCTTGCGCACTTGCACTTTCAGCCCGTCGCCGCGGCACTCCACGGCAATCTTGCGAAAGCCTCCGTCGAGCTTGGCGTTGCTGGGTGTAAATGTGGCCACATACTGGGTGCGCAGTTCGTCCTCGATCTGCTGAAAGGCCGCTTCCAGCTTCTTGCCGTTGTTGCCCACATCGATCAGCCGCCCGCCCGTCTCCTCGGTCATCTTCTTCATCGCCGAGAAGCCGCTGTAGCCCATGTTATAGCCGCCGTAAAATTCCCGGTCCGCAATCAATATCGTGTAAACGATCACGTTCGACTTCTGTGCCGCCGCGATCGCCTCGCCGATCTTGGCCCGGCTGCCTTCGTCCTCGCCGTCGGTCAGCAGGATCATCGCCTTGCGGCCCGTCTCCTGATTCATCTTTTCGTTGGCGGCTAGGTAAACCGCGTCGTACAGCAGGGTTCCCTTGGGCGTTCCGTGGATGGGGACGGTTCCGCCGCCGGCTCCCGGAATGCCCGCCGCTCCGTTGCCGCCCGCCGTATTGATCGCGGCCTTGCTCATCGCCCGCGACAGCAGCCGGGCGCTGTTGGTGTAGTCCTGCAAGAGGTCCACATCCACGTCGAAGGAGAGCAGGAAGGCCTCGTCCTTCTGCTTAATCACCCGCTCCAGAAACTGGCTGCCAACGTCCTGCTCCAGCGGCAGCACCCGCTGCTGGCTGCCCGAGGTGTCCAGCAGAATCCCCAGCGTGAGCGGCTGATGGGTCTCCGCCACAAAGCTCTTGAGCGTCTGCGGCGCCTTGTCTTCCAGCACCGTGCAATCGTCCTTGGTCAGATGCGGAACGAGATTGCCGCCCTTGTCCTTGACGGTAAAGAACAGGTCCACCAGGTTCACGTTGATCTTCAAGGTGCCCATCGGTTCGGCTTCCGGCGGGGGGGCCGGCGCGGTGCTCACCGGGGGGGCGTCCGGCGAGGGGGCAAGCTGCGCCCAAGCCGCCGGAACCAGGCACGGTAGCCCAAGCGGCAGTCCAAACAAGAGAGCGGCAACTACCATTCCGATGCGCATACTGCTCCGTTAGACGAAAAAGGAACTCCGAAGACAGCGTATCGCTCTTCAAACCGTGCATTGAGAGCATCGATCGCATCGAGGCCCGCATAGCCGGAGGGTGCTGTCGCAGAAACGGGTACACTGACCAAATCTAGGCTCAACACAAAACTTTCTTACCGCAGATGCCTTGCCAGGGACCACTTCAGTTCCTCGATGCCCTGGCCGGTGACGGCGGAGATGGCGTGGAACTCCAGTTTGCGGCGCTTGACGTGGGCGGAGAGCTTTTTCAGCTTTTCGGGGTTGGCGGAGTCGATCTTGGTGGCGCATACAATCATGGTTTTGTTGACCAAAGGATAGTTTGGCTTGGCCGGCTCTTCGTCGTCGCCGGGAAAGCCGTCGGAATCGTTTGCGACGGGGCTGCCGGTGAAGCTGGCTAACTCCTTGTTGATGACTGTGAAGTCCGCGACCGGGTCGGGGCGGCCGCTGGCGTCGCAGACATCGACCAGGTGAAGAAGAAGGCGAGTGCGCTCGATGTGGCGCAGGAATTGTACGCCGAGGCCGGAGCCGAGATGCGCGCCCTCGATGAGGCCAGGCATATCGGCGACGACATAGGATTCCAGATTCGGCTCCTCGCCCACGGTGACCACGCCGAGGTTGGGTTCGAGTGTGGTGAAGGGGTAGTCGGCGATCTTGGGTTTGGCGGCGGAGATGCGGGAGATGAGCGTGGACTTGCCGGCATTGGGGTAGCCGACCAGGCCGACGTCGGCCAGCAGCTTGAGTTCAAGGCGGTAATTGCGCTCCTCGCCGGGGCGTCCGAGTTCGTGTTCGCGGGGGGCCTGGTGGACGCTGGTGGCGAAGTGCTGGTTGCCGCGTCCGCCGCGCCCGCCCTTGGCGACGACCAACTCCTCGTCCGGCTCCTGGAAGTCGTGAATCAGCTCTCCGGTATCCTGGTCGAAAAGGCTTGTGCCGACAGGGACTTGCAGAACGATGGAGTGGCCGTCCAGTCCGCTGCAATTGGACCCCATGCCGTGCTCGCCGCGCTGCGCCTTGTGCTCCGGGTTATAGCGAAAATGGATCAGCGTATTGTGACGTTGCGAGCTGACCATGACCACGTCGCCGCCGCGGCCGCCGTCGCCGCCCGAGGGACCGCCGCGGGGAACGAACTTCTCCCGCCGGAAGGCCATGCAGCCGTTGCCGCCGTCGCCGGCTTTGACGCGAATCTTCGCTTCATCGATGAACATAGACGCTCAAGGGGCAGGGATCGGCTTGCTTGGTTGCACAGATGGAAATAAAACCGAGATGCCGTCTTTTCAGTTTACCGGAATGGGCATAGAATCGCTTGCGGAGTGACTATTGGGGTAATTTGCACGGCCTGATGCGGGAACTTCCGCCTTCGAGGGCGGCCGCTCAACCGGTTCCCTGCCGGACCTGCCGAAAGAGCGGGCCGGAATTTGAGCGCATTGCTGGGCTTCCCACGGTCTGCCGCGAGCAGGGTTCTCGATGGCGGGAGATGGGCGGATTTGGGTGAAGCCGCTGGCCGTGGCCGCGCTGCTGATGAGCGCGGGGACGGCTGCGCTTTCCCAGTCGGCCCGCAACGATTCACTCATGTCCGGCCAGTCCGCGACGATCGTCGGCAGACTCACAAACCTCTACTCGAAGCCGCTGGAAGGCGCGACCGTGACGGTGCGCAACGAAGCTACCGGCGCGGTGGCGCGCGCGACCACGGGCAAAAATGGCATTTATCGGATTGCCGGGCTGAGCGCCGGAGAGTACACGCTGGAGGCCGAGTGTCCACAACTGGGGCGGGGGCGGCTGGAAGGCATTGCGGTGCTTGCCGGGCAGGAGGCGCGGATGCAGACGGCTCTTGCCCTCGAGCCGATGCCAAGCGCTGTCGAGGCAAAGATCATGGATCATCGATCAGGGATCAGTAAGAGCCTGCCTCAGACGGCGATGCCTGTTCTTGTTCCCGCCGCCCCGGCGGTGAAAGCCGCTGCGGCTGCCTCGATTGCAATTCCGCCGCCAGCCGCGTCGGGTGAAACGCCGAAGATTGCCGCGCCCGCAATCGCTCCCAATGCGGAAACCGCGAAGGCTGAAGCTGCGCCGCGTGGGAACGGGTCGCCGTCGGCTCCGGCGCAGGCGCAAGGAGCTGGCGGTGTGCCCGTTGCGGGCATCCCGAGCAGGAGTCCCGTTGAAGCGGAATCGGCTGTCTCCAACGGTCGGGGTGGCACGGTTATGGTGGCGATGGCGGTGGGCGCGGCGGAGGCGGCGATGCTCTCCGCCGCGCCGCTCCCGCGCAAGGCGATTCTGGCCGCATCGCAGATCGACCCCGTGGCCGAGGCGGTGACCACCACGGTCGCGGGGGAGCAGTTGCGGCAGTTGCCCCTAAGCGGACGGCACTGGGAGAATTTTGTGCTGGATACGCCCACGGCCTCGACCGCGGCAGGCGGGCAGGCGCAGACTTCGTTGCGCGGCGCGGGCGCGGAGCTTTCTGAAATTACTGTGGATGGAGCCGGCAAGGGGCTGGCCTTCGGCGGTGGCAGCGGTTCCAGAAGCGTCTCGAATACGCAAGGAGGGACCGGCGAGAGCGGAATGGCCCAGGTCTGGGCGGGCGGGCGCGGCTTCGGCGTGAGCGAGGCGGCGATCCGCGAGGTGCAAACGACGGCCGGCAACGTGGAGAGCGAAGCCTCCCGCGCGGCGGGTGGGCGCATGAACGTGGAGACGCAGCACGGGAGCAATGGGTTGCATGGGCAGGGCTTCGCCTATGATCGGCAGAATAACTGGGGCGCGCGGAATCCATATACACAATGGATTACGGAGACCGGGTCGACCGCTCCGTTCGCGCCATACAACTCCACTTTATTCCCGGTCTTTGACAACGGCTACGGCAGCATACAGAGCGGACCACCGGAGCGATATACTCCGCCGGACCACGAAACGGTTTGGGGCCTGGGCATGGGTAGCCAAATTCGGCGCGACAAGCTCTTCTGGTTCGGCGCAGTGGACAGTTATAAACGCAACGATCCGGGGTTGGCCACGGTGAAGCATCCCTACCTTACGCAGACTCCGAGCACTTGCGCGCCCGGCAGCTCATGCGCTCCAACCACCACCGGGTTCTTTGCCCAGCCCACGAACGACCAGATGCAAGTGTTGAGTGCGCGTCTGGGCCTGAGCAGCGTAAACCCGGTAGCCGAGGGGCTATCGGCATACTCCCCGATGTTGGAAACGCTAGCTGGGCTGCTTGGTCCGGCCCCGCGCAAGGCCGCGCAATGGACAGGCTTTGGGCGGATCGACTGGCAGGCGGCGGAACGGCATCGCTTCACGCTGGAAGGCACAGGCGCGCGATGGAACTCTCCCGGCGGAGGGCTGACGCGCGTCGAGGAAAACTACGGGACGAATAGCTTCGGAAATAGCAAGGCCAGCGAAGAGTGGCTGCTGGGCCGCTGGGAGGCGTATATCACTCCTAACTTGCTATCCGTAACACAAAGCTCGGCGGGACGCGAGATTCTGACTGCAAAACCGAGCGCGCCCTCGGCCTACGAGCAAACATTGCTCACCGGGAATACATACGGCCAGTTGCCGCAGATCGTGGTGGACAATCGCTATGGATTTACCATCGGCAATCCCTCGCGCTTCGGACAGGGAAGTTATCCGGATGAGCATCTCTATCACGCGCAGGAATCTTTGGATTGGATTCGCGGCAAGCTGATGGTCCGGTCGGGATTCGAGTTGAACCACAATACCGACGCGACCAGCCTGCTGCGCAATCAAACGGGGACTTATACCTATTCCAATGTGGATAATTTCATCTCCGACGCGCTGACCTTTGCCAAGTATGGACTCAACGATGCGCTCGATCCAGATAACCAGCACAACTGCGACGAAACGGGCAAGGTTTGGACGGACTCGACGGGCACGGTACACGGGCTTGGCTATCTTCCCTGTTACTCGTCTTACTCGCAGACTATGGGACCGACGAACTGGTGGTTGAGCACCAACGATTTTGCCGGTTACTCGACCGTGCAGTGGCAGCCGATGAAGTTTATGGTAGTTTCCGCCGGGCTGCGCTGGGAGCGGGAACAGATGCCGCCGCCGCTTGCCCAAACCGATAACCCGGAGCTTCCTTTGACGGAAAGGATTCCCAGCCCCGGGAATAACTGGGGTCCACGGATAAGCATGGCCATAGGCAGCGCCGAGACGCACTGGCCGGTGCTGCGGCTGGGTTATGGGATGTACTATGGGCGCACGGAGAACGCGACCATCGAGACGGCGCTGACTCATACCGGATCGACTGCGCTCACACCGGCTGGATTGCTCAAGAGCGATCTGAACTTCTTCATGCGCCCCACCGACAATCTGAACGGCGGCGGCGCTCCGCCTTTCCCTTACGTGCCCAGCGGGCCGCCGGGCAGCGTAATCAAGCCGGACGTGGTTGAGTTCGCGCCCAACTTCCGCAACCCTGAAGTGCATCAGGCCGTGGCCGCCGTCGAAGAGACGCTGCCCGGCCACGTGGAAGTTACCGGCAGCGCCATGATTAGCTTGGGCCGAAGGTTGCCTGTTACCATCGACTCAAATCTCGCCACCCCTCAGCCAGATTTGTTACAGACCATTACATATGCCGTAGTCGATGCCACCGGAAAAGGGCCTATCCAAGCCCCGCGGATCACCGTTCCCTTCTATACTTCCTGGCCGACAAGCGGAACGACTGCTGCGCAGCCCTGCCCCTATTACAAGCCAACAATTCCAAACATTCCACGATGGCTCTGCCCGGACTATCAACAAATCGACCAGATCACGAGCAAGGCAAATTCAACATACGAAGCAGCAATGCTCAAGGTAGTCCGTTATGGACGCCGGGGGCTTAGCTTGCACGCCCATTACACCTACTCACACACTATGGATTGGAACCCCAACGAAAGTCCGCTGATCCCTGACAATTCCAGCCAAGCGACAGATTTTATTCAGGAGTACGGAACCAGCAACCTGGACTCACGCCACTCGGCCGCCGCCACGGTGATCTATGAGGCGCCATGGAAGCTCCGCAACCTTGCAGGAAAGCTGGCCAACGGCTGGATGGTATCGGGAATCGGCCAGTTCCGCAGTGGGCTGCCCTATACCATGCGAGTATCGGGATCACTAGCGGAGAAGTACAACGTGAGCAGCACCGGGGATATTGAGCTTCTGGGTATGGGGCTGGGACCGGGAATGAACGGCTCCGGCGGCGATAACCGCGTTTATGGCGTGGGCCGCAACACGTATCGCTATCCTGCAACCTGGAAGGCCGATATGCGGCTGGCCAAGCGCTTCGATCTCGGCAATATGCGCCAGTTGGAGTTACTGGCCGAGAGCTTTAACCTCTTCAATCATCAAAATGTGACCGAGTTGGAGACCAACGGCTATTACATTGAGTCCGGCACTTCCTCCGGCGAACTGCCCACGCTCAACTTCCTCACCGGCCCCGTAACCAACCCCACGACTGGCACGATCACCAAGGCCAACAGCACCGCCTTCGGCCAGCCGCTTAGCGTGAATGGAACCAACTTCTACCGTGAGCGGCAAATTCAGTTTGGGTTGAGGATGAGATTTTAGCGAGGACGCCGAGAAATCTCGAAGGCTTGAATCCTGCTTTGCAACTGCAATCTCAGCCGGTCGAAGGCCTCTAAGAAAAAGCGATGCCCGGAGGAATCGGCCTCCGGGCATCGCTGATTGCAAGGCGGGACTACATATTGTCGAAGCGGTGAACGATGTGGTCCACGATGTGATTGGCCTTTTCGATGTGATCGAGGGCGCGACGCTTCAAACCTCGCGCGTAGTCGTTGTCCTCTTCGCGGTTGACGTCGGCCCATGCTGCATTGCCGGCCTCGCGCGCCTTGTGGAAGCGGTCGGTGGGGGCGATGCGGGCGTCGATGGGCAGGTGATCGCGCAGATCCTTGCCGTCGTCGATGGAGGCCAGTTTGATCTCGTTGATGGCGGCATCGATTTCGGCGATCGCCTGGGCGGATTCGTCGTCGATGCGTTCGTCGGGAGTGAGGCGGTCAAGAAACGCGCGCATGAGGCGAAGGTCGCTCAGAGCGTGCAGATAAGCGGGGTGCCCGCCTGGAGCCTGTCCGCCGTAGCCTCCGACTCCGTACCCACCAGCGCCATACCCGCCGCCATCGACACGTTGAATGATGTGATCCACTATCTGGTTCGCCCGCACGATGTGATCGAGGGCGCGACGCTTCAAACCGCGCGCATAGTCGTTGTCCTCTTCGCGGTTGATGTCCGCAAACGCGGCATTTCCCGCCTCGCGGGCTTTGTGAAAGCGGTCGGTGGGCGCGATGCGGGCATCGATGGGCATATGGTCGCGGAGATCCTTGCCGTCGTCGATGGAAGCCAAGGCGATCTCGTGAATCGCGGCATCGATCTCGACGATGGCTTGAACGGACTCGTCGTCTACCCGTTCATTGGGCGTCAGGCGGTCCAGATAGGCGCGCTCCAGGCGAAGGTCGCTCAAAGCGTGCAAGTAGGCGGGGTGCGCGCCATAAGCCTGGGCTTGGGACGGCAGGGTTCCAATTGCAAAGGCTGAGAAAACGGCGATTGCAGCGATCAGGGGCTTGCTGAACTTCATCTGGATATTCCTCCAAAGGTTGAAAGCTTGAGTCGATTGCGGACAATCATCCTCGCGCAACAGAGTATTTCACAGCCGGCAACGATTGGAACACAGTTTTCGATGAATTGTTGCTCCGGAAGATTTCGACGGGATTCGGCAAGACTGCCCCTGGCGGAGTAATCTAGTGTCATTATGAGTCCAGCCGCGCAGCAGCCTCAGATGAATCTTGTCCAGACCTCCGACTTCCGCGAATCCTACGCTAACAGCGTCCAGGTGCGGGTCAGCGTGTGGGATTTCCAGCTTGTCTTCGGCTTGGCGTCGAGCGATGCCCCCGACCAGGTGACCATCCGCAATCATCAGGCCATCTTTCTCAGCCCCCAGCAGGCCAAGGCGCTTTGGAACATCCTGGGACAGAATCTTTCTCAATATGAGCAAGCCTTCGGCGCGCTGAACCTGGAGCCGCAGAGCCACAACTTCCAGCAAAAGCCCGTCAACTGAGGTTCCGACAGGTTCATCGGGAGCGATCGCGTGCGCTGGAATCCGCTGATGCAGCCGCGGCTGGATGCGCCGTTTCCCATCTGGAGAATCTTTCCGGTGGCGTTTACGGCGCTCTTCGCCAGCCACTTTACCCTGCTGCGCCTGCCCTATTACTGGGATGAGGCCGGCTACTACATTCCCGCCGCCTGGGACTTCTTTCGCACCGGCTCGCTGATCCCCATCTCCACGCCGAGCAACGCCCACCCGCCGCTGCCCAGCATCTACCTGGCGTTGTGGTGGAAGGCCTCGGGCTTCGCTCCGGCGGTTACCCGCGAGGCGGTGCTGATGGTGGCTTCGCTGGGCCTGCTGGCGGTCTGGCGGCTGGCGATGCGGCTGGTGGGTGTGCCCGCCGTGGCTTTCTGGGCAGTGCTGCTCACCGCGCTCTACCCCATCTGGTTTGCGCAGAGTTCGCTGGCCCACGCGGATATCTTCGCCGCCGCCTGCACCTTGTGGGGGCTGGTCTACGCGCTGCCCGACTGGAATCGAAACGGGGACCGCAAGCCCTGGGCCGCCGCGCTCTGGTTCGCCGCCGCCGCGCTCTGCAAGGAGACGGCGATCGCCATTCCGATCACGTTGGCCGCGCTCGATCTGCTGGAGAGCATTCGCGCGCGGCCGCCGATGCGCTTTCGGCTTTGCAGCGAAGCCGCCTGGCTGGCGAGCTGCGCTCTGCCGCTTAGTCTCTGGTACGGCTGGCACTACGCCAAGACCGGCTTTCTCTTCGGCAACCCGGAGTTTCTGCGCTACAACGCGCTGGCCACGCTCGATCCGCTGCGCATTCTTGCGGCCTTCGCCCACCGCGCGCTGCATCTCACCGCGCACATGAACCTCTTTGTGGCGGTGCTGCCGGCCATCGCCGCGCTGCTGCTCGATCCGCGGCCCGATGCCGAGGGCCACGAACGGGCAAGCATCCCCGTTTTTGCGCGGCGGCGCATCTTCGTTCTGCTTCTGGTCAACGCGCTGCTCTTCAGCGTATTGGGCGGGGCGCTGCTTACCCGCTACTTGCTGCCCATGTATCCCCTGGCGCTGCTCTTGGCGGTCTCCACGCTGTACCGGCGGGTTCCCTACTGGCAGGCTCTCGCGGTGTTTTCCGCGGCGGCCTTTGCGTTGGCTCTGTTCATCAATCCTCCTTACGGATTCGCCCCGGAAGACAACCTGGCCTATGCCCACGCGATTCGTCTGCATCAGGACGGCATCGCCCAGCTCAACAATCGCTATCCGGGCGCCACGGTGCTCTCGGCCTGGCCGATGACCGATGAGCTGACCCGGCCTGAACTCGGCTACCTCAAGCGCCCTTACGCGGTTTACCGGCTGGAGGATTTCACCCCCGCCGAGATTGCCCGCGCCGCCGGGGAGCCCGAGAAGTACTCCGCCGCGCTGGTCTTCTCCACCAAGTACGATCCGCAGTCGCCGCTCTTCACGCTGGGAGCGGGGAGCAAGGCGATGGACGAGCGCTACTTCGGCCTGCATCGCGATCTGCCTCCTGAAGAGATAGCCCGGGAGTTGGGCGGAACGCTGGCGTGGAAAGAGCGGGATCAGGGCCAGTGGATTGCGCTGATTCGCTTCAATCGCCAGTTCGTGGCAAGGATGGCGGCGGAGTCTTCGCAGTGGAGCCTTGCGAGGGAGAAGGATTGGCGGTAGGGACTATTCGGAGTGGAAGACCACATCGAAGAGCAGAAGGCTGACGGTGGTGAAGATTATGTCGTAGCCCAGCAGCAGCTTGATCCAGAGAGCGGGGTCGCTCTCGCCGGTGAGGATGGCGGTGGTGGCCAGAACCATGGCCAGCAGCGCGGGCATGAAGATGGGGAAGAGGATCAGCGGGAGCAGCAGTTCGCGGTTGCGGGCGCGGATGGAAAGCGCGGCGAAAAAGGTTCCGTTGGCGACCAACGCCCAGGTGCCGAGCGGCAGGACCACGGCCAATTGCCAAGCCTGGCCCTCGATGTGCAGGTTGTAGAAGACGAGAAAGACGGGCGCGAGCAGCAGTTGGACGATGGAGACGAAGAGGAAGTTGGCCAGGACTTTGGCCAGGAAGAGTTCCGCGCCGGGGGTGGGAGCCATGCGCTGCGCGTCCAGGACCTGATGGCGGATTTCGCGCGCCCAGGCCTGGTTGAGCGCGCTGACCGAGGCGAACATGGTGGCCACCGAGAGTACGCCGCCGGCGATCTCGCGGGCAAAAGAGCCGCGCGGGTCGAAGGCCAGCGAGAAGAGCACGACGACCAGCAGGGCAAAGAAGAGCATGGAGTTGATGGCCTCGCGGGAGCGCCACTCGATGCGCAGGTCCTTGACGAGATGAGTCCAGAGGGCGCGGGTCATTGCTGGCGGCCCTCCGAGTGCGCGTTGGGCGCGTGGTCTTTGGTCAGGTCGGCGGTTTGGACTTCTACTTCGAGAGCGACCGCGGCTCTCAGATAATCGTCCGGGCTGAGGATGAGCTGGGTTCCGCGGGCTCCGGCGGAGACGCTGATGCGGTCGAAGAGGATCGCGGTTTCATCGACGAAGACGGGGTAGGGCTTTTTTGCGCCGAAGACGGTGACGCCGCCGCGAATGTAGCCGG
>CAZMHC010000059.1:0-17767 GCA_964565955.1 uncultured Occallatibacter sp.
AGCCTCATCAATACGGTCGCATCAGGAAAAGCACCGCCCATTTAGAACTGCTGGCATAGCAGGTTTCCGCTTGACTTTAAGGAGAAAATAGGTTTAATGTCTGTTAGCAAAGATGACGCGATCCCGCTCCCCATACCCCTGCGGGAATGAATCGATGGCAAACCGCTAGCCGTCAACGGTGCAACCAAAGCCAGCGATCCTCAAGGAGGAGGTCAAAGAGACGACTCAAGTTAGAGTCGTGTCAGCCACGTCTAGCTTTCCGGCGTTTCAATCCGGTGAAGCGGGCGGAAGAGGCATCTATGCCCTCATTGAGATTGTGGCAAGCGGCGGTGGCGCGGCCATCGCCAAGAAGTGTCGAGCGACAAAGCGCATGGCTCAAGGCGAGGCCCTGTGCAATCATTCCCCAGCGAATCTGAAGAACGTACAAAAATCGCCAGAAATCTTTCGGAGGCACAGAATGAAGGTTAAGCTGATTTCAGTTGCCCGGTTGAGCGCATTGGCGGTTCTGATCTGCATCTTACAACCCTGCCTGGCGCAATTTAGCTCCGGCGTTCAAGGTACAGTAACAGACCCATCGGGAGCCGTAGTTTCGGATGCAACCGTTACCTTAACCAACGCTGCAACCGGCATCGCCGACAAGGCGACCACCAGCGACGTTGGCGCCTACCACTTTGTAAACCTTTTACCGGGCGACTACCGGATATCTGTCGAAGCGGCAGGCTTCGAGAAGGCCCTTGTCAACCGGCATATCAGCACGGATGAGACTGCGGGCGTGGACATCGCGCTCACACTCGGCGCTGCAACGTCGACCGTTGAGGTTACGAGCGCGGAGACCGGTCTGAACCCGGAAGAAACCCG
Source organism: uncultured Occallatibacter sp. (assembly GCA_964565955.1). GTDB lineage: Bacteria > Acidobacteriota > Terriglobia > Terriglobales > Acidobacteriaceae > Telmatobacter. The sequence continues at coordinate 859 of CAZMHC010000059.1, forward strand.
TCTCGAATACACGCTGCAAGCCAAGGATATCGAGGATTTGCCGCTGCCTGACCGGGCGACCCTAACCACACTCCGCGTTGCGCCGGGCGTCGTCGGCACCATCGAGACCACAGGCAGCACCAACACCAACATTCCCATCGGCCAGGCAGCCCCCGACGCGCGCGCCAATGGACGTCCCAATAGCTCCAACGTTTATCTCCTGGATCGCATTCCGATCAGCAGTACCACGGACACGGGCGCTGTCAACATGGTACCCAATCCGGATATGCTCGCAGAGACAGCTTTGCAGACCGTAAGTTATTCGCTTGACAATGGTGCGACCAGCTCTCTGCAGATTGACTTTACCTCAAAGTCCGGCGGCAACAAGTATCATGGCGACTTCGATCTCAGCTATACTTCAAAACCCTTTGAAGCCGCTCCGGACTTCGGCGGGGTGGCGCCCTTTCACCGCAAGTATTTCATGGGTTCCTTCGGCGGCCCGATCGTCAAAAACACCTTCTTCTTCGGATCGATCGAACGAATAGAGAACCTGAGCGCGCTCGGCGGGCTGGGGACAGGAATCAACGCCGATCCCAACGTCGGTATAGGATGGTGGGCTCAGACCGCGACAGGTGGGTTCAATAACACGGCATACACCTCGCTCTTCAGTTACCCTGACAGCGGCCTTTCAAACAAGACTGTGAAATCAACTGCCGGCGGCTTCTATCCGAATGCCGCCCACATCGCAACCGGAACCGCCGCGCAGAACTTCGGCGAGCAATGCGGAACAGCTTCGACTTTCAATTTGCCGTGCGACCTGGCGGTAACGGAAGGCGGCGAATTCAACCAGAATCCTGGAATCACCGGCCAGCAATACAACCTGCGTTTCGATCACTCCCTGAACTCGGACAAAGACAAGTTTTACGTGAGTTACTTCGGAATTCAGCAGAACTCGGATTACATCGATCCGCGGCCTGCGTTCGACACCAAAACGCCCAGCCAGACTTACTACTTTTCAGCAGGCTACTCGCATATCTTTACGCCGAATCTCCTCAACCAGTTCAATGCCGGCCTGAACCGTTACTGGAACGGCGGCTCCGCCAATCCCAACTACGCCATCTATCCGAAGTCCCCATTGGGGTTCCTGTTCTGGCAGGACCCTGGAACGCCGGACGGTTTTGTCGGGGCCACCGGGCAAAGTCCATCGGTTCCCTTCGTTGGCGAAGATACAAAAGAGCATATCTTGGCCCTGCGTGACTATGTGAGTTGGTTCAAAGGCCGGCACGGCTTCAAGTTAGGCTTTCAGACGCAGATCAGAAACTACTGGGACAACGCGGCGGCAAAGCTAGCGCCGCCATGGCTTCCCGTATTCACAGACCTTCTTCAGATGCTGCAAGGGGAGGCGGATTCAATCACCCTCTACACCATCTCGGCCCAAACAGGCCTGTATCAAAGTCAGATTTTTGGCGCGCAGGAGAACCAGTTTGGCGCATACGCTGAAGACGACTGGAAGATCAAGCCGAATCTGCTCTTGAGCTTCGGCGTTCGGTGGGACGATTTCGGAAATCCCACCAAATACGGCGACAAAGCATCGCCCTTCGCCAATACGATTCTGGGCTCTGGCTCCAGTCTTTACGACCAGGTCGCCGGCGCAGGTTCTCATCTAACCACCCAAGCGTTTACAAGCGGCCAGACGTGGAACTTTCTGCCCAGGGCGGCATTCACTTGGTCCCCGGGATTCGCCAAGGGGACCGTTGTTCGCGGCGGGGTCGGTCTTTTTCAGGATGCGATCAGCCTCAATCAGATTACGGCCAACCTGCCCACAACAACTCCGGCAAGACTGACACTCACCCTGGACGACAGCGACAACTACTTCAATTGCGGCAACTTTTATTGCGTCGCACAGGGAACGCCATGGACCGGCAAGAGCGGCGTTGCCGGGCAACCGGGATCCTTCGCCTGGACTGGAACCCAGGGAAATAGTCCTCCGTATGGGATTCCTTATCCCGCGATTGCCGTGAACGGGTTCAATGCGCAAGGCTTGGCATTGCAGTCGAACGGCACACCGTATTCTGTCAACCTATACGGCGTCGACCCCCAGTTGAAGTCCGCATCAACGGTCGTTTGGAGCTTTGGTCTCGAGCGGGAATTGCCGAACAGTCTAGTGGTGGGCGCTACCTACACTGGCTCGCACTCTTACGACCAGATATATGAGAGCAACAACTACAACGCCCCTCCGGGAAGCGCTCTTGCTTCAACAGTTGCTGGGTACATGGCGCCGCCCTTTGCCGCGGTGAATAACGTAACCCTTATTCGCAACGCGCTCAGTTCAAATTACAATGCTTTGATTCTGACTGCGGCACAGCGCAAAGGCAACCTGAGCTGGGAGTCCTCCTACTTGTGGTCTCATGCTCTCGGCAATCCCGGAACGGGTGAAGCCGCGAGTCCCTACACTGCAACAGCGGAGTACGGGAATCTTGACGGGGATGTTAGACAGCGCATTACATTTTCCGGTGCGTATCAACTGCCTGCCGGCGAGACATTTCTTGGCAAGGGATGGTCCCTCGGCGGAATCTTCATTGGCCAGGATGGAACTCCGTTCACTGTCTTCACGAGTCAGAATGTGAACGAAGGAGGCACCCACGACAATAATCCCGGTGGCAATGGTGGGACTAATCTGCCCGACGTGGTCTTCCAGCCGGGCAGCGGTCTACACTACGGCAGATACTCCAATTCACAGTTCAAGTCGTTAACGGGCATCTTCAACGGGGCTTGCGGAATTAATCCCACGACGGGCGCTACAACTGCGGGCAGTCTATACAGTGCTACTCTCCCGAACTGCCCGTTCCAGACAGTCACCTCGCCTAATCCCAAAACCTTGGAGGGCAATGAAAGATTCAATGCCTTCAACAACCCCGGCTACTGGGACGTGGACCTCAATCTTCAGAAGAAAATCGAGCTGCCTTGGTTTGGCGATCGGAAAAGCCATCTGAACTTGAGGTTTGAAGCCCTGAACGCCTTCAACCACGCGAACCTCAATGGTTTCGGATCGTTCCAGATAGGAAGCGCACCAAATGGCACCATGGGCCAAGCCTATCAAGCCGAAAATCCAAGGATCATGCAGATTGGCGGACGTTTCGAGTTTTAAGAAACTGACTGCGCGAGTGTGAAAGACACGAAGTCCTCTATTCGGTGCGCTAGACTGTAATTCTTCCCTGCCTCGATAAGGAGCGGCACTGGTGCAGTCGCGAAGAGAGTTTCTTGGGATACTGCCGGCGAGCCTTCTCGCCGCTGGGTGTGCGCCGTCGCTCCACGCGCAACCGGAATCGGGATCTGCCGAGCCGTCGCTCGCCATAGCGCCAACTCAAGCCACGTATCGTCCGCTCGATGAACTTACTGTACTCGGTTTCGGAGAGGGCCGTCTCCTTCTTCTCGATGGGGACGGCAAGACCTATTTCGATCGGCGAGTGACGCTGCCGGCTTCCGCTCACCTCGGCGGCGCATTGGGTACGCATTCGGCACTGCTTCTCGATGCAAACGACAAACTGATCGGCAGAGCCAGTTTTTCCGTCGATACGCGCACCGAGATCAGCGAGCCAAGCGGCGAGTTTCAACATCTGCTCGATACCTTGTACTGGACCATGGCTTCGGACGGTCCGGTGGGCGCGCGCCGCTACGATGGGCGGGTCTACACCTACTGGAACGATTGGCTCATGGACAATACAAACACGCTGAAAGGGATGCGCTACTTCTGGCCCGAGGTTCGCCGGAGCTTTGAGATATTCTCCGCGACGCAACGCGAAGACGGCATGATCTGGGAAAACCATTTCGAGCGGACGCCGCCGGAGAACGACTGGGACCGGCGTTTCAAGTACGGCGATTTTTCGCGCTCCGTCGATGCCGGATTTCTCAACCTGCGCCGGGCGCCCGTCGAGAATCACGTGGAAATGTACTTCCTCGAAGCGCTGTATCTGGTGTGGAAGACCACTGGGGACGACGCATGGATGAAACAGCATCTCGATCATGCCTTGCATGCCGTGCGGTACGGCACGAGCGATCCCTACAGGTGGTCGAAAAAGTTTGGCCTTCTCAAGCGAGGCCTCACCATAGACACCTGGGACTTCCTCTGCGAGAGCGAAGCCGCTCTGGTTGGCGGCGACTTCATGGTCGTCGATCTGAATAAGACGCACTTCGGAATCTTCTTCGGCGACAATACCGGATTCATCGCCGGATGCCGCTATCTAGCCGAGATGCTCGATCTGGCTGAGCGGGTCCAAGACGCGAAAGATATGCGCGAACTTGCCAACGAGATGGAAGCCCGGCTGAATCGCATCTCATGGAATGGACGCTTCTATACGCACTGGGTGCCGGAAGATTCCGAGTTCCGGCCCGATCTTGGCGTCGATATGAGCAGCCAGATCTCGCTCTCCAACGCCTACTCGTTGAATCGCGGCATTGTCCCGCGGCAAGCGCGGGCCATCATCCAGAGTTACAAGGCAATTCGAGAGGAGATGCCCAAGACTTCGCCGGGAGAGTTTTACTCGATCTATCCGCCGTTCTCAAAGGGTTTCGGCGGAGAACAGAGTATGTGGGACTACGTGAACGGGGGTGTGCTGTCATGCGCGGCGGGCGAGCTGGCGCGCGGATGTTTCCAGCATGGATTCGAGCAATATGGGGTGGATATTCTGAGGCGTTTGCACGATATCGCAAAGCGCCATCGAGACTTCCTTCCGGGCATTCTGCGCGGCAATCATCCGGAGCGTCCGCCCACCGACTTTGTTTCGCTCGATCTGCGAGCACAAGCCAACTGCGACACTGGCAAGGGAAACGACGACGCCCCGGGCTGGGTAGACGAACCGAACAACTATCTCATCGACTTCCCAACCGGAGAGCAGAGCTTTCGAGGAGTGCCCTTCAAAATAGCCTCCGCGGAGGAGAACGGTCGCCGTGTGTGCATCGGAGTCTCTTCCTCGCCGCGCTATGCGGCCAGAACGCAGGTTCCCGTGCATAGAGCCTGCCGCGCCTTCTACTTGCTGCACGCATCCTCCGGTCCCGGCTCAACTGTGGGCAAACTGACGATTCACTTTGAGGACGGAAGCAAACAGGTCGAATACATCGAAAACGGCGTCAATGCGGGTTCTTTTTGGACTCCGGAAGATATTGAGTTTAACAACCGCTACGGAACCGACAAACCGGAACGCATACAGGTCGCGTGGCGGGGAAGCTCCGGACTTATCGCCAACGTGGGCGTTTGGATCGCAAGCTTCGTCCCTGACAAGAGCGACCTGCCGATTGCTTCGCTGGAGTTCGAAAGCATGGAAACCGGCGCAAAGTGGTTTGTGATCGGCATAACTCTTTCGAATATGCCGCCATTCTTGCCCCCCTGGACCGATGTCTCGACTGGGATGCCTAACAACTGGGGAGCCGGATGCGTGACCGCGGCGTTGCTCGAAGGGCTTGCCGGAGTAGAAGACGTCGGCGCAGGTTTTCGTTTCGCGCGGGTTTCACCGCGATGGTTCGCCGCCGGTGTAAATGAAGTTCAAGTCAGTGTGCGCTATCCTGCCTCCCGCGGCTACGTCCTCTATCGCTATCGGCAAACTGGCAAGACCATCTCTTTGAACTACACGAGTTGCGCGGATAAGTCCACGCTCCGAATGCCATTGCCACCCGGCGGCCGCGCGATAAGTGGGCTTCTCAATGGAAGAACTCTCGATCTGAAAATGGAGACGATCGAGACGACTGTATATGCAATGGTCCAGGTTGAAGGGCGCGGTCCGCATACTCTGCAAGTGGAACTGGTATGAAGCCGGCCGCCTTGACTCCGTCCCCACAACAAGTTCCCACGCGCCTTTCGGAATCCCCTCGCATAAATCCGCTTGGAGCATTTTAGGAATTGCCGTAGACTGTTGATACAGTGTGAACCATGTCTTTGCATTCTCTGGAGCGATGGGCCAGAGGGCTTCGACTCTTCCAGGCTCTCGAACTTCTTGCCCTTCAGAGGCGTCATCCGCGTATTGCCGACTTCGCTCTCAACTTTTCCCAGCGCCATCGCCTGTTTCGGCTTCGCCTTTTCCAAGACATTACCCATGCCAACAGAGGCAAATTGCCCCCATCGGGCAGAATGTCTCAGGCAGCTTCTCTATGACCGGTTTTGAAGGCCTTCCATTACACTGCGAGCAACTCGGTGTAAACCGCCATTCCTACCACCGCATCCGCGCCCAGTTCGTCCAGTTTATCCACTTCTTGCCGGCTGCGGATGCCGCCGGCAACGATAAGTTGTTTCTTGGTAAGTTTGCGCAGGCGAGCGGCGGTCTCGATGGGAAAGCCCTGCATCATTCCTTCGCCGTCCACATGCGTGTAGAGAAATGCGCTCACATAGCTATCAAGTTGCGGAATCGCATCGTCGGGAGTTAGTTCGACTTGCGCCTTCCAACCCTTGACGGCAATGCGACCGCTCTTGGTATCGATGCCCGCAACGATGCGCTCCGCGCCGATGCGGGCAGCTAACTCGGCGGCAAAATCGGCATTCACCGCGCCCTCGGCGGAAAAAAGCGCGGAGCCGATGATGACGCGCTTCGCGCCTGCATTGAGCACCTGTTGCGCGCGTTCGATAGAGTGAATGCCGCCGCCTGCCTGACACGGGAGCCGCTTGGCAATCTGCGCGACTAACTCAGAGTTATCGCCCTGGCGCATTGCCGCGTCCAGGTCGATCAACTGGACCAATGAATATTTCGAGAACTTATCGATCCAGTATTCAAAGTCGTCGAAGGCAAGACGCAGTTTTTCACCCTGCACAAGCTGAACGATGCGTCCGCCCAGCAAATCGATCGAAGGAATCAGCATGGAAGCCTCACGGAGACGCCGGACTCGGCCAGCTCTTCTTTGAGCGAACGCGCGCTCGAAACGCCGAAGTGAAAGATGCTTGCCGCAAGAGCGGCATCGGCCTTGCCGCGACCGAAGACATCGACGAAATGCTCGACGGCGCCCGCGCCTCCCGACGCGATAACTGGAATGCCGACCGATTCGCTGACCGCGGCAGTTAGCTCACAATCGAAGCCGGTGCGCATTCCGTCGGAGTCCATCGAGGTGAGAAGAATCTCGCCCGCGCCGCGCTGCTCTGCCTCGCGCGCCCACTCGACCACGCGACGGCCAGCAGGCTTGCGTCCGCCCTGCACAAAAACTCGCGCGTCGCGTACCGGGTCGGCAGCTTTCGGATCGCGCCGCGCGTCGATGGCAACAACGACAGCCTGCGCGCCAAAGCTGCGGCCAATCGCATCGATCAACGTGGGATCGGCCAGCGCGGCGGAGTTCACGCTCACCTTGTCCGCGCCCGCCTCGAAGACCTGCGCCGCATCGTCCGCCGAGCGAATGCCGCCGCCGACACAAAACGGAACGAATAACTCCAGCGCTGTTCTGCGCACGGTATCGAGCAGCGTGGCGCGACCTTCGTGCGTTGCCGTAATGTCGAGCAGCACAATCTCATCCGCGCCTTCACGCGCATGACGCGCCGCCTGCGTTGCCGGATCGCCCGCATCAATAAGGTCAATAAACTGCACACCTTTGACGACTCGTCCGCCATGCACGTCGAGACAGGCTATGATGCGTTTGGTTATCATTTCTGTTTCCTCACGAGGTTGCGGGCGACTAGGTCGTTGAGTTCGGTGCGCTGTACAGGGGACATCGATCTAGCAGGAATGATTAGAAAGCAATCCTTATTTGTGTAAGATAGACTCACGTGCGCATCCTCTGCAAAGCTGTAAATTGCGCTCCAAAACACTTTGAACTCACTCGTTCCTGATAGTTCTCTGATAATCCGTTCATCATTTATATCGATGGTGCTTGTCCGATCCTTATGACCTGGCGGGAACAGACGATTGAAGCTCTTGCGGACGCTGAAGAATCGAGAAATGGGCATACCGATCGACATTACCAGCGATACTGTGCCTAATGCAAAGCACTGCGAGAAAAGCTGGGAGTGCGAGTTTCCGCTTGAAACGATTATTCCGGCGAAAAATGCAATCAAAAGAACCGGCCAAATGTAATGCATGATTTGGCGGCTAAATCTTTTCCTCCTGTGAAGACGGCGGGCCGCTTTGAAGTCGGTCAATGTGAGCGTATAGCTAAGCTTCATCATTTGAACTCCAGAAAATTCTTGAGAATCTTCAACCCGGTTGCGCCGGATTTCTCCGGATGAAATTGCACCCCCATCACGTTGCCGCGCTCCACCGCTGCCGCGAATGGTTCAATGTAGTGCGTGATGGCTGCTGTATCGGCAGTTACCGGAGCTTTGTAAGAGTGTGTAAAGTAGACATACTCACCAGGCTCGACTCCGGAGAGCAAGCGCGAATCTTTGCGCACTTCAAGCGAGTTCCAGCCGACGTGCGGCACCTTTTCCTTGCCTTCAGGGAAGCGCGCGCAGGATTCGGCGAAGTGGCTCAGCCCCGGCTGCGCGGGCGCTTCACTCGATCCCGCATAGAGCCACTGCATTCCCACGCAGATGCCGAGGAAGGGAACGCCGCGCGCAATCGCCGCTCGAATCGCGGTCGTGAGGCCAGTTGCGTCAAGCCGTTCGGTGGCCGCAAAGTGACCCACTCCCGGCAGAATTAACCGTTCCGCTGTTTCAATCGGCGATAGGTCGCCGTCCGTCACAATTGGCTCCGCGCCCAGATGCCGCAATGTCTTGAGCACCGAGGTAAGATTGCCCGCTTTGTAATCAATCACCGTTACGCGCATTACAACAATCCTTTGGTGGAGGGCAGCATCTCTCCCAGTTGTTTGTCTTTCGAGCAAGCCACGCGCAACGCTCGCGCGAAGGCCTTGAAGATGGCTTCGACCTTGTGGTGATTGGATCGGCCATACATAGTCTTCACGTGAACGTTGCCGCGCGCGCCGCGGGCAAAGCCCTCAAAGAAATCGGCGACTAATTCGGTTTGCAGGTCGCCCACCAGACGCACACGCACCTTGGTATCGACAGCAAAGGCCGCGCGTCCGCTCAAGTCCACGGCGGCAATGGCGAGCGTCTCATCCATCGGCATCAGAAAATATCCGGCGCGCAGGATGCCGCGTTTGTCTCCCAGCGCGCGATCGAAGGCCTCGCCGAGCGCGATGCCCACATCTTCGACGGTGTGGTGCTGGTCCACATCGAGGTCGCCGTTGCAGGTGAGTTCAAGATTGAAGGCGCCGTGGCGCGTAAACAATTCCAGCATATGATCGAAGAAGCGAATGCCTGTCGCAATTTTATATTGTCCGCTGCCTTCGATGGTCAGCTTGATGGCGATGCGCGTCTCGGTAGTATGGCGTTCAAAGCTCGCTGTGCGCTTGGACTCGCTGGCAGCGATTGTTATGGTTTCATTGCCGGTCATTGAGCCTCATCTCTGGCCCGCAGTGTGGCCAGTGTTTGGTTGAGAGCAACCGCGGCTTGCCGCATCTGCTCGCACGTTCCAATGGTAATGCGCACACAGCCATCGCAGCCGGGATCGCTGGAGCGGTCGCGCACCAGCACGCCCGCGGCGCTCATCGATCGCGTAAACTCCGCATGGCGCGAGCCTATCTCGACTAGAATAAAGTTAGCGCGGCTTGGCCAGCGGCGCACTCCCGCCGCATCGAGAACAGTTTCAAACTCCGCGCGCGCGGCCAGCACTTCGCGTACGTACCAATCGAGATAGGCCGCGTCTTCCAGCGCCGGCGGAAGGCAAGCCAATGCCAGCGAGTTCACGCTGTAAGGCGAAAGAACGCGCCGAACCCATCGCATCAATTCTACCGGACCGGCAAGCAAACCGAGGCGCATGCCTGCCAGGCCATAAGCCTTCGAGAAGGTGCGCGCGACCATGAGATTGGGTACTGTGCCAACCAGATCGATTACTGTTTCGCCGTAAAAGTGAAAGTAGGCCTCATCGACAAGCACAACGGCGTGGGGCGCCCGACTTGCTATTTCAAGAAATTGCGCTCGCGTGGCTATAGAGCCGGAAGGGCTGTTTGGATTGGCGATGGCGATGATCTTGGTTTGCGGAGTGATGGCGGCAAGCAGGCGCTGGAAAGGAAATTGCAAATCGTCCGCCGCGAGCACGGAAACCGCACACGCATCCGTTGCCGACGCGTAGACTTCGTACATTGTGTAAGTGGGCACAGGAAGCAGTAACTCGTCGCCGGCTTCGAGAAAGGTATCGAAGAGCACGTGAATGGCCTCGTCCACGCCGTTGGTAAGCGCGACTTGCTCCGCTGCAAGGCCAAGATGCGCGGCAACGATCGCTTCGACAGGCGCGCGTTCAGGATAGCGAGTCAGTGCGCCAGCGGAGATACGCGCCAGCGCCTCGCGCACTTTAGGCGAACAGGCTAGCGTATTCTCATTGAAATCCAGTCGCAATGCGTCTCGGCAACCAAGTGGGGGGCGATACTCCATCATTGCTTGCACACGAGCGCGCGGCGTTGGAATCACGGCAGTTTCAGCCATGAGTCCTCCTCTCCAGGCGAACGCGAATGGACTCGGCGTGACCGATAAGTCCTTCGGCCTCGGCCAGCAACGCGGCAGGGGGGCCGAGAGTCAGCACTCCCTGCGCCGTGTACTCTTGCACGGTAATGAGCTTTACGAAATCGTTCACGCTCAAGCCGCCGCGGACGCGCGCCATCCCCCCGGTGGGCAGGGTGTGATTGGGACCGGAGATATAGTCGCCCAGGGGCTGCGCGGACCAGCGACCCACAAAAACCGAGCCGGCATTTTGTACCCAGTTGAGATCGCTTGCCGCATCCACAGTTAGGTGCTCGGGCGCAAGTCCGTTGGCGATCGCACGAGCCTCTTCCTCGCTGGATGCAATGATCGCTAGGCCATTGCGATTCAATGCATCGCGCGCAACGGCATTCTTGCGGCTGCGCCGCTTTGATTCCGCAATCACTTCTTTGGCAAGTTCTTCGCGCGTGGTGATGAAGATGGCCACCGCTTCAGGATCGTGTTCGGCCTGCGCCACTAAGTCGGATGCTATATCGGACGCATCCCCAAGATCGCTGACGACTACTATTTCCGTAGGTCCGGCCAGCATATCGATGGCGCAATCGAAAGCTACAAGCCGTTTTGCCGCGGTGACATAAAGATTGCCGGGCCCCGCGATCTTTTCCACGCGCCCAATGCTTGCTGTGCCATAAGCCAGCGCGGCGACAGCGTGCGCGCCGCCCACGCGATAGAACTCGGTGATTCCAAGCAGATGCGCGGCAGCCAGAGTTTCCGGCGCGGGCTTCGGCGAGACGGCAACTATGCGCGGTACGCCCGCAACCTGAGCTGGAATTGCAGTCATCAGAAGCGTCGAGGGAAGCGGATGACGGCCGCTGGGCACATAGCAACCCACCGAACCAAGCGGACGCACCAACTGGCTTACGGTAAGTCCTTCAACTGGAGCTTCGCTCCACGAGGCAGGCAGTTGAGAGACTGCAAAGCTGCGAATCCGCTCGGCGGCCGTCGTTAACGCCTCTTGCATCGCCGGCTCGATCGCATCCCACGCCGCAGCCATCTCTCGCTGAGGAACGCGCAGTGCAGTCACGCCCGCGAGCCCGTCGAATCTCGCGGCGTAACGCAGCAACGCGCCGTCGCCACGCTTGCGCACATGGCCGACGATGCGCTTGACTGCGGGCAGCACACTGTCTAGCGCCGCGCCACCGCGCCGTTCCAGCTTCGCAAGCGTTTCCGCAGCCAACCGCGCGCTTCGACCATTCGTCCGGATCAATTTCATCCCGTTCTCCAGATTGTTCGGTCGCACGTTCAAAACAATACAATCGTGCCAGTTCAGATTACCTGAGCGGTTGTGCGTTCCGTCGAGCGACCCACTTACTCTTTTGTTCTTTGAGCTGGTCCTCGACATTCAAAGGATTCACTTCATCATCGAGCGTGGTGAGAATCTCATATTGAAATGCAGATTCTCCCTGAGCGTTCCATTCATCCTGAAGCGACTTGTCTTGATGCAATCCGCCACGTAGGCAGAACCAGCACCCATTCTTCGTAGCATCCAGGTTTCTGGATACGCCTACCCATACCCGCCCAGTTGCGGTGCATTGCACGGCGTAAGCACCGAGGAGCGGTTTCCGCTCCTTGAATTTCCTGATGGATTCTTTCCTTGACTCCTTCGTCGGCATTCGCGCTTCCTCCTTTCTTCCTACCAATTGCCGGTCAGAGAACAACCTTATTCAGCGGATACTCGACGATGCCCGTCGCTCTAGCTGCCTTCAACTTGGGAATCACGTCGCGCGCCACGCGCTCTTCGACGATGGTGTTGACGGCGACCCACTCGGAGTTACGCAACTCGGAGACGGTGGGCGAGTTCAATGCCGGCAGCACACGTAGGACCGCTTCGAGATCTTCGCGCTTGACGTTGAGCATCAGGCCGACCTGCGATTGCGCATCGATCGCGCCGCGCAGCATGAGGGCGATTTGATCTATCTTTTCGCGCTTCCACGGATCTGCAAGGGACTTCTTGCCAGCAATTAGATGAGTTTCGCTCTCCATGATCGTATCGATGATCTTAAGACGGTTGGCCTTGAGCGAACTGCCGGTTTCGGTCACTTCGACGATGGCGTCGGCCAGCGTGGGAGGCTTCACTTCGGTGGCTCCCCAACTGAACTCGACCTTTACATTCACGCCCTTCGACGCAAAGTACCGCTTGCTGACTTCCACTAACTCGGTGGCGACGATTTTGCCTTCCAGGTCCTCGGCCTTCTCGAAGCCGCTGCCTTCGGGAACGGCCAGCACCCAGCGCACCTTGCGGCGACTTTGCTTGGAATAAGTCAACGAAGTTATGCTGGTCAGGTCCAGGCCGCTCTCGACGACCCAGTCGATGCCGGTAAGTCCCGCGTCCAGTACGCCGTGATCGACGTATCGCGCCATCTCCTGCGCGCGGATCAGCATACACTCGATCTCGCCGTCGTCTATGGAGGGAAAGTATGAGCGTCCGTCGGCGTAGATATTCCACCCCGCGCGTTTGAAAAGCGCGATGGTCGCATCCTGCAGGCTTCCCTTGGGAATGCCGAGTCTTAGTCTGTTAGCCACGAGTAACCTCCGTCTTGCTTGTTTCCGAGTTAGTTCTTGCGTCCAGAGTCAGGGGCTTGGTGAAACAACTGACCGTGCCTTCGTGGCAGACCAATCCGTCGCCCTCTACGACGACTTTGAAGAGCAGGGCGTCGTTGTCGCAGTCGGTGGCGGCGGAGACGACGCGGAGGCGGTTGCCGCTGGTCTCGCCCTTCATCCAGAGCTTTTGGCGGGTGCGGCTCCAGAAGGTGACAAAGCCAGTCTCCAGAGTTTTGGCGTAGCTGACTGAGTTGAGAAAGCCCAACATCAGCATCTCGCCGGTGCAGGCATCCTGCACGATGCCGGGAACGAGGCCATCCATCTTTTCGAAGTCGATCTTTGGGTTCGTATCGGTCATTGTTCTCCTTGATTGGTTTGAGATTTGTGGGTGTTCGCGCAAAAAGCCCGCCGGGAGAGTGGCCGGCGGGCTTGGGTGGTTCTTGATCTCTCTGGCCTATCAGTTCAGGCCATGGCAGTCCGCCGGCATGGAGGCTTGGTGGTGGTGACGATGAGCGTGATGGCGGTGGCTCTGCATCTGTAGAAACCTTACGGGATACTCCCCTGCGCTGTCAATCTTTCTCTTGCGGAGGACGGCGAGCGGAGGGAGAATAAAGCGGTGCGAACGATAGGGCGATTGGCGGTTTTGACGGTTGCGATGCTGGGCGTTTGTCTGGCTGGGGTAGCGCAGTCTCAGGATCGAGACTCGCGCGGCGCTCCCCAAAGATCGGCAACGGTCTTCCCTCCAGAGGCGCGCATCGACGTAAATCGTGCCAGCGTCGAAGAGTTGCTGAAGGTGCCAGGGATGACGCGGAGTTGGGCTGTGCGCATTGTTCGCTTCCGACCCTATCGCAGCAAGCGGGATCTGGTGGATTATGGGATTGTGAGCGGAGCGGTCTACGACCGAATTAAGGATTCCGTGATCGCACACCGGGACAAGGAGTAAGACGTCCGATCTGTCGAGACGAGCGAGAGCGGAGGCTACGGTCTTCACGAAATCTTCCATGCAAATGCAGAGACAAATGCGGTCCCGAAGGGCGACTGGAATGCGGTTTGATCTGGTCATGGGCCAATTCGACATGAGTGACACTGACCCGGCCAGGAGCAAGGGAAGAATGTCTTCCGATACAGCAAGGGTAATCCGTGAGCCATGGGACGGCCGTGCCGAGTAGGTCATCGTGTATCGTAGAAGAGGCCCCACAAAAGTGTCGCGGGGGGGGGGTATCCGCACATCCACCGCTGCCTTCCGGGCGGCGCTCATAATCGGTTTCCCGATCGGCTTGTTGGTCAGATTGAACCGCGGGAGCAGTTCCATTCTTGGCGCGATCGGAGACGAATGTCTTTCACACTCATCGTCATGGAAGTGCGCCATAAGCGTATGGTCGCAACGGACGGTTGACACATCTGCATACAGTAGGGTTCCTTTACGTTAGTTATCGTCCCATAACCCTGTTCTAACGTTCGGATTCCCTCACTACAATCGTTTTTTTCCGGGATTTGGCAAGAGGCTCCCAGGATTCGGCATTCCATGAAGGTTGGCGTCGTCAGCGATACCCACGGCCTGCTTCGTCCCGAGGTTGCACCCGCCCTCGCCGGGGTCGAGCGCATCCTGCATTTGGGCGACGTGGGCAAGGTTTCGGTGCTGGAGGAGTTGTGCAGAATCGCGCCGGTGACAGCGGTGCGCGGCAATACCGACCGCGAAGGCCCGTGCGCCGAACTGCCGGAGACCGACGTGGCGCTTGTTGGGGGCCGTTACGTCTATATGCTCCACGACCTGAGTACGCTGCATCTTGACCCCGCCGCGGGAAAGTTTGCCGCAGTGCTTTACGGCCACTCCCATGTGCCCAACTTCGTCCGCAAGCGGGGAGTGCTTTACTTCAATCCCGGATCGTGCGGGCCTCGTCGGTTTGAACTTCCGGTAACTCTGGGCCTGCTCGAGATAGTCGAGGACCAGCTTATTCCCAGCATTGTTACACTGCTGTGAGTTCAGGCGGCGCTGGCTGAAGAATGCTGCTTGGCGGCTGGTGTGTGCGCCGCATCTCTGCTGCGCTTGTTTTTGCCCTGCCCCCCTGAATCGCCCAATTTGGAGTATGAAATCATAGCCTAGTTTTCGCCCACTCTGCCAATCCGCGGGTTTACAGTCGCAGCCGACAGGCGCGAAGATGAATTCGGCCGGCGAAGCGGAAGCGGGCAATGCAGGAGTGCAACCCGCCGAGGAATAGTCGGCTGCGACTCATCGAGACGGCGAGAGGACTGGGGCGGAGCAGAGGAGCGCGCCGCTCCCAGCGTTCATCGTCCTGGTCCGCCACGGGAGCTTCCGCATCTTCGCCTAACATCTCAAGATATTCGGCTACTACCGCCACTGCGTGCTTGCAGCCGCTGGCGCTCACCGGGCAAGTGCAGCGCGAATAAAGTGCTCCACCCGTTTTCGCGGATTGCTCACACCAGACGGTCACCGCGTAACGCTCTCCGCCCGTGACCGTGGCCAGCAGCCAGCCGTCTTCCGAGATTGCGAGATCATGGACGCGCCCTTGCTTCTGATAGGCTCTGCCTCGTTCAACGGAGCGCGGGCCCGCCCATTCGGTCAGATCGTCCCAACTCAGGGCAGTCCAACCCTGATTCTGGGGGATCTTATGGACCTTGCCCTTTACCGCGTGTTTTTGCTTTGAACTCATACATTTCATCCTGAGCTGATTCGGCATTGCCAATACGAAAAATCCGGTGATTATGGCAAGGGAGGATTCGGTTCCCCACGAAGGCTCTTATCGACGAGTCCGCCAACAAAACGCGCGAAGGGTACGATAGCTTCCTGAACGCTAGCCTGTTCGAGAGCTGACATATATGCTGTGCGCTCACTGACCGGGATCACCGTCCATGGATACCCCCCGGAGGCCAGCATAACATTCATCAAAAAGCGCCCCATGCGTCCGTTGCCGTCCATGTAGGGGTGAATATAGACAAAGAGAAAATGTCCAAAAACAACCCGGACCGCCGGTTCTTGCTCTTCGCGGAGCAGATCAAAAAGTGTTGGCAGCACGTCTCGCACGGCATCCGAGTTCATCGGCACGTGCATCGAATTGCGGATATAGACCTGGGCGTTGCGGTAACCCGCCAGATCGGCTGGATTCAAAAGTCCCACAGCCACACTCGGGGCAAAAAGCTCGCGGTACCATGTACCGTGATCCTGGTCCGCTACTTCACCGGCATTCTCACCCTGTAACACTTTCCGAACGCTATCGAGAACTGCTTGGTAGGCCTGCCAGTATCCCCGCGCTGCCATGGCATTTCGTTGCTCCCGATCATCTGGGTTGGTATCGGGGTTCCATGCGCCGGTGCGTACCCGCTCAATGAGTTCCGGCGTGACCCGATACCCCTCAATGGACAATGAGTGATACGCATCCGTCAAATACGTATCCGTTACTCGCTTCAGATACGCCTCAATGGCAGGAGGGCGACCTGGAGCTTGCGGAAACGACTCTAAAACGGGCGTTCGCATCTTTTGCCACATCAGTTGAATTCTGTGAATATAGGGAGACGTTTCCCGCGTAGCAAAGGAATGCACGGGCTTGTCGGCAAACGGATCGCTTTCACGGATATCGTACCCGGCGGCGGTCATCGTCTTTACGATGTCGTCGGCAATGCGCTCCAGGCCGCAATTGCGGAAAGCGCCCGCAAGTCTTCCGGCGATGGTCGAATGGCCGCCTTCAAGCAGTCGGTAAAGAAGGCTGGATGCATCGCGCAGCGTCAGCAATACCGCCCGAATGTCCGTCGGATTGCTTGAATAGAATCGCCGAGAACTGCCAATCAGAGCGGCCTCCGGCGAAAAGAGCCGAAGGTCGTCGCGCAGTTCCAAATCTTTCGCATTGGGAAGTGCGGCGCGAACATCGA
>CAZMHC010000060.1:0-17640 GCA_964565955.1 uncultured Occallatibacter sp.
GGGAGCGCAAGCACCTGCAGGCGAACCTGGCCGGCATCAAGAGCATGAAGCGCCTGCCTGATGCGCTCTTTATCGTCGACTCGAACAACGAGGCTATCGCCGTGAAGGAAGCCCGCAAGCTGGGCATTCCGGTCGTCGCCGTGGTGGATACCAATTGCGACCCGACGGTGGTCGATTACGTGATCCCCGGTAACGACGACGCGCTGCGCGCCATTCGACTTTTCACTTCGAAGATCGCCGACTCGGCCGCCGAGGGCGTGAACTTGGTGGGCGACAAGGCCTTTGCCGAGGCGCTGCCCGAGCCGGCCACCGAGGATGCGGCCGCCGAAGCCGCTCCGGTCGAGGAAGTGGACCTGGAAGTGGCCCTGGGCGGCGGAATTCGCAAGGCTCCGGCGGCGGTTGCTGCCCTGCTGGATGTAGCCGACGTGGCCGAGGGCGCATTTTAATCATTCTGGCGCAATTCCGTGCGCATAATGAGACAAGCGTGGCCGCCAAGGATTGAGCGCCACGCTTTTCTTCGTTAATAATCGGCCCCCCGATTCTCGCGGAGAATACTTGCCGCTGGGTGGCTCTTGAGAAATTATATGTTTCGCCATTCCTTTTCCCGATTTGCTTGCTGCTTCGCTGTCCTGATAGCAGCTTCTTCCGGAATTTTTTTGTTCGCGCAAGAGGCGGCCTCGAAAGCGCCGGACAGATGGAGCATGATGCCAGTCAGCTCTTCTGAACTTCGCACTTTGATTGCAAAATCGCAACTTGTTGCGCAGGCAACGGTGCTTCAACACACAACCAAATCGGAGAACAGCATCCATTTGGAGCATACTTCTCTGCGCTTGGACAAACTATTTCGGGGTAGCCTCAGCGCAGGTCAAACCATTGATTTGGTTTGCATCTGTTCCAGGGAATACCCAGACTTGGTTCCCGGAACGGAGATTGTGTTCTTTGCCGATCGGAACGATGGGGTATGGGAACCATCCAAGGCAAGTTTGACCTATGAGACGTATTACCTTCAATCGAGTTCATGGCTTTTGAGTAGAATCTCTGAAAGAGTGCGCAAAATCCAATGAACCTTCCTTCGTTCGATATTCTCAAGATTGCCTATCCGACTGGGGATGACCCGGATGCCGTGCCATAGGAGAATGAGCATTGGGCATTGGGAATGTTTCTGACAAAGAACTTAGCTGCAAGGAGGGAGCTATGCACCGGCCATTTTTCAACACAGCTTGGAACGCCTTCATGGAAATTAACGTCCCCGTAGCTTTGGTGGGGCAAAAGATCGGCGGTAAGGTACAGCAGAACATCGATGCAAAGATTTTCGAGAATGCCTGCCCCATTCGCATGAGCTATGTCTTGAATAAGTCTGGTTGTCCTATTCGGAAAGGCAGCGGATATTACGTTGTTAGTGGCGCGGATAATAACTTATACCTTTTTCGCGTCAATGAAATGATGTATTACCTGCAAACGAATTTTGGCAAACCAGATAGAGTGGTCGCATTCCCAAACCGTTGGGATTTTGTTGGAATGCAGGGGATAATGATCGTTAAGGGACATGGATGGTCGGATGCCAGAGGTCATGTAACGCTTTGGAATGGGTTGCGTTGCTCCGATACGTGCCACATGATGCATGATCCGGACAACGGATATTTTACCCCGGAAACCGCCTCTCTTTGGAGCCTCCAATGAAAATCATGGTCGCTGTTTGGAGCTACGTTTTCATCGTTTTCTTGAGCCAGTTCGCACTTGCGCAGGAAAGTGAAACCGCGAAATACTCACAAAAGACACTCTTGAAAAACTGGGCTTTAAGCCGTTGTTTGGCTGTGGTCTACGCCGATCCAACCACAAAAAACGATGCGAATGCCACGGCAAGCGCTTACTTGGAATATGGAAAGGTTTCAATCGAGGCGTATGACGAATTGAGCGCGCTTGTGAATAATTACGCAAAACGAAGCTACGGAGGATCGATCAAATCCGATTACAACACGATGAAATGCATTGATATGTTCCAGAGCAAAGAATTGGATCGTCTGGCGAATAAGCTGTCTAAACCCCAAAAGTAGGCCGCAGTTGAAAATGGTTGGAACCACCTCACGCATTTATAATCACGTAGGCTGCTTATGTACGCGGAATTCTGAAGAGAGAGAGACGATGACAGTGAGCGAAAAAATTGATGCCAAACTGGTAAAGGAGTTGCGCGAGAAGTCCGGCGCGCCCATGGGCGACTGCCTCAAGGCGTTGCAGGAATCGAACGGCGACATCGAGGCGGGATTTTTGGTGCTGCGCAAGCGGGGCATGGCCTCGGCGCAGAAGAAGGCCGCCCGCACCACCAACGAGGGCGCGGTGGGCACCTACATTCACGCCGGCGGCAAGATCGGCGTGCTGCTCGAACTGAACTGCGAGAGCGATTTCGTGGCCCGCACCGACGACTTTCAGGAGTTGATGAAGGACATCGCTATGCACATCGCGGCCAGCGATCCGCGTTACGTGCGCTCCGAGGACGTGACCGCCGAGGACCTGGAGCGCGAGAAGGAAGTCTATCGCGCCCAGGCCGCCGCCACCGGCAAGCCGCCCGCGGTCGTCGAGAAGATTCTTGAGGGCAAGATGGCCAAGTTCTACGAGGAGGTCTGCCTCATCGAGCAGCCCTTCATCAAGGACCAGGGCGTGAGCATCAAGGAGTTGATCGCACAGAAGGTGGGCAAGCTGGGCGAGAACATCACGGTGCGGCGCTTCGCGCGCTTCAAGGTGGGCGCGCCCGACTGGACTGTGGCGACAACCAAGGCTGTCGAAGCGGCTGCCGAGTAGTTCTCGATTTCCCTCTGCGCCGGCCGCGCGCCTCGCCGGCGTCGGAGCGGGATCGGGCACTGGCTTTCCAGCCGCAAGAACCGGCATCCCAGGTTCCGTCTTTGGAACCTGGGATTGCAGCAAGTGGCGTGGCTGCCTGAGTCGACGGCCCCAACCATGGTTTCAGACGTGAAGCACCACATTCAGCAGCGATTTGTTGACGTAAATGCCGCCGTTGTATTCGATGAAACCCAGCTTGCGAAAGCGATTCATGAAGAAGCTCACTCGCGAGCGCGTGGTTCCCACCATCTCGGCGAGGGTCTCCTGGGAAATTTTGGGAATGCGGATTCTGGATTCCCCGGTCTCGTCGATTTCGGCCATCAAAAGCAGAATCCGCGCCAGACGCTTCTCGCTGGAGTTGAAGAGCTGATCGACCAGATCGGCCTGGGTTCTCATGCTGCGCGCCAGCACATATTTCAGGAAGAGATCGGAGAACTCATGCTCCTCGCGCATCGCGCGAATCATCTCCGCGCGCCCGATCCTGAGCGCCGAGCATTGGGTGATGGCCGTGGCCGTGGCCATGCGCGGCCCCGGTATCCCCACCATCGACTCCTCGCCTACGAAGTCCCCCGCGTTGATCATTGCAATGGTGGCCTCCTTGCCGGACGCGGAGATCACCGTCAGCTTCGCCCTTCCGCTTTGCAGGTAGAAGACGCAATCGGCGGCGTCTCCCTGCACAAAAAAAGCTCCTTTCGCGTTTATGCGAACAATCTGCCGTCCAAGCCCGGCATGGGCCAGAAAAGCTGCCAAGTCAAATCCGGTTTCGTTTACCGCCGCCATTGGTAACGATCCTCTCCCTTCCGCAGCCCCAGCCTTGATTTCTTTCCACAATCCAGGAGTCTGCCGCGCGGGCTTTTAGCGCCTGTTCCGGAGGCGATCCAAGCTCTACCCATTATTCAATTCCACTCTCACCGATGCAATTGTCAATTCATTTTCGCTCACATTGACCGAATAGGTTTTGGAGCGGTGAAAACCGATGCGCTCCTCCGGAAAATTCAAATCCGCAGGCTAACCCGCCAGGCTGGCGCCCTGTACCTTCTTCCGCAACAGGCTGGCGGCCAAAGCCGTCGCGAAAAATGCGACAATGAAAGCGACGTCCGGCAATTCGCTTGCATCGATCGGGCGCGGAGGGTTCCCCCGGACCATGCAACGAGTTCTTTCGACGCACCTGTTCCTCAACCAGCGCTTGCACCCCGGACTGCTGGAACTTGCCGGACGAAGCGGCGCGCAGGCGGTCGAAATCTTTGCCGCGCGCCAGCACTTCGACTACACCAGCCGGGAACACGTGCAGGAGTTGGCGGACTGGTTTCGTTCCAACCCGCTGCAAGCCTGGTCGATGCACGCGCCGCTTTTTCCCGACCGCGAAATGGGCCGCGCCGGCGCTCCCGCCGTCAACGTCCTGCACCCCGAGAAAGCCCGGCGCATCGACTCGATGGACGAGATCAGGCGCGCCCTGGAGTCCGCCGAACGCATTCCTTTCAAGAACCTTATCGTGCACCTGGGAGAGCGCCACGACGGTTGGTCGCCGCGCACCATCGAGTATGCCGCCACCGCGCTCGAACATCTGGGCGCATTTGCCCGTCCGCTCGGAGTGCGCCTGCTGGTAGAGAACCTTACCAGTGAGCCAACCACCCCCGAGCGCCTGCTCATTATCCTGGAGATGGGGCATCTGGACCATGTGGGCGTCTGCCTGGACCTGGGCCATGCCCACATCACCGTGGGCGTGGCAGAGGCCATCGCCACGCTGAATGCCCGCATCGGCTCGGTTCACAGCCACGACAATCGGGGCGTGAAAGACGAGCATCTCTGGCCCGGCGATGGCTCGATCGATTGGCCGGCGGCGGTCAAAGCCCTCAAGGCGCTCCCCGCCCCGCCCGCCATCGTACTCGAAATCAGCCACTCGCTTACGGACACTACGACCGCAATCCCGGTGCGCGCGCAACAAGCATTTGCCCTCTTCGACAGCGAATAGCGTGTCGCCAACCGACCTCGATTCCAATTTCCCACGCGCAAAACGCAACGCCCCCGGCCGAAGCCGAGGGCGCCGCATCGCCGTTTGCCGCGAGTCATTGCACGATCGCCAGAGTTACTGGAGCCGTGGACATACCGATCAAAGTCGGAGTTGTTGCGGTTGCGCTGGTTAACAGCGCGGCGGACGGTAGAAGTTGGTAGGTGGCCAGCGCGGCCGTCGCGCTGACCGTGAACTGGAAGGTGATGGTTCCGCTGCCCGGCGCGGAGAGCGATGTGGGCGTCGCCGTGACCGTGATTCCGTTGGGGCTGGCATTCGCGGCAAGGCCCGGTTCCACCACGCCGCTTGCTCCTCCCAGCATTGTCGTCGCAATGGAGAAGCTGCCCTTCCCTCCGCGGGCGACGGTCAGGGTAGTAGCCGAGGGCGTTGCGGTCATCCCTTGCACATCCACAACGATGGTTTTCGTGACGGTAAGGCCGTCGCCCACGGCCGTCACGGTGAGGGTGTAAGCGCCCGGCGTCACCGTGGTCAGCGCCGCCCCCGACGCGGTTTCGCCCGCCGTGATCGTTAGCGTCGAAGTGCCGGCATTCGCTGAACTGAGCGTAACCGGGTTGCTGCTCCATTTCGCTGTCAGGTTCGCGGGCAGGCCGCTCACGCTCAGGCTGACGCTCCCGGTGAACGAGCCCCCGCCGGCAAAGGTGAAGACCTGGCTGGCCACGCTTTGAGCCGCCGAGGTCGCTTCGATCGGGTTGATGACGGTCATGGTCGCCGCGGCCGGCGTCATGGTTAGGGTCGGAGCCGCGGCGCTCACCGTCACTGTCATGTTCTGACTGGCGGTGACGTTGTCGCCGGAGGCCTTCACGGTCACGGTTGCCGCCCCGGCGCTTGCCGCGGAGGAAGCGGTCAAGGTCAGCTTCGAGGAACCGCTCTCCGCGGTGAGAGTTACAGGATTGGCGCTCCACGAAGCGGTCACGCCGCTGGGAAGCCCGGTTACGCTCAGGGTCACGGCTCCGCTGTACGTGCTGTTGCCGGAGAGCGAGATCAGGTCGGTTGCCGTGGCTCCCTTGGCCAGCGAAACCGAAGTCGAAGCCGCCGAGACGGCCAGCGTCGGCGCAGGCGCGGTCACCGTCAGCGGGAGATTCTGGGTCGCGGAGTAAGACGTACCCGTCTTGGCCACCACCTTCGCGCTCAGGCTCAACGTGGCGCTTCCAACCGCCGCCGTCGAACTTCCCGCCAGCGTCAGCGTCCACACTACAGCGCCCCCGGTATTCACGGTCGGCGCGCCGAAGGTTGCGGTTACGCCTTTGGGAAGCCCCGAGGCCACGCTGATCGTCGCACCGGTGGCGCCGGTTGGAACCGTCACGCCGCCCACCGGAGTTGCCGTCACCGTCACTGTGCTTGTGGATGTCGCCACCATGGAGACCGAAGTGGGCGAAGCCGTCAACTGGATCGCCGGCGCCTGCTGCACCTGCAAAGCGATTTGCTTGGTCGCCGTCAAGCCATCCCCGCTCGCCGTCACCGTCAGGGTGGACGAGCCTACGGCCGCCGTTGACGATGCGGTCAGACTCAGCGTCGCCGCGCCGCTCTCCCCGCTCAGAGTGACCGAACCGCTGCTCCAGTTCGCGGTCACGCCGCTAGGCAGGCCGGTCACGCCCAGGCTCACCGCTCCCTTGAAGGTGCTGTTGCCTGCCAGGGCGATGGAATCGGTCACCGTCGCGCCCTGCGTCACCGAGAGCGCGGTCGAGGCCGGAGTCATCGTCAGCGTGGGAGGCACCGCCGTCACCGCGATGGGAACGCTTTGCGTTGCCGTGTAGGAGGTGCCGCTCTTGGCCACAATCTTGGCGGAGATCGCCAGCGTCGAGCTGCCCGCCGAGGCATTGGCTCCGCCCGTCAGAGTCAGCGTCCACACCGCCGCGCCGGCCGAGGTCAGCGCCGGGGCGCTCCAAGTCGCCGTAAAGCCCGCTGGAACTCCCGAAGTCACGCTGATGCTGGAACCGGAGGCCGCCGCCGGAATCGCCACGCTTCCGGTTGGCGTCGCCGTGAAGGTCACCTGCGCCGAGGAATTCGAGACCACGCTTACCGAAGTCGGCGCCGCGGTCAACTTCACCCCCGCCGCCGTCTGCACCTGCAAGGTCACGGTCTGGCTTGCCGTCAGCCCGTCTCCGGCTGCTGTGATGGTGACCGTTGAGTTGGCCACCGCCGCCGAGGCCGAAGCCGTCAGCGTCACCGTCTCGCTGTTCGAGGCCGATGCCGACGAGATGGGATTGGAAGACCACCCCGCCGTCACCCCTGCCGGCAATCCGGTCGCCGTAAATGTGATGCTGCCGCTGAAGGACCCGCCCGCTGCAGCGGTCAGAGCCACCGTATTGGATGCCCCTTGCGCCACGGCAACCGTGCTCGATGCCGCGCTCAGCTTCAGCGTGGGCGGCGCCGTCACGGTCAGCGTATAGGTCGCTGTCCGCGTTCCCGTCGCATCCTTGCCGGTTATGGTGACGGTTTGCGCGCCGGCGGCCACAGACGAAGCCGCGGTGACGGTCACCGTCGATGTGCTGCCTGGAGAGATCGAGGTCGCGCTGAAGCCCACTGTCACTCCAGTGGGCGCGCTCGCCGTCAAGGCAACCGCGTTCTTCGCCGTCCCGCTCTCCGTCACGCTCAGCGTGAATGCGGTCGATTTGCCCGCCGACGCCGTTCCGCTCGTGGCAGATGGAGTCAGTGTAAAGTCGGTGCTCGAAACCGTTCCGCTACCCGGCCAACTGCTCACCAAGACCGCGCCATCCACCGACCCCAGCCCGGTGGACAGGTTGTAGGGCGCGCCGCTGGCCGTGAATCCCGTCACTCCCGGAACGCTGTTGTTGCCCGAAGGGGTCGCGTGAAATGGATTGCGATTGGCGTTCAGCAGCGGATACAGCGTCGTATTGGCGTTGCCTTGACCCTTGCCGCCCTGCGACTCGACCACCAGCGCCATCACCCCGGCAAAGGTAGGCGAGGCCGCCGAGGTGCCCGCAATTACCCAGAAACCGCCGTCCTCGTAGATGATGTAGCCGTCATGCCCGGAGGCGGTCATGGCCACGTCCGGCACCGCGCGCATCCCGTTGGCGGCGGCGGTTCCGCTCACCCCCTTTTGCCAACTCGGCTGCTGGTAGTAGATGCTCGCTCCGCCGCCGGAGGCCCACAGTCCCGAGCCGCCGTTCGATCCGCTTTCGTTCCACACCTCTTCGGGAATGTAACTCAGCGCCGACTCATAGCTCGACGAGTTGGTGCCAGACCAGTATTCGGAGGAGTTCGACACCTCGTTGAACTCGGTTCCGCCCACGCAGGTCGAATACGGCGAGGAGCAAAGCCCGTTCACCCCGGTCCCCGACCCCGTCGAGTCCCCGCCCGCGTAGCAGCCCGCCGCCCCGGAGTCGCCCGATGAGATGAATGCGCTCATCCCCTCGCTGGCCGCCTGCTCCCACAACGCATTGTAGAAAGCCGCCCCGCTCGAACCCATATCCAGTTCGCAACTGCCGTAGCTGGTGCTCACCACCTGCGCGGTCGCGTGATTCACGATGTACTGCGCCGACAAGTCCACGCCGTCCGCGGTCGCCGTCGAGGCTCCGATGACAAACTTCACCGCGGCCATCGGCGCCACCGCGCCCGACCACTCCACGTCCAGCGTCGATTCGTCCTGATCCCCCGCAACCAGCCCCGGATCCGCGCTCACGTAGAGGAAGGTCGGGTTGTTCGCAACCAGCCCCGAGGCCGAGCGAAAGGCGGTCACGTCGCTCATGTTGATGTCGCTGCGACCGACGATGGCGATCGAGCTTCCCGATCCCTTGGTTCCTCCGCTATAGAGCGAGTTCAGATCGTAGATCGTCGCCCAATCGCCCGGAAAGATGTAATGCGTGCTGCCGCTCGAATACTCCGGCCGCGCCCCCAGCGCGGACCGCCCGCTCTCCTTCGCCGACAGCGCCCTGCGCGAGGCGATCTCCGAGTTGCGCCGGAAATCGTGCAGCGAAACGATCCCGTCCACCACTCCGGCCAGCGCCTCCGGAATCTGCGGATCCTGCACGTTGGCGATATGCGTGGCGCCGTTCGCCAGATAGCGGTGAATCTCGGTATGAAACGTATCCAGAACCTGCCCCGCCGTCCCGGAAAAGACGATCAGCCGGTTGCCGGCTGGAATCTCCTCCACCGTGAATCCATGCCCTTCCAGCCAGGCCGCAATCTTCGCCACGTCCGCCGCGCTGGCCCCAAAACGCGCGCCGTACTCGGCCGGCGTCAGCCACTGGCGATAGAGCGGCGAGTCGGGATCGTGCTGCGCCTCGACCAGCGCATCCAACTCCGCTTGCTGCGCCGACGACGGCTCCAGCTCCAGCATCATCTCCTTGAGCGGCGTCTCCAAGCTCACCGGACCCTGGTCGAACTCCGCCTTCGCCATCGGATGCACATTGCCCGCAAGGGTAACCGAGCGCGCTTCGTCGATGGGTTCAAGAATGCGGTTCGCGGCTGCTTGCGCAAATGTTGCGGCAGTGCAACCCGCGATCAGCAGGGCTGCGGCGAAAAAGGAGCGGATTCCAACCTGTTGCTTCATCTCCGGCCTCTCCAGAAGCGGGGGCGAGTGCGTTCACCAACGTACTTAACCATTCCGCATTCTTTGATTCCTCTCATGTATCGGCGCGGAGAATCCGACCCTGAGCGGCGCCGGCTTTTCTTTAGGGAATTTGCCTTACTAAAGTGCCTTTCTCGTCGTAAGAATCGCCTCATCCTTTGTCCGCCGCCCCAGCATTGCAACTATCGCGCTTTTTCGGTAAGGTGCAAGCGTGGGAGGAACGCATGGCGATGAAAGTGCTGCCCGTACGCGAGATGAGGCTGGAAAAGCGCCTCACTCAGGATGAGGTCGCGGAGGCAATGGGAATCAGTCGCGCGGCGTACGCGGCCATCGAGCGGGGGGAGACCGCCCGCGGCGTCGATAAGGCGTTGCGCACCATGGATGCAATGCCGGCCAGATGGGATCGTCCGGCGGATAACTCGAACTGAAGCGCGAATATAGCGAATCCCCGCGCTCGACGGCCATATTCTCGCTCCGGAATCCATCTCTGGGAGCGACGTTTGTCGCCCCCGATTCCCGTTTCCCGCCGCGATGAAACCGGCAAGAAGCGCCCTTCGATTCGCCCCCTCCAATTGGCCCGACATATCGCTCCGGCGGCGGACAGTTCCCACGCAAACCGGCCCTTCCGGAAACCGGATGCGGTCAACCCATTGCCTCTTTTGGAACCTCTTCCCTGGAAGCGAACGACGCTCCTTGACGAAACTCCTTCGAGTGGAGCATTAATATACGGTTAATTCTTCTCGGAAGCCTGCTTCCGCGAACGATGAATGCGGTATGTCGTCTCGTTCCTTCGATCGGAGGGAATTATGCGTTGCTTCGGTATTGGCCGCGGGCTGGCGGCGATTGCGGCATTGGCAGCCTTGGCAGCCTCGGCCGTCTTGGCCCAGGCTCCGGCACTGACTCCCACCGAGGCGCTGGTCTCGCCAACCACGCCAACCGCAAGCGATCCTCCCCTTCCGCCCACCCCCGAACAAGTCGACGATGCGATGATGATTCACCGCCGCTACCAGGCGGCCATCGAGGCTTACAAGAAGGCCCCGCGCCGCTCCGCCGAGGTTTGGAACAAGATGGGCATCGCCTATCAGATGATGTACAACCTCGACGAAGCCGCGCGCTGTTACAAGGCGTCCCTGAAGATCGACTCGCGCAACCCGCGCGCGCTCAACAACCTCGGTTCCGTCTACGACTCTCTCAAGGATTGCCGCGCGGCCGAACGCTTGTACCGCAAGGCGCTCAAAGCCGATCCGCGCTCCGCCCTGATCCAAAAGAACCTCGGCACCAACCTCATGGCCCAGCGCAAATTCGAGCGCGGATGGCAGGTTTACCAGGCTGCCCTGGCCATCGATCCCAAAATATTCGAGAGCGCCACAGCTCTCAAAGTCGACAACCCCGCTCCTGTACAGGAGCGCGGCGCCATGAACTACTACATGGCCAGAGGCTGCGCGCGCGCCGGCATGACCGACTGCGCCATCCAGTACCTGAGCGCGGCCCTCGACGAGGGATTCACCAATCCAAGGAAGATCGGCGCCGACAGCGAGTTCGCGGCGCTGCGGGGAATCCCGGCCTTCCAGAGGCTGCTGGCCGAACAGCGCAACCCTTGACCCGGCCCGTCATCCTCCCAGCCGTCTCCGCCGTCTATGATTTTGGGACTGCTTCAACCAGCCGCCGGATTCAAAACGGAGACGCCATGAGGATTTCCCTCGCAGCCGCAATCTTCCTTGCTTTGGCCGCCGCATCCGCGGCCGCCGTCGCGCAGGATGCAACTCCCGCTCCGCCCCCCTCTCAAGCCCCAGGAGGCTGGCGTGGAGAGCGTGGAGGCCGCGGCGAAGGAGGCTTTGCCGGTCATGGCATCGTCGGCTCCGTCACCGCGGTCGCCGCCGATCGATACACCGTAAAGACCGAAGCCGGCGAAATATACACAGTGCGCTTCAGCGCCAACACCCACATCCAGAAGCAGACCGGCGAACGCCGCGGCGAAGGCGGGCGAGGCTGGGAGGGGGGCGGCAATCCCGGGCAAACCGTCAAATCCACGGACATCAAGGTGGGCGACGCCATCGTCGCCTCCGGGGAGATCGATGCGGCGGCAAAATCCGTGGGCGCGGTCTTCATCGTTCAGGTCGATCCCGAACGCGCCAAACAAATGCGCGAGATGCGGGCCAACTTCGGCAAGACCTGGCTGATGGGCAAGGTCACCGCCGTCAACGACCTGAAAGTCACCCTCCACAGCGAGATCGACAACGCCGACCACGTCTTTATCGCCGACGAGAACACCGCCTTCCGCAAGCGCCGCGAACCCATCGCCCTCGCCGACATCCAGATCGGCGACACCGTCCGCGTCGAGGGAGCCGTCAAAGATGGAGCCTTCGTGGCCGCATCGGTCAACGTCATGGGAATGCCTCCCGGCGGAACGCCCTCCGTGCCCCGCGACAGCCCGCCCCCGCCTCAAACAAAATAGCCGGCTTCCTTCAACGGCTACGCCCGCTGGAACATCCGCGCGTCGAAGTTAAATGCTTTCGGCTGCTCGATGCGCAACTCGCCGATGCGCGGATGCAGCGGATTGACGAGTACGTTCCACTCCGGGCGAATGGGAACCGAGGGAACCCGCATGGCCAGCGAAGAGCGGGCGCGCATCCAGCCGTCGCCCAGAATTTGCGGTTTTGTCCGAGGGGCTAATATGGAGGGGAAATGCCAAGAATTCCAAGTATTTATCTCGATGCTTGCGCCTTGATTCGCCTTTTTGATGAGCGGAGTCAGTCTCGCGTTCGGGCTGAATCGCAGGCTGTCGAAGAGTTCTTTACTCGCGTTTTCCAGGGAACGGTGAAGTGGGTAATCGGCGAAGTTCTGGAAGCGGAAATCCTGAATAACCCGTACAATGAAATGCGTCCCGCGGTGCTGGAACTCCTTGCTTCAACCGCTGATCGGATGATCCTGACCGATGAGGCGTTTCGGCGCGCCGATTTTCTTGAGAAGCTCGGCTATGGAGCCTTCGATGCTCTGCATCTGGCCTGCGCCGAACAGGCTCAAGTCGATGTTCTGCTCACCACGGATGACCGCTTCATTCGGCGGGTCCGGCGCGGATTGGGAAACTCCGCCGTTACAGTCGAGAATCCGGTAAACTGGAGAAGGGGATTTACGCCATGACCCACGAAGAGCAGAGCACCGTTGCGGAAATGACCGACGATCAGTTCCGGCAGTACGCTTTGGAGATACTTCAGCGGACGTTAGGCGCCGGCGGTTACGCACGTTTCGTGCGCATCTACCGTCCGGGAAGCGGCGACTATACACGGGACCGGCACAAGTGGCAAAAGGGAATCACCGTGCGGCAGATCGCGGAAGATATCAAAGGGCGGCGCGAGAAAACGGCGTAGCTTCCTGATTGTTTCTCGACCGTTCTGTTCAAACTACCGGATCACCGCGATCTTAGCCCGTTTGCCAACCCGCACCGTGAGTTGCAGCGGATCGGATTCAGTGGGTCCTGGCATACCTGTCCGGACGTAGTAGATGCTGGCTTGTTTTTTGTCATCAATAGAAACCGCGCCAGCCTTTATCAGCTTTTGTGCCTCTGTTGCGGAGGCTAATCCCAATTCTCGAAGCAGCTTGACAACGGAGTAAATGCCAACTGCACCACCGGAATGCAATCCACGATGAGTCAATTCATCGACCATTCCCTGCTCGAGTTCTTTTTCTCCCTGCTCTTCCTGCACCGCCTGAGAAAAGCCTACATAAATTTTGCCGGCTTCTACAAAAACCGATTCGATGTCCCCCGCCAAAACCTTCTGTTGGAACATCTTTGCCCAATTCTCATCGGCGCTCACCGCCGCATCCGCGCCGTGAAAGTCCCCAGTAATCGTCCGCGCCAACCGCTTCTTCACCTCCATCGGATGCACCGCGCCGGCAGACACCTCGGCCCGCAGACCATCCACCTCACTCTGCCTCAAATCCGTCAAAAACACCCAGTACTTCCACATCAACTCATCCGAGACGCTCATCAGCTTGCCGTACATCTCGGCAGGCGGCTCGTTGATGCCGATGGCGTTGCCCAGCGATTTCGACATCTTCTGTACGCCGTCCAGACCCTCCAGAATCGGCGTCATCAGTACGATCTGCGGCTTCTGGCCGTAATGCCGTTGCAGCTCCCGCCCGCAGAGCAGGTTGAATTTCTGGTCCGTCCCGCCCAACTCCACGTCGCACTCCAGGCAAACCGAATCGTAGCCCTGCATCACCGGATACAGAAACTCGTGCAGGCCGATCGGCTGTTCGGCCTCGTACCGCTTGTGAAAGTCGTCCCGCTCCAGCATCTGCGAGACGGTGAAGCGCGCCGCCAGCCGCACCGTATCCTCGTAACCCAGCTTGCCCAGCCACTCCGAGTTATAGCGGACCTCGGTCGCGCCCTCGTCCAATATCTTGAAGACCTGCTGCTTGTAAGTCTCGGCATTGGCGTCGATCTGCTCCCGCGTCAGCGGCTTGCGCGTCACGTTGCGGCCCGTCGGGTCGCCAATCAGCGAGGTGAAGTCGCCCACCAGAAAGATCACCGTATGCCCCAACTGCTGAAAATGCCGCAGTTTGCGCATCAGCACCGTATGCCCCAGGTGAAGGTCCGGCGCGGTGGGGTCGAAGCCGGCCTTCACCCGCAACGGGCGTCCGGTTTTGCGGCTCTCTTCCAGCCGCTCGCGCAGGTCGCTCTTGCGAATGATCTCCGCAGCGCCCTTCTCCAGCAGGTCCATCTGTTCGTCTACAGGCAAAAATGCGTTCATGGTCTCTTTGAGTATAAATTCCGCGCTCTTCCGCCGCATCGGCAGGAATCGAGGATAGATCGCTTCCAGATACGGGATTTGCCGGTAACGCAACAGGTTCCCGACCGCAACGGTACCCCGGAATCGGCTTAAAGTTGAACCATGAGAGTCTCCATCTCCCCCAATCCCGTTCCCGGCCCGACTCGCCGGTGGCTTGCCGGTTTGCTGTCTTTGCTGATTGCCGTCGCTCCGTTGCCTGCACAAAGCTCCGACCCATCGTCCCCACCGCCAGCCCCTTCCACCGCGGAAAAAGCCCCGGCGACCAAAGCAAGGAAGGCAAAGCCAACCGCCCGGGCGGGCGCCCGGCGCAGCCGGTCCGTCACGCGGTCGAGCCGAGCGTCGCGGCGCGCCCGAACCGCCCGCATCCGGCAGGCCTTTGTGGCCTCCACCGAGTTGCGGCCCATGGCCCAGCAACTGGCCACGTTGCGCAACCCGGCGGCTTATGCGGGAGTTGCCGAATACGCGCGCAAGCACACCGGCGATGCGGCCGCGGCGGCTTATCTGGCGCTGGGCCACGCCTATCTGCTGGACAAGCATTACGCCGAGGCCGTCGCCAACCTGCGCCAAGCCGACAAGGCAGGCCAAGAGTTGGCCGACTACGCGGATTTTTTCGCCGCCCAGGCCTATAGCGAATCCGGAGATCGATCCTCCGCCGAGGCCTTGCTGCGCGGCTTTGCCGAGCGGTATCCGGACAGTATCTTCAACGCGCAGACGCCCGAGCTGGAGGCCGAAACGCTGTTGGCCATGAACGATGCCGCCGGAGCGCGCAAGGCACTGGCCGCGGCCGAGGGTACGACAGCGGCAAACCGCCCCGGCTACCAGCTTGCCGAGGGGCAAGTGCTCTTCGCAATCGGCCAGGCATCGGAGGCCGAGCGCGTCTTCAAACGCCTGCTGCTGGGGCATCCCTTGAGCGCCGAAGCGGAGACGGCCCGCGCCAAACTGACGGCGATGGGGGCCGAGGCGAACCTGACCGCGACGGAATTGCGTAGCCTCGGCGATGCCTATTACAACGCCGGACGCTATGCCCAGGCTGGCGCGCAATATCGCGCCCTGGCCCGCGCGGCTAGCTTGGATGCGTCCGCTCGCAACGGCTTCGCGGTGGCCGCGGCGGCCTGCGACCTGAAGTTGAAGCTGGCCAGCACGGCCGAGGTGGAGGCCCTTGCCGACAGCGACGACGAGAACGGGGCGCGCCGGCTTTATCTCCTCATGGAACTGGCCCGCAACCGCGACGATCTGACCGCGCAGAAGAGCATCGTGGCGGAGATGGAGTCGCGCTTTCCCCAGAGTCGCTGGCTGGCCGAGGCGCTCTATTCGAGCGGAAATATGTATCTGCTGCGCCGCGAGTATCCGGCCGCGGTCGAGTATTACAGCTATCTGGCCGCCCACTTTCCCACCGGCGAGAAAGCCGCCGCGGCGCACTGGAGGGCCGGTTGGCTCAGCTACCGGCAGGGGCTTTACGCCGACGCCGCGCGCCTTTTCGACGAACAGATTCGGCTTTATCCCGCCTCCAAGGAAGCGGTCTCCGCGCTCTACTGGCGGGGCCGGCTCTACGAGACCGTGGATCGCAAACCCGCCCTGGCCGCTGCCAACTATCGCGCCATCGTCCGCGCCTACCAGCATTTCTTTTACGCGCAGATGGCGCGGCAGCGGCTGGCCGCGCTGGGCAGCGGCCAAGCGGAAACTCAGGTTGAGCCTCAACCCCTGTTGGATCGCTTCCAGCCGCCTCCCGCGCCCGCGCTCGCCGAGAGCTTTCCCACCGACAGCCCGCATTTGGCCAAGGCCCGGCTACTGGCCAATGCCGGGTTGAACGATTGCATCGCCCAGGAGATCGCCGCCGATCCCGACTCCTCCACCTGGAGCGCGCTGGCCGAGGCGCAGATATACGCCTCTTACGGCGAAACCTATCGCGCCATGCGCGCCCTCAAGCGCGCCATGCCCTACGCCGCCACCGCATCCGTCAAGTCCATTCCGCTGGCCTACTGGCGCATTCTCTTCCCCGAGCCGTGGTGGGATACGATCAGGGCCGAGTCGGCGAAAAACAACCTCGATCCATACCTTGTGGCCTCGCTGATTCGTCAGGAGTCGGAGTTCAACCCCTCGGCTCTCTCTCCCGCCAACGCCTACGGCCTGATGCAGATGCTTCCCTCGGTGGGCAAGTCGATGGCCCGCGAGGAAGGCATAAGACCCTTCGAGACCTTCCAGTTGTTCGATCCGGCCACCAACATCCGCCTGGGAACCCGCTACCTGCGCAAGGGATTGGAGAAGTTCGGCGGGGTTGCCGAGTATGCCCTGGCCGCCTACAATGCCGGCGACGAGCGCGTGAGCGAATGGCAGGCCGCCGGCCCCTACAGCGGCATCGACGAATTCGTCGAATCCATCCCCTTCACCGAGACCCGCGAGTACGTCGAGGCCATCCTGCGCAACCAGGAAACCTACAAGGCCATCGATGCCGTTGCCGCAATCCAGCTCAAGACGGCGAACCCGGCAAGATAGCGGTTCGCGGCTTGACTGAAATCGAACTCGCATTCAAGCCGGTGGAGGCGGGCCAGTACCTTTGGATAGGTTCTTGACGGGAATGCCCTGTAGAAACAGGAGATACCTCCGATAAGCCAGACAGGGGGACGCATGGCTTCGTCTCAATCCGAATCCGAAAAGAACGCAACGGGCCTGGCGGCCACCCCGATGGAGCGCCGCGCACACCCGCGATTCTATCTGAAAGGAACTGCCGCTATCCGGATTCTGCCCAACGGGCCGGAAGTGCTGGGCGCCGTGCTCAATATGAGCGATGGAGGATGCGGCATTGAGATGGGGATCGCCATCCCCGCTCAGGTTGGAGCGCGAGTCGAGCTCGATCTGCATGTCTGCGGCGCGACTATGAAGCGGCTAGGCGTGATCCGGCGCATCGATGTGATCCGACGCCTGGAGAAGGAAACCCAGGTGGGCATCGAGTTCATTGAGGCGAACGGGCGAAGGCCGATTCAGGTTGGCTCCTTGGGAAAGAAGCCGTTCTGGAGGTTTTTCTGATCGGGCTTAGTACTACAGTTGTAGATTGCGAGATCGGAGGGAGCAGAGGCCTTCAGGCCTCTGAAATTGATACCAAAATGTTGGGCCTTTAGGCCCGGGGCGGGTGGCCCCGGTCTCGGTGACCGTTCCCAACCCAAATGATGGTGCCCCCGGTCCCTTGCTTTTGGGGACCGGGGATCAAGCATCTTTTCTCCGCTCTTGCCGAAGATAGCCTCCCTCTGGCGCACAATTGAAGTAGTCGGTGGAGCGGCGCTTTTCTGATCCCTGACCGCGAAGAAGCCGTCCCGCAACTATCGCATTCTATGTCACGAAAAGCGCTTTTCTCGAGTTCGCTAACAACCGTCCCATCAACCGTTTGGCCAAAATCGACTTCACCGAAAACACCGAAATATTCGCGATTTTGGCTGTGAAACTGTGGAGGCCCATAT
>CAZMHC010000061.1:0-16825 GCA_964565955.1 uncultured Occallatibacter sp.
CGAGTCCTTCCCCATGGCCAAGGCCAACACGGCCATCGAGAAGGTGAAGAAGAACAAGGTCCGCTACCGGGCGGTGCTGGCGAATTAGATCGTTCCCATGGAGTACGTCGGGCATGGCGTTTTGCCGAGGCGGATTCAGCGGTTGCGGGGCTGGCGTTCGATCCGCGGCGCCATGCTTGTCGCGGCCGGCCGCCACATACATATCAACTCCTTTTACCGTCATATCTATCATATTAGTACTACAGTTGCATATCTGGATTTCGGCTGAGATTGGCAAAGGCCCGGGCCTAAAGGCCCAACATTTTGGTATCAATTTCAGAGGCCTGAAGGCCTCTGCTCCCTCCGATCTCGCAATCTACAACTGTAGTCTTAGCCCGACTGAGGCGGCCGCGTCGGCGCTGACCTTCTCCGGCGTCCGTGCCATTTCGCCGCGATCCGCGCGATCGTCGTCGGCAACTGAAACGCAAGCGAACGGCCGATCGCCTGTTCCCTAACAGGCGCAAATCGGGGAGCCGCACTTCAAACCGATGAGTATAATATCCTTGCCACTCGCAATTTGTGAACCGTTGAGGGTTCTGAATGTTTCGTAAGGTACTGGTTGCCAATCGCGGCGAGATCGCGCTGCGCGTCTTGAACGCCTGTCGAGAGCTGGGCATACGCACGGTTGCGATTTACAGCGAGGCCGACCGCAACTCGCTCCATGTGCGCTTTGCCGACGAGGCCATCTGCATCGGCCCTCCGCGTCCGGCGGAGAGCTATCTCAATGTGCCTGCGGTGATCGCCGCGGCCGAGATCGCCAACGTGGACGCGATTCACCCCGGCTACGGACTGTTGAGCGAGAACGCCAACTTCGCGGAGGTCTGCCGCGCCTCGAACATCAAATTCATCGGGCCTCCGCCGGAGGTTACTCGGCTGATGGGAGAAAAGGAAAAGGCGCGTCAGGCGATGAAGAGGGCCAAAGTGCCGATCCTGCCCGGTTCCGACGGCATCCTGTCCACGGCGGACGAAGCGCTGGCGTCGGCGCGGAAGGTAGGTTATCCAGTCATTCTCAAGGCGAAGGCCGGCGGCGGCGGGCGCGGCATGAGAATCGTGCGCGCGCCGGAAGATCTGCCCAATCATTTTCACGCCGCCACGGGCGAGGCGACAGGAGCCTTCGGTAACGGCGACCTCTACATGGAAAAGTTCATCGAGCGGCCGCGGCACATCGAATTTCAGGTGCTGGCCGATGAGCACGGCGACGTGCGGACGCTCTTCGAGCGCGAGTGCTCGATCCAGCGCCGCCATCAAAAACTCATTGAGGAAGCGCCCAGCTTGCAGGTATCGCCGAATCTGCGCGAGGAACTGAGCAAGACTGTCTGCCGCTGCCTGAGCGAGATCGGCTACCGGAACGCCGGCACCGTCGAGTTCCTCATGGACGAGGATCGCCAGCTTTACTTCATCGAGATGAACACTCGCGTCCAAGTGGAGCACCCCGTCACCGAGGCCATCACCGGCGTGGACATCGTGAAGGCGCAGTTGCGCATAGCCGCAGGAGAGCGGCTGGAGGCGATTCTGCCCGCCAAGCTGGAGATTCGCGGCCACTCGATCGAATGCCGCATCAACGCCGAGCATCCGGTGAAGTTCACTCCCTCGGCGGGCAAGATCACCGCCTTCAACGTTCCGGGCGGCAACGGAGTGCGGGTGGATACGGCGCAGTACGCGGAAGGTATTGTGCCGCCGTATTACGACTCGCTGATCGCCAAGCTGATCGTGCATGGCTGCGACCGCGCCGAGGCGATCGCCAAGATGGAGCGAGCCCTGAGCCAGTTCGTGGTGCAGGGCATCGAGACCACCATCCCGCTGCATCAGGCCATCTTTGCGGACGGCGGCTTCCGCGCCGGAGAGTTCGACACCAAGTTCATGGAAGAGTTTCTGGCGAAAAAGGCGGAATAGGCAGTCCCCAGGGGAGATAGAGGGCGTATGCTCCAAAAACTGAAAGGGGCCCCTCGAAGAGTGTGGGAATTTGCGCTGGTTCTTTTGGAATGGCATCTCTTCCGAGCGAGCGATGAAATGCATCGCAGAACGTAGCTTGTCGGCTGTGTTAGGCTTCAATGGTGCCTCATGCTCACGCGCATCGGTTCCGGCACACCCTGGCGACGGAACTGCTCGGCAACGGCGCGAGCTTTGAGGAAGTGGCCGATATTCTCGGCAACTCGGCGGAGATCGTTCGCAAGCACTACGCGAAGTGGTCGCCTGCCCGCCAGTCGCGCATCGACGATCTGATGGCGCGGGTGCATCTTGGAACGGAATACACGATTACTGAACCAACGAAACGGGTTCAATAGTCTGTAGAGGTTTCATCGGCGGTAGTGCGCCACAGTCCACGGCGTGAGCCAAGACTTGCCCTAGCGGTTATGTTCTACCGCAAGAAGGGGGGCTTCGCCTCGGTGTAAAATGGACGCACAATGCTCAAGTGCGCCTTTTCCGTATGCATCGCGATCTCACTATGCACGGCTGCTCACTCTCAGGAGTCGGATAGCTGCTCTGTTGTCTTGGCGCAGGAACTTAAGTCCAAGTTGGACGTTTTCCTCTCCAGCACCTCGGCGAATTCATCATCTGCCCAAGCGAGTAACCAAGCGTCCCGGAGTGCTAATTTATCTGGCTCATACAGTCTTAATGAGGCATTGGGGGACTGGATGTGCGCACATCGAGGATCGAGTGCCACCCAAGCAACAGGTGGGGGATTGAATGTAGGTATTCCGATCCACGGAATCCCATTGCAGTTTGGGGGCGATTTATCATCCCAAGACTCGGCCATGTGGTTTGACCAGAACTGTTCAAAGAACTCGAGCACTTTGAGCAATTCTGGTCAGCAAGCTTCAGGAAGCGCCCAGGCAAACTCCTCGCAGAACTCCATGAGTGGAATGTTCACGAATTCGCAAATCGAGGCCCTCGCGTCGCAATTCATGCCAAGCCAGAACGTGGAAGCATGGAAATCCTGTATGTTGGCGAAGATCGGTAGCCACAAGAGCGATCGGGTCGAACTGAGTTATTCGCGAAATGGGCTCTCCCTTACAGTGAAAATTGTCTGGAATCCAGAAGCTATTAGACCCGATGCACCCATTGTTCGCGACTTCATTGTTTTTGGCGCAAACTGTTCGAACCCGCCAAAGCCCAACGAACAATTGCTGCCTTCGCAAGTGGTTCTATGCAAACCTGAGGGCAATTCCGCAGTCACAATCGCGCTGAACACAAATCAAGGCTCCGCAGGTCCGATAGAAATATCCCCATCTGATGATGGCAATGTTGGAAGACGGAAGGTTTCTCAAAGCGCGGACGGGATACCGGGTCTTCCGGAGAAGTTCACTTGCAGGCTAACGACCGATAGCCCTCTTCTATTTGAGTTTGCTAAAGATGGGGGAATGCTCCGACAGGAATCAGCAGATGGTATCAATCACTGGAAACCGATGAAGAAGGCGGTTGTGAAGACGGATTTGCCCAGCTCACAAGGAACCTCCGGGATGCTCTTCGCTAAAGAAACCTATGAAGATACCGTTCAAGGACAAACGATTAAAGGAAAAGCCGATGGCAATCAGTTTCTGCTGGTGCCCGATAATTTGGAGAGCGTATCAGGGCCACAGCCAACAACCCCCAAAGAGCTATTCAATGGACCGACTAATCAGTACATTTGGTGGTTTAACGGCGACCTCAACAATACAAAACTTTCCTTCGAAGCGGTTTGCCGAGTTTCTAGCATCGTAAATCAATGATTTCGGGGATAGGCTTAGTAGTCGAACTCACTATCGGAATGGAAGTCGGCTTTCGACGCTCTTTCCATATGGGGGTTTGAGTCTATTTCGAACGACCCAACTGTCGCTCCCCATTGCACTCTATGAACGGAGGCGCTCCGGTGATTACCGCGCAATCTGCTTGAGGAGGCGGCACCTCGGCGCTTTAGGCACATTCTGGGCACAGACGAAAAACACGCCCGTAATTACTGATTCTAAAGATTATTATTTGGTGCCGGGAGGGGGGGTCGAACCCCCATGCCCCGAAGGGCGGCGGATTTTGAGTCCGCTGCGTCTGCCAGTTCCACCATCCCGGCTCTGCACTGCAACTGCATCTATTTGAACTACTTATGCCTTCTCTATTGTACTACCGATTCGCCTCGAAAAGCAGCGGTGGCAGTTTTGGTGGCACTTTCATTCGGAACCATCTCAGTATCGCATAAACGCTTCACTGCCGCCAGCCGCCGGAATTCCTCCGTGTAACTCCTATTCCTTCGCATTTGCAGCCCCCCATTCGCTGCAAACTGCGACTTCCTAAAATGTCTCACTTTGGGGGGTCAGTCCACCCCCACTGCGACCTTCTCAACTGTCCCACTCAAGGGGGTCACCCCAGAGGTTGTTGCCAGACTCAATAGGTTGGGGAAGACACACCCGATGACCCCAGATCGTATTGCCCTTATAATGACTTTGCCTAATCGGCAATTGCAGCGTGAATCCGTAGACCGATGGAGGGGAGATAACTATCGCAGGATTGGGGCGAGAAATGTACCGGGAACGAAGATGATCGGGTTTATGCCGGATCGCCTCCAGAGGCGGTAAAATAGCCCTCATGCCAGCTTATCGGTCACGAACCTCGACGCATGGACGCAATATGGCGGGAGCGCGCAGTCTTTGGCGCGCCACCGGGATGCAGGACGGCGACTTCGGCAAGCCCATCGTCGCCGTCGCCAACTCCTTCACCCAATTCGTTCCCGGCCACGTTCATTTGAAGGATATGGGCCAGCTTGTCGCGGAGGAGATCGCGCGCTCGGGCGGGGTTGCCAAGGAGTTCAACACCATTGCCATCGACGACGGCATTGCCATGGGCCACGACGGAATGCTCTATAGTCTGCCCTCCCGCGATCTGATTGCCGATTCGGTCGAGTACATGGTGAATGCCCATTGCGCCGACGCGCTGGTCTGCATCTCCAACTGCGACAAGATAACGCCGGGAATGCTGATGGCCTCGATGCGGCTGAATATTCCCGTGGTCTTCGTCTCCGGCGGGCCGATGGAAGCGGGCAAGGTTCACGTGGGCGGCACGGTCAAGGCGGTGGACCTGATCGATGCCATGATTCTCGCCGGAGATCCGAAGGTGAGCGATGCGGAAGTGGAGGAGTACGAGCGCAGCGCCTGCCCCACCTGCGGCTCCTGCTCGGGAATGTTTACGGCCAACTCGATGAACTGCCTGACCGAGGCTTTGGGGCTGGCGCTGCCCGGCAACGGTACGGTCGTGGCCACTCACTCGGATCGCAAGGAACTGTTCCTACAGGCGGGCCGGACCATCGTCGATCTGGCCAAGCGTTATTACGAGAACGACGATGCCACTGCGCTTCCGCGCTCCATCGCGACCTTTGACGCCTTCGAGAACGCGATGACGCTGGACATTGCCATGGGCGGCTCGACCAATACCGTTCTGCACCTGCTGGCAGCGGCGCAGGAGGGTGAGGTGCCCTTCACCATGGCCGACATCGACCGTCTATCGCGGCGCGTTCCGAACCTGTGCAAGGTGGCGCCCTCCTCGCCCGACGTTCACGTCGAGGATGTGCATCGCGCCGGCGGAATCTTCGCCATTCTAGCCGAGCTGGATCGCGGCGGGCTGCTGCATCGCTCGACCCACACGGTGCATACGGCCACTCTTGGCGAGGCCATCGAGAAACTGGATGTGAGGCACTCGGTTGCGCCTGCCGTCAAGGAGTTTTATCGCGCCGCGCCGGGTGGAATTCGCACCACGGTCGCCTTCAGCCAGAGCGCGCGTTACGCGGAGCTGGACTTGAACCGCGAGAGCGGCGTGATCCGCGACGTGGCCCACGCCTTCAGCAGGGACGGCGGCCTGGCCGTGCTCTTCGGCAATATCGCGGTGGACGGCTGCATTGTAAAGACGGCGGGCGTGGATGCAGCGCATCTGACCTTTGAGGGGCCGGCGCGCATCTTCGAGAGCCAGGATGCGGCGGTGGAAGCGATCTTGGGAGATAAGGTCGTTCCCGGCGACGTGGTGCTGATTCGCTACGAAGGGCCAAAAGGCGGGCCGGGAATGCAGGAGATGCTCTATCCCACCAGCTATCTCAAATCCAAGGGATTGGGCAAGGTCTGCGCGTTGATTACCGATGGGCGCTTCTCCGGCGGATCATCAGGGCTTTGCATCGGCCACATATCGCCGGAAGCGGCGGAGGGCGGATCGCTGGCGCTGGTCGTCGAGGGCGACCGGATCGAGATCGATATTCCCAAGCGGGTGCTGCGGGCGGCAGTCTCGGACGAGGTGCTTGCCGCCAGACGCAAGGCTGCCGAGGCCAAAGGTACAGCCGCATGGAAGCCGGCAACCAGGCTGCGCAAAGTCTCTCAAGCATTGCAGGCCTATGCTGCCATGGCGACGAGCGCGGCGCGGGGAGCGGTGAGGGACGTGAGCCGAATACAAAAGCGATAAGTGGACGGCTATTTCGTTCGCGTGGCTTGCCAGAAGAGCCGTGTTCCGCGCGCATCGGTTAACGTAAGGTAGTAGCGGAGGTTCGCGCAGGCATTTCCTCGATCATGACCGATTCCCCATCGCACTCCTCATCGAAACCGAAGCGTCACAATCGGTTGCTGATCCTGATCGCGGCCTTCAAGCTGGGGCAGGCGCTGTTGTTCGCCGCCATCGGTGTGGGCGCGCTGCGCTTGCTGCACAAGAGCGTTGGCGATGAGCTGGCTCGATTGGCCGATCACCTTCGCTTCAACCCCGAATCCCGCTTCGTCAACTTCATTCTCGAGAAGTCGATGCTCATCGATGATCGGCTGCTCAAGCGGATCGGCGCTGTGGTATTCATCTACGCGGGCCTCGATCTGCTCGAGGGCATCGGCCTTTATCTCGAAAAGGCCTGGGCTGAATACCTGACACTGGCCATCACCGCCTCATTCCTGCCCTGGGAGTTTTACGAGGTATTCCGCAGGGTAACGCCGATTCGGGTGAGCCTGCTGGTTGTCAATCTACTGGTCTTCGTATATCTGCTGAAACTGGTGATCGAGCGAGGAAAGCTGCGTCGAAGCGCAGAGGGCCGGTGAGCCGCAACTTCGGCGTTTATATCAGCGGCTTGCAAGGGATCGACGATTTCGCTTTTTATTCTCCTATCATACTTACCTCTTCTTGTCTAGTACCGGAATCAAAGCAGTTAACCCAATATCTTGCGGTAAGCGGTTGGATCTAATCTATTAGGCGGAATTATTTCATTCATCTTTTCCGATTTCGACTCCTGAGCGATTTTGGACTTGGCGAGAACCGAAATCGGGGGTATTATCGTTTCATTGGTGGTAAAAAGTGGAGAGAAAGGGAGTATATCGGCTGTTTTCAAGAAAATAATAGCCGATAATTTCCAACAATCGACAGAATTCTGGTGTCGATGGGCTTCGGGAACCATTCTGGCTAACCGGAAAGGGAAGTAAAGGAACTAAAAACAGGCAAGATGGGAATCCTGCCCTGGAAGGCAAGTGAGGCGCAACGATGTTTCGCGGAAACCATCCGGCGAAGGTTGACGAGAAGGGACGGCTGAAGCTGCCGGCTGCATTCAAGCAGTTGGTGGAGGTTCAGAACGTCACCCAGTTCTACGTGACCAGCGTGGATGGGCAGAGCGCGCAGATTTGGCCGCTTCCGGAGTGGGAAAAGCAGGAAGGGCTGTTGGCTGAATCCAGCACCCTGGACGACGCCGTGGACAAGTACCTCAATGTGACCAGTTACTACGGGCAACAGGTGGAGATGGACAACCAGGCGCGGATTCTTCTGCCGCAGATTTTGCGGGAATCCGCCAAGTTGGATGCGGAGGTTGCGGTTCGCGGAAAGCTCCATTTCCTTGAAGTTCATAACTTGAAGATGCTGGAAGAAAGTTTGACGGCCAACGCCATTACGGCCGAGGATCGCCAGTCGTTGGCGGCGATACTCAAGCGGCGGAGTTGACGGCGGTCGCTTCCGAGGTAGAGGGCATGACTAACTCGACGGAACGCCATGTGCCGGTTCTTTTTCAGGAAGCGATCGAATTTCTCCGGGTGCGCGCGGGCGGAACTTACGTGGATTGCACGCTGGGGCTGGCGGGGCACGCGGCGGCAATAACTCGTTCGCTGGGGCCGCAAGGGCATCTGATCGGTTTCGACCGCGACCCGGAAGCGCTCGGACTTGCAACGTCAAAGTTAGACGCGGTTTGCGATGAGTTAGGCGGTCAGGCGCCGCGAGTTACATTGATCGGCGAGGCTTTCAGTTCGGTTCCACGGCACCTGCGGCCGGTTTCTGTGGACGGTCTGCTGGCCGACTTCGGAGCGAGCAGCTTGCAGTTCGACGAAGCGCGCCGGGGATTCAGTTTTCAGGCGGATGGGCCGCTGGATATGCGCATGGATACGCGCACCGGGCCAACCGCCGCGCAGGTGGTGAATGAGGAAGACGAGCGTGAGCTTGCCAACCTCATTTACGAGTACGGAGAGGAAAGGAGGTCGCGGAGAATCGCCAGAGCCATTGTTCGCGGGCGGCCAGTTACAACCACGGGTCAGTTAGCCAGAATTGTAGCCTCAGCCGCCCCGGCAATGAAACAAGAGCGCATTCATCCGGCGACCAGGACCTTTCAGGCTCTTCGTATCTTTGTGAACCGCGAGTTGGATGAGATTCGGGCGTTGCTGGAGGCGGCTTCCAATCTGCTCAAGCCTTCAGGACGGCTGGTGGTCATCAGCTTTCATTCTTTGGAAGACCGCATTGCGAAAGACAGTCTGCGCGAGGGCGCGCGTCAGGGAATCTGGGAGATTCTGACCAAGAAGCCGGTTACGGCCGGTGAGGAAGAGATAGACCGCAACCCGCGTTCGCGGAGCGCGAAGATGAGGGCGGCGGAAAGAAAACAATGCAGCTTCTAGCTGGAAGCTATGGAGGAAAATATGGCGGCTTGTGCGACAACTTACTTTGAAACGGGTCGCGGCGTAAGCGCGCGGATTGCCGAGCGGAACGCGGAACTGATGGCCCAACAGACGCTGCGGCGGCGAGGCGCGCGCACACCGGAGTTCTTCTTTCCCATGCGCATCGATAACTCGCGGCTGGTCAAGGCTCCCGACCCGGTCAGGGTACGTGAGATGCGCCTATTTGCGGCGGCCGCGGCGGTGCTCTTTTCGTTGGCGATGATCTATGGTTTGCAGCATTTCAGCGCCATCGAGAGCGGCTATCGGGTGGAATCGGAGAAGCAGATGCGCGACCAGTTGCGCGAGGAAAACCGCCAGTTAAGGCTGGCCGAGGCGCAGTTGACCACGCCGGGACGCATCGACTCGATGGCCCGCCAGTTGGGACTAGCCGAGCCGCAACCGGGACAGGTCGTTCGTCCCCCCGCACGTCCCGACGCCGCTCCCGCGCTTGCGCAGGTTCTTCCTCCCGGCCAATAGGCATAGCTTTAGCTGCTACAATTCAGCTTTGCATTGCGGGCAGCGAGGTCTTTCAGTTAGAGGCTACAAGCTGGAAGCCGCCGGAAGCGGAGCGATTCCCTCATGCAGGAACCCATTCGATTCAACAGGAATCGCCCCGTCGCGGCGCGTGGCGCGCCTTTCAAGCGGGCGCGTTTCTGGCTGATCTGTCTGTTCTTCCTCGTTTGGGCGTGCGCCATAGGCGGCCGCCTCTTTTGGCTTCAGATCGTCCGTCACAAGGAGTTTGTGGAGCGCGCCCAGAAGCAGCAGCAGCGCACCTTCGAGGTAGCTCCACGTCGCGGCGTACTTTACGATCGCAACTTGCGCGAGTTGGCCATGACCGTGCAGGTGGACTCGATCTATGCGGTGCCCACAGAGATAGAAGACAAGGACCAGCAGGCTGCCGCTCGGGAACTGGCGGCCCTGGTG
The DNA here is from genome assembly GCA_964565955.1 of uncultured Occallatibacter sp. GTDB lineage: Bacteria > Acidobacteriota > Terriglobia > Terriglobales > Acidobacteriaceae > Telmatobacter. Next base: position 9,852 of record CAZMHC010000061.1, read on the forward strand.
CATACCGATCCGGAGGACGCGCAGACCTCCGAGGAGCAGATCGCCGAGCGGCTGGCCAAAGGCAACAGCTTTGCCTGGGTGGCGCGGCGAGTGACTCCCGAAGTGGCGGCGCGCGTGAAAGAAGTTATCAAGGAGCGCGGACTCAAGGGTATCTATTTCCAGAAAGAGTTTCAACGCTTCTACCCGGATAACCAGATCGCCGCGCAGGTGCTAGGCTACGTCGGCGCCGACGACAACGGTCTGGGCGGACTGGAGCGGAAGTTCGAGGCGCAGTTGCATGGCGCTCCGGGCCGTATGTATACGGCGGTCGATGCGCGCAGCCGTGTGCTTGGTTCTACCGAGCACGATCCGGAACCGGGGCGGAACTTGGCGCTTACCATCGACGAGAACATTCAGTTTCTGGCCGAGCGGGCGCTGGATCGAGCCATGGAGCGGACGCAGGCCGACAATGGCACCGTGGTGGTGCAGGACGTGCATACCGGGCAGATACTGGCACTGGCCATTCGTCCAACCTTCAACCCCAACCAGTCGCGCAAGATCACGCCGGCGCTGCTGAAGAACCACGCAATCAGCGACGTTTACGAGCCGGGGTCGACCTTCAAGTTAGTCGCATATTCGGCCGCGCTCGATCGGCGCCTGGCCGCGCCGGACGACATGATCGACTGTCAGGGAGGATCCATAACTCTGGCAGGCCGCGTCATTCACGATAACCAGGGCGAACATTTCGGCTTGATTCCAGTGCATAAGGCTCTGGAGGAATCGAGCGACGTGGCCGCCGTCAAGATGGCGCTCAAAGTAGGCCCGGATCGCTTCAATCGATACATTCGAGACTTCGGATTCGGCGCGCGGTCCGGAATGGAGTTGCCGGGCGAGACGCGCGGCCTGCTTCGTCCGGTCGATAAGTGGAACGGATCGTCCATAGGATCGATCGCTATCGGGCAGGAGATCGGAGTGACTCCGATTCAGCTCGTCTCCATGGTTTCGACCATCGCCAACGGCGGGGTCTATCTTCCCCCGCATATGCTCTTGCCGGGGCAGGTGGACGGAACCGGCAATGGACGGCAAGCGAGCGATCCAAGGGCCGAGCCGTTTAAGTTGGACGAAGAACTGCCCAATCCTCTGCCTCCCGGAGCGCATCGCGTACTCTCCACCCTGACCGCCGCCCAGATGCGAAAGATGATGGAAGGAGTGGTGCTCTACGGAACCGGCAAGCAGGCACAACTCAACGGCTACTCCTCGGGCGGCAAGACCGGCACCGCGCAAAAGATCGACCCGGCCACTCATCTGTACTCCAAGACGATGCACGTAGCTTCCTTTGCGGGCATAGCTCCGGTGAATAACCCGGCGATCTCCGTGGCGGTTATTATCGACAATCCAAAGGGCGCCGCCTACTACGGCGCCGAGGTCTCCGCGCCGGTCTTCGCCGAGGTGGCGCAGCAGGTTCTCGAATACTTGGGAGTGCCGCACGATATTGATTTTCGAGTGCCCAGCGCGCCCGTCAAGAACAGCGTTCCTGTTGTGGACGATAACTCTGCCGAACATAGCGGCGATATCGAGGCGCTCTACGCGGCGGCCAACGAACTGCCCAGCGACGACCCCCTGCGGGAGGGCGGCAGTCAGGCGCAGACCGCTAACCGGCAAAACATCGCGGCCCAGTCCGCTGGGCAGACAACTGGTTCTTCGGGCAACGCTAGCGCCGCATCCCGCTCCCTGCATCCAACTCTGCAAGCAAAGCCTTCCAACACAGCGACAGCGGTGACGCTCAATCAAGACAAGAAGCTGCAAGTGCCATCGCTGATCGGCCTGCCGATGCGCAAGATCATCGAGTTAGCCGCCGCCGCCGGGCTTGAGGTGCAAATCTCCGGCAGTGGCAGGGCTCTCGAACAGGCTCCCGCCGCTGGAACGATGGTGACTGCGGGAACGAAGATCGTGGTGAAATGCGGACGGTAGCGCAGGTGGCCATCCGTCCAATACGGCCTTGATAAACTTCGAGTTGGCCTTTTCCATGAGATGCGAAACGGTGAGATTGATAGCTTCGCCTGCCCGCTCAAGTTCGTAAGTTGATAGCGAGTAACCCTCGGCGGTCAACTCGGCGCTCGGTTCGTACCGCCACTTCACAACCAACTTTCGCGGCGGATCGATCTCCGCTACCTCACCGCTGTCGGCAAGTCGCCCATCCGAAAATCGAATCCGCCGCGAAGCGCCGGGTTTCGATCAATCCCCGCCGGAGTTCGTCCGGCGTGGCGCGAATAAACGCGATGTAAACTAACTTCGATTCAACCATTGCTTCCACCTACAGACTTGCCTCGATTTCGATTTGGCGTGAAGGTCGCCGCGCAAGTCAATCTCCGGATCGTTTGCTGTGCGGCTGCAGGCCGCGCGCGATGAATCCGAGGCCGCCGACGAAAAGCACCAGCATCACGACGGTGTTGAAAAGGCTCACCGGACGGAAGTATATATGCAGGTTGGCGATGATTCCTGCAAAGATAAACAGCGCGCCGGCGACGGTAAGAATCCATCCGAGAATGCTTCGCCCGCGCCAAAAAAGCAGGCCGATTCCGAATAGCATCGGCAAAAGTGTGATGCCGAAGGAGCTTCCTCCATAGAAACTCCAATAGGAGCCAACGACAGTTACTTGATCGACCAGAAGATATCCGCCGATACAGGTCATGATGAAACCCAGAACAAAATGACCGATGCCGCCGGGTGTGCCTCCGGCATCTCCGAAAGAACGGTTTTCCATGCCAGGAAGTATAACAGAGGACGGCACCCGGTCAGAGCGTTCTCGTTATGGAGCGCGACACGTGAGTATTGCAATTGGCGATCTTCGTCGGGCGCCGGCTAAACTTGAACCCCGCACTGCTGATGGGAGGGCGAGCCGGCGGCGGAATCCCCGATCGGCGTCGACAGAAACAGGCTGCGGGATGCCGGGAACCGCGCGTACGGAAATGCGTATAGCATTGCGTATGCGGGCCTGCATGGGATACGATTGCAGCGATAGTGAGGAATCCAAACCGCTTTGTGGCCGGATGAAAACCGTGCCCGGAGCGAACAAGCAAGCCGCGTTATTCGCTTTCGTTAATTTTCTTGCCGTTCCAGCGGCGGCAAGTATATCCTTGCTCCAACGTTACAATGGGTCTCAAACCGAAGTTCTCGATTGAAATTGGGGTTGAGTATGACCGGCAAACATGGATTTCTTGACGCTCTGAAGCAAGTGGCCTTTGAGGACGAACCGATGCCTGCGGAAAAGCACCCCCCGGCACCGGCTCCCCCAGCATTTACAGCGCCCGTGGTTGCGGCTCCCGCTTTTTCCTTTTCCGATCCCGCGTCAGTGCGCCCGGTTGCTGGCGTGGCTCCGCAGGCTCCGTATCCGCTTCCGATCGACGCGGGAGTGGTGCTCGATAACGACGCTGTATACCAGATGCTCTTGTCCAAAACCGATTTCGAGACCACGCCCGCTGCTGAAACCATCCACAAGTTTCTCGATCCGCTCAAGTCCATCCCGGATTCGGTCATGCCGTCGAATATCAAGTTCAAGTCCGCGGTGGTTCAGGCCTCGGCGCAAGCGGGATTGACGGAAGATGGGATATTGGGAACCTTCGACACGCTGAAGGCGAAGCTTCAGCAAGAACACGATGCCTTCGGCGGCAAGGCGCAGCAGTTTGCGGCTCGCGAGGTTGCGGGCCGCCAGGACCAGATTCAGAAAGTCACGGAACAGATCGCCCAATTGCAGCAGCAATTGGCACAGCTCTCCACCGAGTTGGTGGATGCGCAGGGAAAAGCCGCCCATGCGCAAAGCCAGTTCGAGGCGGCCGTGCAGCGCCGCGGCAGTGAACTCGAACAGCAGAAGGCGCTCTACGCCTCGCTGCTGAAAGGATAAGCAATTCTTATGGGCATTTCGCCGGTAACTCCCAACTTTGGTCAGAATCTCCAGAATTACACGCCGAAGTCGTTCTGGAAGCGTCCCGAGGGTCCGTTCGGCATGGTGGTTCTAGTCGCCATGATCCTCGCCGGATGCGTGGGATTGTATCTCATTCTGCCGTTCCTGATCGTGCTGCTGACGAACACAATTTATGCCGCCGTTCTGGCCGGTGTGCTAATAGCGATCCTATGGCTGGCCTTCAACCCAACCTTCCGCGCCGCGGTTACTAATCTATTTCAGAATACCGTGCGTTTTTTCGCTTCGTGGGTGGTCGAGACCGATCCGATCGGCATACTTCGCAATAACTTGGACGATATGAAGAAGGCCAAGTACGCTCTCGACCAAACCTTGCAGCGCTTTGCCGGCAGCGACGAGAGGTTGCAGCGCAGCATCGCCGCCAAATCCGAGGAGATCAACGGTTTGGGCCGCAAGGCCGCCAAGGCCGAGCAGATGGCCAATGCAGCCGGCGATCCCATGGAAAAGGAGCGGCTCTCGCTAGAGCGCCAGACCTTCCTCGAACAGGCGGGGATGCTGATGCAGGGCGTAAAGCAGTTGCAGGCGCTGGAGGAGCAGACCTCGAAGATGCTCAAGACCTTCCAGCACTGGTCGCAAATCTCCGACAGCAAGATTCAGCGGACTGAGAACAAGGTCAATTTCCTTGCCGAGCAGCGCAAGATGATTCTGGACGCCAAGGCCACTCTCGGCGTGGGCCAGCAGTTGTTGCGCGGCAACCCGGAGCAGTTGAAGATGGTGGATATGGCTCTGGAGTATCTGGAGGACGATACCTCTCGCACCCTGGGCGAGATACGCGAGTTTTCGCGTTATACCGACAAGCTGCTGACGGACGACCAGATCGAGTCCGGCGCCGCCGCGGACGAGGCGGCCGCCAAGTTTGCGGAGTTCAACCAGAAGTTATTGACATCGGGTAGCCAATCTACCGGCGCGGACCTGATTCACATTCCCGGCGTGGATACGCCGGCGCCGGCGAAAATCCCCACGACTCTTGCCAGCGTAGCCGCCTCGAGCGATAAGTCCGGTAGCGACTACGACAATATGTTCAAGTAAGCGACGCGATCCGCGCTGATGGAAGGGAAGAAAGAAATGCCGCGTTTGAAACCGCAAGCCAAGTTATTCCTCATTGTCGTGATAGGAGCGGGCGCGATCTTCGGACTGCGCGCCGCCATGCAGCATGGTTTGATTCCAACCCCAGGCATCATGAAGGCGATCGTCGCCACGCGGGTTCAGCTTCCGCCGCAGCAGGAAGCGGAAGTGGCCAACGTTCAAGCGCTGCCGTATCCTTCCTCCGACCCGGCCAATGTCTCCGCGACGCGCATTCAGTTCGACGTTTGGGAGTGGAACGCGATGTACTCGCTGATCTATGCCAATGGCGGCCCGGATACCGTCAAGGGCTCGCTGATGGAGAAGTACGGCGTGAACCTGACCTTGCATCGCGAAGACTCCAACTCGCAAATGAAGGCCGATCTTCTGGCCTGCGCCAAGCAGTTGCATGACGGTGAGAAGACCTGCTCATCGGGTGCCGAGGCGATTGTTGTGATGGGCGACAGCGGCGGCCAATGGTTGGCCGATCTGAATCCGCAACTCAAGAAGCTTGGCACCGAGTATCAGGCGGTTATAGTCGGGGCGGTGGGTCGCTCCAACGGCGAGGACGCGCTGCTCGGCCCCGCCGAGTGGAAGTCGAACCCGCAGAGCATGAAGGGCAAGACCGTCGTCGGAGTTATCCGCGACGGAGACTGGAATATAGCTCTGAACTATCTTGGATCGAACGGCCTGAAGAACAATCCGGACTTGAAGACTTACGATCCGGATGCCGTGAACTGGATCGCGGCTCCCGACGAGGATTACATCAAAGCGGTCACGGATGTATTTATCCCCAATCGTTGCGAGGATCGCAAGGTGGTGAAGGACGGACGGACCACCGGCGAGACCAAGAACGTCTGCCCAGACGGCGTAGTTACCTGGACGCCCGGCGACGAGCAGGCCGTCCATGGCCGCCCCGGCACCGCCAAGATCGTTTCCTCGCATGAGTACGCATCGCAGATGCCGGCGGTAATTCTGGGCATCAAGAAGTTCTTCAACGACAATCGCGACGAAGTTTCCGGCTTGCTGGCGGCAAGTTTCCAAGCCGCGGATCAGGTAAAGGCCTTCGATGCCGTCCGCCGAAAGGCGGGCGAAATATCCGCGAAGCTATATAAGGACCAGACCGGCGAATACTGGTACAAGTATTACTCCGGATTCCGCGATCCGCAGTCGGGACAGCAGTTGGGCGGCTCGGCGGTCTTCGGACTGGAGGACGACGTCAATTATTTCGGCCTCGACGGCAAGCATAACAACAATATGCGCGCCACATACGAGACATTCGGCAAGATAGCGACGATGAATTATCCCCAGCTCTTCAAGGACAATCCCATTCCGCCCTACAAGGAAGCGGTCGATGCTTCGTTTATCTTCGGCGCGCAGGCGTTGCTGAATACCGGCGGAGTGCAGGGCGCGAGCGCGGAGACGGTGGACTATGCCAAGGAAGCGCAAAGCGGCACAGTGCTTGGCCATAAGGCCGTCTATATCAACTTTGCGACCGGCTCCGATCAGCCTTTGCCGGACAGCCTTCCCACCTTGAATGAGTTGAAGGATTCGCTGGCGATCAACTCGCAGTTGGCGCTTCAGATCGACGGTTACACCGACAACGCCGGCAGCGATTCCGTCAACGTTCCCTTGAGCGAGAAACGCGCGCAGGCTGTCAAGCGCTACTTCCAGCAGGTGGCTCCGTTGAGCTTCCCGGACTCGCGCTTCAAGCTCGTGGCTGGCCACGGCTCGCAGAGCCCCATTGCCTCCAACGCATCCACGGGTGGCAAGGCGCTCAACCGCCGCGTCGAGATAACTCAGATCGGCCAGTAGTGTTCTTCAACATGGGGAGGCGCAAGCCGCCCCAAACCTTCCATTCGTGTATAAATCATGAATCGTGCTGTAGCTGTGTTTACGCCGAATGCGGTTCTGAACAAGAACGCTGTCCGCACCATGGTTGCCGTCCAGGTTG
>CAZMHC010000062.1:0-16669 GCA_964565955.1 uncultured Occallatibacter sp.
TTCGCTAACCCTTCGCTCCCTTCAGGCTCATCCTTCAATTGGAAAAGACTGCAGGTTGCACAGCGGCTCGAATATCGCGGCCGGTGAAGCGGTGGTCGGCACCCTGCTTTGACATCATGGACGTTCTCACGGCTTTTTTTCGAGCAAAACGAGACGCTGTCGGGCCTGCCACTCCTGATTCGGAAATTTGCCGGCGGCGACATCCAAGAAGCGATGGTAGTAAGAGGCCGCCTCGGTTTTTCGGTGCAGGGAATCGTAGGATATTGCCCACAGGAAATAGGTGGAGGGAATCTCGGGGAGGAATCTCGACCGCACGGCCAGAGCGTGCAGTGCGAGGGAAGGCCGCCCGGTCTTCGATGCCGCAAAAGCCAGACCGCTCCATGCATCGGCGTTGGCCGGCGCCAGTTGCGTAGCTTTGTCGAAGGCCGCGAACGCTTCAGGATATTTGAGTTGACGGGTGAGGTTTTGGCCGTGGCCGATCAGCAGCTCCGGATCGTTGGGACTGGCCGCGAGAAGGCTGACGTACAGCCGGTCGGCGCCGGCCGGATCGCCCGATTCGGCCAGCGCCTCGGCCAGCATTCCAGCGATCGCCGCATTGCCGGGTTGGGCGCTGTGCAGCTTCTGGAGAAGCGGCAGGGCCTCGGCCTTGTCTTGGGCGGCCAGCGTCGTAGCCAGTTGCGCGGTGAGCGCCGGGTCGTCCGGGGCTTGCTGGAGGGCCGCGCGCAGCAGGGTTTCGGCTTCGGGATATTGTTTGCGCGCAATCAGGATGTGAGCCAGACCGGAGTTGGCGGGAGCGGATTTGGGGTCCGCCGCCAAGACGCGGCGATAGGCGGCCTCGGCAGCCTCGTATTCGCCGGCTTGATCGGCCAGGCTGGCGGCCAGCAGCGTATCGGCCGGAGTTTCCGGCGAGAGGTCGAGAGCTTCGAGCAGATCGTTGGAGGCTTCGGTCGTATCGCCGGTCTTTCCTTCGCCGGGCCGGTCTATCTCCGCCAGGGCCCGCCAAGCACGGGCTTTCAGAGCGGGTCCGGCCTCGCCGGGATCGAGCTTGGTGGCGGCGGCCAGTTCTGGACGGGCATCCGCGTACTTGCCCTGCCGGGCCAGCAGCAGGCCCAGCGAAAGATGCGCCTCGAAGGACCGGGGATCGGCAACGACGGCGCGCCGGTAGAGAGCGGCGGCATCGTCCGGCCGGTTCTCGGCATCGGCCGCGTAACCGGCATCGAAGAGCGCCCGCGCATCGTCGGGATGGGCGGCCAGCCACAGCGCCAGCTTGGTAGAGGCGGCCTTCCAGTCGGATTGAACGATTTCCGCCTCGGCCTCTGCAACCGGCGCCGAGACGGACTGGGGCGCGGCCGTCGCCGCGGGGTTCGCGGGAGTTTGCGTTTCCCGATTTTGCGCGGGATTCTGGGCCGAACCGGTCTCCGTCCATGAAACAGCGGCTCCCCATAAACAGGCAAGCGTCAAGGCGAAACGAGCGCTGTGAAACACGAAATACCTCTTGAAACAGTTTACCGGGGCGGAGATGACAGCGGCGAACAGGGACGACCGAGTCTTCGACGCGCCCGGGCCGGAAAGGAAGGCGAGGGAAGAAATCCGCACAATTCCAATCGCCGCCAGCCTGAACGGCTGAGGGCATCAGCGATTTCCTCCGGCCAATGGAGAACGAACGCCGGCAAAAGCGAAAAAATTGGCGTTCAGGCAGCGCAAAAGAGACAAAAAGTAGTATTCTCCGGCCAGGGCAGTTGCCATGCCCACCAAGAAAGGCCCAACCAGATGCGCAGTTTGAGATTCAATTCGCTTGCAGTATTTGCGTTGCCGATATGCTTCCCTTTAGCGCAGGCCCCTCCGGTACGCGCGCAACTCTCAATCTATCTTCACGCCGTCTCCGGCCCGCGCTGGTAGCGCTCGTTTCCGCAATAAGCGGCCGCAAGTGAGCAAGCACACTCTTCGCAAGTCCGACCGCCGAACAGACCGCAACCGCTTTGCGGTTTAGGCCGGGAGGCGCCGAAGTCGAAAAGGCGCTGAGCCGCGGAGACTCGACACTACTTCCGCGCGGTATCCGTTCAGCCGGTTTGAAAGAGCCGCGATCTTCCGGCAAGGAGCATGATTCATGGCTACAATTACCCCCATTCACGATGCCGACCTGGAGTTCGAGAACGGATTCTTCGATTCAGCCGCTTTCGCGGCGCAGACCCTGGCAGACTGGCAGACTCTGGCGGGCGTCATCGACCACACTCTGCTCAAGCCGGAGTCCACACGCCGCCAAGTGGAACAGCTCTGCGAAGAGGCCATTCGCTATCGCTTCGCCTGCGTGATGGTGAACCCCATCTGGGTGCCGGCGGCCGTCGCGGCGCTTTCTGGAACCGGGGTTCCCGTGGGCGTCGTGATCGGCTTCCCGCTGGGGGCCTCGCTGGTCTCCACGCTGCGCGACGAGGCGGCCGCGCTGACCCGCATGGGCGCCCGCGAACTGGATATGGTTCTGCCCATCGGCCAGCTCAAGAGCGGAAACTACCATGCCGTGCTGCACGCCATCCAGACGGTGGCGGCCGTGGCCCATCGTCACGGCGCCCTGCTCAAGGTGATTCTTGAGACCGCCCTGCTCAATATGGAAGAAAAGCTGCGCGCCGCCGAGATTGCCATCCATGCCGGGGCGGACTTCCTCAAGACCTCGACCGGATTTTCCGGCGGCGGGGCAACCCCGTCGGACGTAGCCCTGCTGCGCGGCGTGGCGGGCGCGCGCTGCGGCATCAAGGCAGCGGGAGGCATCCGTTCGCTCACCGATGTGAGCGCGCTGCTCGAAGCCGGCGCCAACCGCATCGGCGCGTCGGCCTCGGTGGCCATCCTGCGCGAGATGGGCGCGGAATGAATGCGAGGGGAGCGAGGAAGCCGGAACCTGCCGGCTCGGCAATCTCCGTTCTGTCGCGATGGGCATACGGAACGGTTTCCTGCGCCACCCGCCAGCCCTCAACCGATCATTCCGCGGCGGCCAGAGCGCTGGCGGCCCAGCCGATCGCCTCGGTATGGCACCTCATCACATCTTCGTAACGCATTCCACTGGCCCGCATGATGGAATCGCAGGATTCCCAATCCCCGCTGTCGTGGCACACCAGCCAATACAAGAGCGTACTCTCCGCGTTGATGGACCCCAACAACGCTTGGCAGGCCGCTTCGCGCAGCGGCATCGACTTGACGACATCCTCCATCAGCAGGCGAAGCATCGCCGGAAACATACTGATCATGCCGATCAGATATTGCTCGGTGGGGATAAGTCCGCAGAGTTTGGCGGCAAGTTCGCAGAAGCGCGCCCGCTCGAAGGCCATGCGCAGAATCTCCGCCGGCTGGCCGTGGTTGAAGTCGCTGGCGATGGCCATCATGGCCATGCAGCGCGCGGTCTCCTCGCCGAGCAGCATGAGCGCCGACTTGATTGAGGTCACCTCCTGGCGCATACCGCATACCGGCGAGTTCACCAGCCGCAGAAGCCGGTAGGTCAACGAGGCGTCGCACATCACCAACTGGCTCAACTTATCCAGGTCCAACGGCTCGTATTGCATCAGTTCCAGGATTTCCAGATGGACGTAGCGGTTGCCGGCGATCTTGTGGCTCTTCGCGGGTTCCGGACGGCAGAAATAGTACCCCTGAAAGAGCTTGAAACCTTCCTTCCGGGCCTCATGGAAATCCGGCTGGGTCTCCACGCTCTCCGCAACCAGGCGCGCCGAGGCGCCCTTCAGCCGATCCAGCATCTTGCGGCGATCGGCGGCATTGTATTTTTCGATATTCACCTTGATGAAGTCGGCCATCTCCACCAGATGCCTGGATTCCGGCTTACCGGTGCAATCCATAAGCGCCAATTGGAATCCCGACGCCTTCAGTTTGCGGCAACTTGAAATCAGGCCCGGCGTGGGGTCGGAGTCTCCGGGAAGTTCCACCACGGTGCGGCTGGGAGCCAGAATGCGCTCCCACTGCGCGGTCAACGAGTCGATGGAGCAATTGACGAAGGCCGGCAAACCCCCTGCCATATGCTCCAGCCCGGAGATTGCCATGGTATCGGCGGCGGTTGCATTCCCGGCCTCCGCTCCGCGCTCGGCTCCGAGCGCCCGACCCCTCCCATTCCAAAGCAGCAACTCGTATCCGAAGAGATTGTTCTTCTCATCCAGAATGGGCTGGCGCGCCATATAGCGCAGCGCAACCGACTTCTCCGCGGCTGAACTGTCGGAAGACGATTCGACGAGTGGATTTGCGGCAACGACTTGAGTGGACATAGACACCTTCCCATCCTGTTATCGCTGCCCCAACCGGGAACCTTAGAAAGTGTCCGCAACCCGAACAATTGCGCACAGCCCGTTGCACAAGATGATTCTTCCCGCCCCTCTTCCGCATCCTGTAGATAGGGTGTGAGGCGGAACGCATGGGAAAAGCGACGGAAATCTTGCCGCAAACGCCGGCCAAACGCCCTCGCGTGGCGATCGTCGGCGGCGGATTCGCGGGCATTCACGCAGCCAACGGAATGGCCTGCCTGCCGGTGGATGTGACCGTGGTGGACCGGCGCAATCACCACACCTTTCAGCCGTTGCTCTATCAAGTGGCGCTGGCCGTGCTCTCGCCCGCGGACATCGCCCAGCCCATCCGCTCCATCCTGCGCAATCACCAAAACACCAATGTACTGATGGAAGAGGTGGTGGGCATCGATGCCTCCGCGCGGCAGATTGCGCTCGGTAGCGGCGCCAATCTCCCCTACGACTACCTGGTTCTGGCCACCGGCGCCACCCACTCCTACTTCGGCAAGGACGATTGGGCGCCTCTCGCTCCCGGACTCAAAACGATCGAGGATGCGCTGGAGATTCGTCGCCGCGTTCTGCTGGCCTTCGAACTGGCCGAGCGGCAGATGGTCGAGCACGGCTGGCATCCACCGCTGAATTTTGTGGTCATCGGCGGCGGACCGACCGGCGTGGAACTGGCCGGGGCCATCTCGGATATTGCCAATCTGTTCATGCGCCATGACTTCCGCAGCATCGATCCGTGCAAGGCGCGGGTTCTGCTGCTGGAGGGTTCGCCGCGGGTTCTGGCCGCCTACCCGGAGAAACTTTCCGCCAAGGCCAAAGCCGCGTTGGGCCGGCTGGGCGTCGAGGTGCATAACGGAGGCCACGTGACCGCCATCGGGCCGGGCTGGGTGGAATTGTGCGGCGAGCGTATCGAATCGGCGGTAACTCTATGGGCAGCGGGCGTACAAGCCTCGCCGCTGGGCAAGCTGCTCGGCGTTCCCGTGGACCGGCGCGGCTGCGTCGTGGTGGACCAGCGGCTCAATCCGCCTGGGTTGCCGGAGGTCTTCGTGATCGGCGACTTGGCCCATGTCGAGCAGGACGGCCATCAGGTTCCCGGAGTGGCCCAGCCGGCGATGCAGATGGGAGACCACGTGGCCAAGATGATCGCCGCCGATCTCGCCGACAGGCCGCGCCCCGCCTTCCACTACTTCGACAAGGGCGATATGGCCACCATCGGACGCATGGATGCGGTTGCCCGAGTCAAATGGCCCTTCAAGGCCGACTTGAGCGGCTTTCCCGCCTGGATCACCTGGCTCATCGTGCATATCTTCTTTCTCATCGGCTTCCGCAACCGGCTTTCGGTCTTCGCCGCGTGGATATGGACCTATTTCACGTTTACGCGAGGAGCCAGGCTCATTACCGGCAACCAGCACCTCATCGGCTGGCAAGAGCAGGTGGATGCGGGACCGGAAACGCGGGAAGAAACGGGAGATTGCATCCAGAGGGATGGAGAGGCAGAACTGATCCAAAACTGATCGTCCCTCGGCGACCGCCTCATTCTTCCACATGGGCGGTAAAGCCGGCGTTGGCCAGAGCGGCCAGCGCAAGATCGACAGGCGCGGGGTCCAGGCTGGAAGCGAAGCGCGCCGCTCCCACGCGCACTTCATTGACCGTGACTCCCTCGACCGAGGCAAGCGCCTGACCGACGCGGCGAACGCAGGCCCCGCAGTGCATTCCATCGATGCGCAAAGCGAATTCCGCCATTCGACACTCCCGATTGTCTTCAATGATACGCCGAAGCGAACAGTGCGCGGCCGGAGCGCCGGCTCACAGCGGGCCGGAGACCACGCGGGCGACAAGGTCGTACTCATGGGCTTCGGCGACCTCCGCTCTGTAGAAGCAGCCGTTGGCCAGGGTTTCCAAATCGCCCAAGTCGTTGATGTAGACCTTGCCGTCGATCTCCGGGGCGTGAAATTGGGTGCGGCCTTCCCACAAGAGCGGAGTTTCCAGGCTTTCGCCTTCGGCAAGCAGGACTAACTCGCGGCCCACCCACCGCCGTTTAGCTTGCTTGGAGATTTCCCTCTGCGCCTTCATCAATCCGCGCTTGCGGGCTTCGATGCTGCGCTTGGGGAGTTTGTCATCGAGCGAGAAGGCGGCGGAGCCTTCTTCGTCGGAGTAACTGAAGACGCCGAGCCAGTCGAATCGCGCTTCCTGAATAAACTCCTCCAATACCTCGAAATCGCGGAGCGACTCGCCTGGGAAGCCGACGATGAAGGAGGTGCGAAGAGCGATTCCGGGAACGGCGGCGCGGACTCTTTCGAGAGTTTTGAGGAAAATCTCCGGGCCGCCGCCGCGCTTCATGCGCTTCAAAACTGCGGGGGCCGCGTGCTGGAGCGGCACGTCCAGATATTTGCAGATATTGTCGTGCTTGGCGATGGTCTCCAGCAGGCGCGCGGTGATGCGGTTGGGGTAGGCGTAGAGGAAGCGGAGCCAGCGCAGGCTTTCGATGCCGGCCAGCGCGTCGAGCAAGAGCGCGAGGCCGTCTTTGAGGCCGAGATCTTCGCCGTAGCAGGTCGTATCCTGGCCGATGAGGGTGATCTCCTGGATGCCCTGGGAGACAAGGCGGCGGGCTTCGGCAACCACCGACTCGAAGCGCCGGGAGCGGAATTTTCCGCGCAGGTTGGGGATGACGCAGAAGGAACAGGGGTGGTCGCAGCCCTCGGCGATCTTGATGTAAGCCGAAGACTTGGGCGTGGCAAGCACCCGTGGGGTAGTTTCGTCGTAGAGATAGGTGGGCAGCAGATGCGCCGCGCCCTGCCAATCGTCGCGGCGAAAGCGGCCCTGGCGCTCGCGGCGGTCGCCTTCGGGGCGGAAGCTGGGGGGTACTTTATGAGTTCCCGCCTGCGACTCCTGGCCGGGATGGGTTTGCGCGGAGGTGCCGGCCGTGAGGATGTGAAAGGGCGAAGGCGCGGCAACCGGGGCGGCTAGGCCGGCGGCTTCAAGAATTGCCTCCAGTTCGCCGGTGCCGACGACGGCGTCCACTTCGGGGATGCTTTTACGGATTTCGTCGCGGTAGCGCTCGACCAGGCAGCCGGCGACGATCAGTTTCTTGGCCGAGCCGGAACTCTTGTAGCGGGCCATCTCCAGGATGGTATCGACCGACTCCTGCTTGGCCGTATCGATGAAGCTGCACGTGTTCACGACAAGGATTTCGGCCTCTTCGGGATGGGCCGTTAGCCGCGCGCCGGCGCGATCCAGCAGGCCCATCATCACCTCGGAATCGACGAGGTTCTTGGGACAGCCTAAAGAGATAAAGCCCACGGAAGGGGCCGCTGGAAGGGAAAGTTTGGTCACTGTTTCATTGTACAGAGGATGCAAATGGGGCCGAACCGGGATTCCCGGATTGCTATCCATCCGCTTGCATTCCATCTCCGATACAAGCGTTTCGATGTCCGTTCGAACTCGCGGAAGATCGCCGCGCGATTGAAACTGTGCGATCAGCTCGGTTACCGACTTCCCGATAGAGATGGGATTCGGGCATTGCAACCCCATCATCCCTGATGGCGCTTCGAGTCCACCTGCAAGGTCACGGTTTGCAGCTTTCGGTCGCGCAGAATCGTCACCTGCACCGGCTTGCCCTGGTTGGCATGGAGAGAGCGCTCCCAATCGGCGGTGGTGACGATCGACTCCGGCCCAACTTTGAGGATCACGTCGAAGGCCCGGAGTCCCGCCGTCTCGGCTTCGCTGCGGCGCGCCACCTGTTTGACCATCAGCCCGTTCGGCACGCCCAGGTACTCGGCCATCTGCGAGGTCAGCGGCTCCACCATCGCGCCCACATTCAGACTGCTGCCGAAGAACGGCATATGAAAGCCGCCCGGCGGGGAACTGTCGCCTCCGCTGGATAGCATCCCCATCTCCGGCGCTTGCGCCGAACTGTCGCTGCCGTTGCGGAGCCTGTTCCAGGCATCGTGTTCCATCAACCGGCGATCGGCCAGTTCCACTGCCAGCGTCTGCACATTGCCGTCGCGGCTGATGACCAGGCTCACCTGGCGGCCGGCGGGAATCTCCCGCAGCATCCGCCGCAACTGCTCGGCCCCCTCGACGCTCTGTCCGTTCAGCTTCAGCACCACGTCGTTGACCTTCAGCCCGATCTTCCCCGCCGGAGCGTCGTGATCGATCAGCGTGATCACCGCGCCGCGCGCCTCTTTGAGCTTGAGCGCCTGTGCCTTTTCGTTGTCCACGTCGGTCAGGTCCACGCCCAGATAGCCTTGCGAACCGGAGTGCAGCGACAAGGGACTGGGCCACTCGAAGAACTGCGCCATCTCCCGCGTCTGCGCGGAGCCGCGGGGCGACAGCGCGCCCGCCAGCAACGCAACCCATCCAACACAACTGTACGGCCCCAAAAAGCGCTTCATCCCAGCTTCTCCCCGATCGGTTTCGTCCGGCTCCGCATTCTTCTTCGACGATGCGCTTGCCGAAAGGCGCAGCTGCTTACTGAATCTCCGGTTCCCTGCTCAACACTTGCCTGGAAACGGTGCGAATATGCGGGTTTACGTCCGTATTGGCCACCGAATGCAGCACTTGCCGAACGCTGGTATCGCCCTGAACCGGCTCCAGAATGCCGATCGCCGCAGTGCGAATGCGCGGGTCGGAGTCGTTCATCAGCGCGTCCAGAATCGCGTTGCGCACCTCAACGTCCTGGCCCACGTAAGGCTCCAGCCCTTCGAGCGCCTTCGCGCGCACGCCTGCATCGCGGTCGTAGCGCAGCGTCACCATCAGCGCATTCTGAATGCCCCCGGCGCGGCAACTGTGTCCGGAGCGGCACTCGTCCGCCAAAAGGCCCACCGAATTGTCCCGCACTCCGGCCGAGGCCGAGTTCGCCGAGGCCAGCATCAGCAATTGCCTGATCGCCGGGTCGTCCAGCGAACCTTCGATCTGGCGCGGCACCACCTGGCTGTAGCGAACCTCGACCCGGTGGCTGTTCGGCTGACTAACCACGCTCGATACATTGGAGATTTCAACCGGCGCGCCCGGAGTATCCGGCACGGGCGAGGATAGCGGCGCGCCAGCCGCCTGATTGGTTTGCGGTGTACGCGCGGCGCGGACCAGCGCGTACTCGTAGCCGCCTAAAATCCCCGCCCCCGCGCCGACCAACAAAAGCAGCGAAGCCATCATCGGAGCCGCCCACAAACTGGCGACGCCGTTCCCAATGCGCTGCCCCAGCCATTCGTACCAGCGTTTGGGCGGAAGCGCGTCCAGCGCCTCCTCCAACCGCAACCGCGAACGCGCCACCAGGTTGGCCTCCGGCTCCAGAACAGGATAGGCATCGGCCAGCACCTTCAGCGCCCGCATCTGTTCCCGCTCCCCGGCGCAGGCCGCGCAGCCGCCCAGGTGCCTCTCCAGCTCATGCGCCTGTTCGTCGGCCAACTCTCCGTAAGCCGCCGTCACGATCCGTTCGTGTGCAACCTCGCAGTTCATACTCACGTCCTTCCAGCCCCAAAAGCCCCGCCATTCGCCCAACTGTCCGGCTTCCCGCAAATGTGGGAATGCCAAGGCGCTCTCTACCGCCGCAACCCCGCCAAATTCGCCCTCAGTTTCTTGGTGGCGCGAAAGAGCGTATTCTTGGCGGTCTCTTCCGTCGTATTCAGCATCTCTCCGATCGTCCTCAGCCGGAGTCCCTGGTAGTGCTTCAATTCGAAGACCATGCGTTCGCGCGGGGTGAGCTTCCCCAGCGCATCCTGAATCCTGTCGCCCAGCAGCTTGCGGTCCAACTCCTTGGCCGGGTTTGAAAACGACCGGTCGTCGGAGACCGCCGCCAGCAGGTCGAACTCCACGCCGGAGTGGTCCAGAAAAACCGAGCGGTCCTCGCGCCGAGTCTTGCGCCGCCGCATCTGATCCAAGCAAAGATTGGTGACAATCCGATAAATCCAGGTATAAAACGAGCACTCGAAGCGGAAATTCCCCAAGTAGCGGTACGCCTTGAGAAACGCCTCCTGATAAATATCCTCGGCATCGTGCTCCGATCCAGTAAGGTGCAGCGCCAACCGCAGCACCTGCTGCTCGTACTGCCGCACCAGCGTATCGAAGGCCGCCCGCGAACCGGCCTGCGCCTGGCGGATCAGTTCCATCTCCGGGGCGCGATCCCGCATCCGCTCCGCCGCGGTCTTCGTTCCGCCCATCGCCGTGGTAGCCATGCCTGTGGAGGATTTTACCCTTCTTGCAGGCGGCCACGCCAAAGAGGTTGGGGCTTGAGCCGAAGATGCAGGGTAAATCGCCGCATTCGTCGCCATCGAATCTCCGCTCCGGGTATCGCACTGCAACAGACGCAATCATGCCGCATTGGTGAGCGGCCCGGCAGGTCGCGCCGAAACGCAAATTCGCCGCCTTGGCGATACGCCGGCAATGCCCGTTACACTGGAAAGCGATGAACGGAAATCTCTTTGCATCATCCGCCGCCGAGGCGGCCAACGACTGGATTATCGCCCACTGCGATGGCGGCTCGCGCGGCAATCCCGGACCCTCCGGCTACGGCGCCGTCCTCGAAGACGCAAAGGGCCGCGTCCTGGCCGAACTCAGCGAGTTCGTCGGCATCCAGACCAACAACTACGCCGAATACTCCGGCTTGCTGGGCGTTCTGAAGTGGGCCGTCGCGCATAACGTCAAGCGCTTGCGCGTGGTCTCCGACTCCGAACTGATGGTCAAGCAGATGCAGGGCAAGTACAAAGTCGCCAGCCCCATCCTGCGCCCGCTTTACGAAGAGGCCAAGCGGCTCTCCCGCGGAATGGACAGCTTCGAGATGCGTCACACCTTGCGCGGCGGCAACAAGACCGCCGACCGCCTGGCCAACGAAGCCATGGATAGAGCGATGGGGAGATCGCCAGGCAGCGGAACTGTCACAGCGGCAAGTCAGCCCATCGCCAGGCCCGCCGCTCCCGCGTCAGTTCGCCCAGTTCCCCCGCCTGCCGCCAAACCCACCCGCCAGATACTCGAAGGCTATGTGAAGGACGGCGTGGTTCACCTGTTGGAAGGCGAACTGCCCGACGGCGTCTTCGTAAAGGTCGTGCGCGAGTAGCTTGCAATAGGCGCCATCGAATCCGCGACGGCGCATTCGATGGCGCCTTGCCCGTTCACGCGCTTATCAACAATTCGGTCGTATTCCAGTCGGGAAGATCGCCGGCGATCTTGGCTTTTCCTTGTGGAGAAAAGCGCCGGGGCAGTTCATAGGCCGAGGATCTTGCCAAGGGACAGGGGCTCATCTTGCGCCGCAATACTTCCATCAGCTGAGGCGGCGCGCCCCTGGGAGTGGTCAAGCATCGAAGAGCCAATGCTCCGTGCCCCGCGCACCATGCGAAGAGAGCGTCGAGCAGCCATTCAAACCTCTGGGCATTGGCGGGAGTGATGAAGATATCGGCGATCGCGTGGCAGAGAGGATTCCAAGTCTCGATCACGCAAAAGGCGCGTCCGCCCTCCGGCCACGAATAAGTCAACGTAACTCCCTCGAAGAAGGGGTTTTTCCAGAAGCGCCAATCCAAGTCGGCGGCATCGCGCCGCGGAGCCATGCCGGCGTCGAGGCGAGCTTCCGTCCAGAAGTCCGCGAAGAAACGGGACGACGCGGCCCCGGCGTTGTCGAGCTCGACCAGCTCGATGGGGGGTTTCCGCCGGGGCACCGCCGAAACCGCGGCCAGCGCGCGCTGCAAACGAAGCCGAAGGGGGTAAGAATAATGGCCGGCGAGGTAACTCATGGAGCGATAGGCCAGGTGCAAGGGATGAAATCCACGCTCGAAGGATATCCAGTTGCCATAGTTCCGGTATCCGAAACTCTTTCGCAACCGCGCGGTCCCAGGGGCCACGGAGTAAGTGGCGTCGAAGCGCGCATCCGCCTCCCGGAGGCACTGCCGTTCGAAGCCGAGATAGAGGAATTTGTCGCGATATTCGGGCAGAAGAAAACTGCTCATGGTCTTCGCACAGAGCATATCTCGATCTCCGAGGGTGAAGCGAAACGGGCAGAGGCCATGATGTCCCACAATCTTCCATCCCTCGCCGTCTTGCGTCTCGATCACCCAACTGTCGGCCGGACCGCCGGGCGCCCGACGCCAAAACCAATCCACATACGCGTCCGGCCGCGCTTGCCCTCTGCGGTCGCGAGCGGTGACGCGATTGTAGACGGCGTTGAGTTCTTGTTCATCGCCGTCTTGGAAACGGCGGGTGCGAAAGCCGCTCATGACAATCTCTCGTTGAGGTATCCGGCCATCTTGCCGAGAGTGTTCACCGAGCCTAGACGATCGCTGGGTATGGCGATGCCGTATCTGTCCTCGACAGCGATGACGATATTGAACACATCCAGCGAGTCCGCCCCGGCTTTGCCGAACGGAGTGTCGTCCTTGAGTTCCCTGAACTTGACGACGGTATCGAGACCGGCGATCAACTCGCGGATTTGGTCGGCAGTGACGGGAAGCGTCGTACGATCGAGCGAATCAGTTAGTTGGGCCATGGGCCGCCTCCTTGCAATTTGCGCCGTCGAGTATGCAATGCAATGTTCCGATCGCCAATCCGCCTTGAACGATCTCCAAGACAAGAAACTGTCCGCCGAGATTTTGCAGCATCCGGACCTCGATAGGGCACGTTTCGGTGAGCGGAGAGTCCAGATTCAAGCGGCAGAGCCACCAGTGTCGCGGAGAAGTTTGTTGGGCGACCAGTTTACTCATGCAAACGACCGTGTCGAGCGCCGCGAATCCCGGTAGCGGCTCCATGATCCGGGCAAAGCCGGGGCCGGAAACCGCGGCGGCCGGCAAGGGAGAGGTATCGTAGGGAATGCGGCGGGCCACCGGGTTGCCCGTATCGCGTAGCCAGCCCGGAATGCTTTCAGCGTCATGGCGAACGCGGAACGAACCGGAGAACTCGGCCGAAGGCTCAAACGATACCTGAATGGCGTGTCGGAAGGGGCGGCGAATGGTCAACGAATTCACCTCCGCCTGAGGGCCGAAACGATCCCAAGCCAATTTGACGAGGGCTGTATGAATATCGCCGGCGCGCAGATAGTTTCTCTCCCCCTTGAAGGCCAAATCCAAGATTGTGCAATCCTCCACTCGTCTCTCCCATTCGATAGACGCTCGAAATAAAAACCAAAGTATACCGGAATTGCTAGCTAAAGTCACTCCCATGCGATGACCCTTCTTGCGGATGGCGAACTCCCGTTCGGCTCGTCATGGCGGTCAAGCGCGACGCGCGATGATTCCCCCTGTCGTCGGTAAGCCAGCTTCTCCAGGAAAGCCCAGGTATTCATCACTGAAGTAACCGCCACCAAATCGAAGGTTACTTCAGGTTTCTAATGTTTCTTCGATAACGGAACGATGAGCAGAGTAGGAACAGCCGGAAGAAGACGCGGTTGCCGGGAAGAACCGAAGGGCCGCCGTTTTCCGGTTCAAGGAGGACCGACGATGCTTGTTCTGCTCCAAGTGGGCGCGATCGCAGCCGCGGCAGCGTATTTCAACCGATGGCGAGTCGGCGTTCGCCGCCGCAATGCCCAATCGTGGGATTCGCTTGTGGCGCGTCTGCGCCCGGACTGGAACGCCCGCGAGGTGGTCGATCGCTGTCTTTCGGATGAAGGACTGAACGCCGCGCCGGATGAGAAATGGAAGCGCATCCAAGGCGCATACGGTCTTTGGGCGATCCACGAGAACGCCGGCGTGATGCTGGAGATGGCCGACTATGCCGCCCGCAACAGCGACTCCGTCGATCGCCGGCTTCTGGCAACCCTGCGCTGCGACGCCATCCAGATTCGCGTTTGCGTCCTGACCGCTCTGGCAAAGTACGCCATGAGCGAGGTCAATGAAAGCATCTGCTCGAACGCGCTCCGCGCCGAGTCGGCTTATGCCGGCATGGCAGCGCGGATGACCGAGTTCCTGCAAGCCAATGCCGCGGACCTCGTTCCCGATTTTGCCGCCGCAATGTAGTCGAGCGCGTCGCTTCCAAAAAGAAGACCCAGGCTGCGGCATGGGTCTTCTCTTTGCGTTCAATTCCGGCGGTAAAGGGCCGGATAATTCCGCCTCAGTTGCTGAAGAGAAGAATGCCGGCGGCTTTCTCTTCGCTGGCGCTTTCATCCGCGCTTACTGGGCGGTAGAAGAGCTGGTTGGCATCGAGATAGACCTCCAGGAAGGCCGGGCGGGTGGAGATGTTTCCGGCGATCAGGGCTTCGGACAAGGGGTCCTCGACGTAACGCTGCAAGGCGCGGCGCAGTGGGCGCGCTCCGTAGCTGCGATCGACCAGGGTCTTGTCGAGAATCCACTTCTTGGCCTCCTCGGTGACCGAGATGGTGATGGACTTCTGGGCGAGATTGGAATTGAGCTGCTGAACCAGCAGTTCTACGATCTGAATCAGGTCGCCGTCCGACAAGGATTGGAAAAGGATCACTTCGTCCAGTCGGTTGAGGAACTCCGGATTGAAGGTCTTCTTCACCTCTTGCTTGACCAACTCCTCGACCTTGTCGCTGACAATGTCTTCGCGGTCGCTCTGGAAGCCCAGTCCCTGCTTCTTCATCAGGTGACGGGCGCCGATATTCGAGGTCATGATGAGGATCACGTTCTTGAAATCGACGGTGTTGCCCAGCCCATCGGTCAACTGTCCGTCCTCGAAGACTTGGAGCAGAATGTTGAAGACGTCGGGGTGCGCTTTCTCCACCTCGTCGAGCAGCACAACCGAGTAAGGCGAACGCTTGACGCGCTCGGTGAGTTGGCCGCCCTCCTCGTAACCGACGTAGCCCGGAGGCGAGCCGATCAGCTTGGAGACGGAGTGCTTCTCCATGAACTCCGACATATCGAAGCGGATGAGAGCCTTGTCGGAGCCGAAGAGGAACAGCGCCAGGGTGCGGGCCATCTCGGTTTTGCCCACGCCGGTTGGGCCGAGGAACAAAAAGCTGCCGATGGGGCGGTTGGGCGACTTGAGACCTGCGCGGGAACGGCGAATGGCGCGCGCCAGTGCGGAGATGGCCTTCTCCTGGGAGATGACGCGCTTGTGCAGTTCTTCTTCCACGCGCAGCAGCTTTTGCGTCTCTTCTTCCTTGATGCTGGTCACCGGAACGCCGGTCCAGCGGCTCACCACGTCCTCGATGTCCTCGCGACCGACGATGCCAGAGGCGGCGTCGTCCAGGTGGTACTTGTCGCGCAGGGCGCGCTGGTTCTCGCGCTCCTTGCGCTCCTCGTCGGAGTAGAAGCGCGCCTTCTCGAACTCATGGTTGGCGATCGCCGAGTCCATGCGATGCACGATGAACTTGATGCGCTTCTGCACCTCGGTGATCTCCTCGGGCAGCGAGGTCTGGCGCAGCTTCACGCGCGCTCCGGCCTCGTCGATCAGGTCGATGGCCTTGTCGGGCAGGAAGCGGTCCGGGATGTAGCGGCTGGAGTGCGAGACCGAGAACTCGACCGCCTCGTCGGTGTAACTGACGGCGTGGAACTTCTCGTAGCGGTCCTTGATGCCGTGAATGATCTTGATGGCGTCGGCCTCGCTGGGCGGCGGCACCTTGACGGCCTGGAAGCGCCGCTCCAGAGAACGGTCCTTCTCGATGGATTTGCGGTACTCGCCCGGCGTGGTCGCGCCGATGCACTGAATCTCGCCGCGGCTGAGCGCCGGCTTGAGTATGTTGGCCGCGTCGAGCGAACCTTCGGCGGAGCCGGCGCCGACCAGCGTATGCAACTCGTCGATGAAAACGATGGAGTTCTGATTCTCCATCAACTCCTTCATGATGGTCTTGAGCCGCTCCTCGAACTGCCCGCGGTACTTGGTTCCGGCGACGATGAGAGAGAGATCGAGGCCAAGCACCTTCTTGTCCGCCAGGAAGCTGGGCACTTCGCCGTCGGCGATGCGCTGCGCCAGGCCTTCGACAATGGCTGTCTTGCCCACCCCCGGTTCGCCGATCAGCACAGGATTGTTCTTGGTGCGGCGGCAGAGGATTTGCACGACGCGCTCCAATTCGCTGTCGCGGCCAACAAGGGGATCGAGTTGCCCGTCCATGGCCGCCTGCGTGAGGTCGCGGCTGAACTCGGCCAGCAGGCTGGACTCGCGCTGCCGCGGCTGCGTTGGCGCTTTCTCCTGGGTGACTCGGGCCAGTTCCTCTCGAATCTGCGCCAGCTTGAGGCCGCGCTCCTGGAGTATCTCCCCGGCAAAGCATTTCTCTTCGCGCAGCAAGCCCAGCAGCAGATGTTCGGTGCCGATGTGCTTGTGCCCCAGGCGCTCTGCTTCCTCCGCCGCGTATGCCAGAACGCGCTTGCACTCGTTCGAGAGCGGCAGGTCCACAGAGGTCGAGACTTTTTCGCGGATGGTGGTGTGCGCCTCGATCTGCTTGCGGATCGACTCCACCGACTGGTGCGAGCGCAGGAAGCGGTTGGTCAACGCCTTGTCCTCGCGCAGCAGGCCCAGCA
>CAZMHC010000063.1:0-16641 GCA_964565955.1 uncultured Occallatibacter sp.
ATCCGCCCGCGTCGGTTACCGTAACGGTGTCAGTGCCGCTGCCGCCGGGATTTACGGTCAGAGTGGAAGCCGAGGGAGCGAGCGTGAAGCCGGGAGTGCTCTTGTTGGCATTTGAGGTCGCCAGAGCGAGTCGCCAAGGAATCGCATTGTAGCTGCTGGCGCCGTTGTTTATCGCGTCGCCCTGGTAGAGGAATGTAAAGTTGTCGAGGTTGATCGAATCTGTTTGGTCGGCGTTATAGTCGGTGATGACTCCGCCGCCGCTGCTGATGTCGTCGGTCCATTGACTGCCGTTTGTCCACGAGGTGATGTTGTTCGTTCCTAGAAATGGAGTATCGAAGTTCAGCGTATCGCCGAGCGGTTGCCAGGGGCCGGCGAGGTTGCTAGCCCACAAGGCGCGGAAGAAGCGGTGCCCGTTGGGTCCACCCATGCACTCGACGTCCGCCAGATACTCGCCGGTTCCCTCGACGGTATAGACATTGTCGGCCTCGAAGAGATTGCCGGCACTGGCTTCCGAGTAGGCGAGGAAGGGAGTGCCGAAGCCATTGGGAAAGTCTCCGATAGGGGTTTTGGCTTCCCAGAATTGTCCGCCATCGTCGGTGAAGAACAGATAGCAATTGACGGTATCGCAGATGACCCAGAAATCGAGCCAACCGGGGATATTCGAGGGCTGCGAGGCATAGAAATTCTGCAGAGGAGTCCAGTTCTGGGGCTGGGTGGGGTCGTTGTTGGTGGAGAACTGCGGATACCACTCGGTGACCAGATACCACTTGTTCTGCGGGCGGAAATAGAATACCTGCGGCGCCGTGCCACCAATGGTGAGATAGTAGGGCGATTGGCCTGCGGCGGGGGCATCGCTCCAATTTGCGAAGTGCACATATTCCAGGCCGTAGTTGCCCGCGGAGTCGACCGTGGAGGCGTAAACGAGATACTGGCCGTTGTAGTAGACGGTCGATGGATCCTTGACCGCGACTATGTTATGGGAGTCGTTGGCGGGGCTGATGAGAGGACCTGTGGACGTCCATGACCATGTGGTGGGAAGAGTTTGGGCGGCAGCGAAAGAGCTGCCGACCACGAGCAGGCCGCACAGCGCGACTGCAAGGCGAGCGAGAAATTTCATTTGAGACTCCTGTGAGACTATTAAATTCACGGATCAAGCCGCTGAGGAAACTGGAAATAGATGGCGACATTATTGTCTTTATCCGATTTCTCACTGTCAAGCTGTATTTTGGGCGGGTGGGCCACATTGGACCAGCCATAAATCTGGGCGGCCCACGTCATATTCTCGATTCGGCCTTGTTGAGGGCAAGAGCGAGGTTTTTTCCGGCATCGGGGTAGTAAAAGTGCTGTCGGAGCGATCCGCGAAGCGGGCATCCCGCATTTATCGCTCGCTATGTGACGAAATGCGCTTTTTTCGCGTTCGCCAACAACCGTCCCATCAACCGTTTGCCAAAAATCTACTTCACCCAAATCGCCCAAATATTCGCGATTTTGGCTGTGAAACTGTGGGGTACTATATAACTATCCCATAATCAATGCTTTCCGTGGAGCGCCTTCACAGAAACGCTATTCCTGTGTTCCTGTGCCCGAATTCTCTTCGCTGGAGCAGTACCGATATGCCTCTCTTATAAACTCGGCGTAAGCGCCGCCGTCCAATCCGCCGCCGAATCGACCAGAATGTCCGGCGGGGTTTCCATCAGGTTTTGCGGTCCGAAGCCGAAGGCGCAGCCGATCGACCAGGCTCCGGCATTGCGCGCCGTCTGCACGTCCACCTTGCTATCGCCGATCATCGCCGTCTCCTCCGGCCGCGCTCCCACCTCGGCCATCAACGAACGCAGTCCCTCCGGGGCGGGCTTCTTGGACTTGAAGCTGTCGCCGCCGTAGATGTGCAGGAAGTAGTCCGCCAAGCCCAGCCCCTCGCAGATGCCGCGCGCCGGACGCACCGGTTTGTTGGTCAGCACCGCCATGATTCGGGCTGGCTGTTCGCGC
The DNA here is from genome assembly GCA_964565955.1 of uncultured Occallatibacter sp. Classification (GTDB taxonomy): domain Bacteria; phylum Acidobacteriota; class Terriglobia; order Terriglobales; family Acidobacteriaceae; genus Telmatobacter. The sequence continues at coordinate 1,987 of CAZMHC010000063.1, forward strand.
AGGCCGCGCAGCGCCTTGAGCGCCTCCAGAACCCCGTCGTAGGCATAAGTGAAATCGAGTTTGTGCTCGCGATAGAAGCCGAGGAAAAAATCGTAGGCGCGGGCCTGAAGTTCCTCGTCCACCCGCTCCAAATCCATGCCTACGCTCGCGGCAAGCGCCCGACGCATCAGCAGCGGCGCGCCGTTGCCCACAAAGGCGGCGATCGCCGAGTCCGGCAGCGGATTGGACCCCACGTGGCCGAGCGCGGCGTTCACGCTGTTGCACAGGTCTTGCGCGGAGTCGATCAGGGTGCCGTCCAGATCGAAGACCAGCAACTTGAGCGATGCAACCGGGACCGGACGAAGAATGCGCAGCATGATGCAAGTTTATCGGAGGGCGCGCGCGGAGGAAAAAGTGCCGATCACGAATGCGCTATGCTGGTTTCCGGTGCGGGGGGCGGCTTTGGCTGAAGAAATCCATCCAAAAGAAATGCGACGCGAAGCAGTGCAGGTGCGCGGTGTTGTGCAGGGGGTGGGGTTCCGTCCGTTCATTTACCGGCTGGCGCGGGAAGAGGGCTTGGCGGGGTTTGTCGGCAACGATCCGGATGGGGTGACGATCGAGGTTGAGGGGCCGGGGGAGCGCGTTGATGCCTTTTTGGCGCGGTTGCGCGCGGCGGCGCCGGCGTTGGCGCGGATCGATTCGGTTGCGGTTCGGGAGCTGCCGATCGCCGGAGGAAGCGAGTTTCTGATCGTTTCCAGCGCGGCAAAAGGCCAGGTGAGCACCGGGATTCCGGCCGATGCGGCGACATGCCCGGATTGTTTGCGGGAGTTGCTGGACCCGGCGGACCGGCGCTATCGATATCCGTTTTTGAACTGCACCAATTGCGGGCCGCGCTTCACAATTACGCGGCGGATTCCCTACGACCGGCCGCAGACCTCGATGGCCGCGTTTACGATGTGCGCGGCCTGTCAGCGCGAGTACGACGATCCCGCGAACCGGCGCTTCCACGCGCAGCCGAATGCCTGCTGGGAGTGCGGGCCGCGGGTTTGGGTCATGCAGACGGCAGGCTCCGAAGCGCTTATTGGCGAGGCGGCCGTCGAGCGGGCTATCCAACTGCTTGCAGACGGCCAGATCGTGGCCATCAAGGGGATCGGCGGCTTTCATCTGAGCGTGGATGCGAGCAACGACGCGGCTGTAATGCGGCTCAGGGAACGCAAGCGCCGCTATGGTAAGCCGCTGGCGGTGATGGTGCGTGACCTCGATGCCGCGCGGGAGTTCTGCGCGCTGACGGTAGATGAAGAGACGCTGCTTATGACGGCGGCGCGTCCGATCGTACTGGCGAGGCGGCGCAACGAAAGCGGAATTGCGGAGAGCGTTGCGCCGGGGATACCCTGGCTGGGCGTCTTTCTCCCCTATGCGCCGTTGCAGCATCCGCTCTTTGCCGATGGCCGGTTGCAGGCGCTGGTGATGACCTCGGCGAACCTCAGCGAGGAGCCGATCGCCATTGACAACGACGAGGCGCGGGCGAGATTGGGCGGGATCGCCGATGTCTTTCTGCTGCACGACCGCGAGATATTGCAGAGGTGCGACGACTCGGTGGCGGCGGTGGTGGATGGCGCGCCGCAATTGATCCGGCGGGCGCGCGGATTTGTGCCGCTGGGGGTTGAGTTGCCGTTCGATGCGCCGCCGATGCTGGCGGTCGGCGGGCACTTGAAAAATGTCTTTGCGCTGGCGCGGGGACGATTCGTTTATCAGAGCCAGCACTTGGGCGATCTTGAAAACCTGACTGGCTTGGAGTTCTTTCGCGAGTCGCTGGAGCATCTGATGCGCACCTTTGAGATCGAGCCGGAGATAGTGGCGCACGATCTGCATCCGGGGTACTTATCGACGGAATGGGCCAAGCAATGGGCGCGGGAGCGCGGGCTGAAGTTAGTAGCCGTGCAGCACCATCATGCGCATATCGCCGGGTGCATGGCCGAGCATGGATTGGAAGGTCCGGCCATCGGCCTCGCGCTCGACGGGACCGGCTATGGAACGGATGGAAAAATCTGGGGCGGGGAGGTATTGATCGCGCGGCTGAATGGCTTCGAGCGGTTTGCGCACCTCGACTATGTGCCCATGCCGGGCGGCGAGGCGGCGATTCGAGAGCCGTGGCGCATGGCCTTCAGCGCCTTGCGCGCGGCGGGCTTCGAGGTTGAATCGGCGGCTGCGCTGACCGGAGCGACGAGCAAGGAGGCGCGGGTGCTGGAGCGGATGATGGAGCGCGGCGTGAACGCGCCGCCAACTTCCAGTTTGGGCCGCCTCTTCGATGCGGTTGCCGCTGCGGTGCTAGGGAGGCGCGCGGTGGATTACGAGGCGCAGGCGGCGATCGAGTTGGAAGGGATCGCGGTGGATGAAGCCGACTTAGAAGATGGCTACGAGATGGAGTTAGTGGGCGGGGATCGGGCGCGCCGCGAGCCAGTGAAGATTGACGCGGGGCCGCTGTGGCGCGAGTTAGTGACTGACTCGAGGAACGGAGTCGCAAAATCGAGGATTGCGGCGCGGTTTCATGCGGGCGTGGCCGCAATCTTTGTGAAAGCCGCTGTGCGGGCGCGGGAAGCTACCGGAATTGCTCAAGTGGCGCTGAGCGGCGGGTGCCTGCACAACCGGCGGCTGGCGCGTCTGCTCCGGGTTGGATTGGAAGCGCAAGGATTCGAGGTCTATCGGAACGCCCAAGTAAGCCCTGGAGATGGCGGCCTGAGTTATGGGCAGATAGCTGTGGCGGCGGCGATGCTGAATGCCGGTAAGTCAGCTCGATAAGTGCACTAACTGCTCGGCTTCCTCGCGTGGGCCGAGGACGGAGAAGCGGGGAATGCGGCCGCGCACCATCGAGACTTCGTCGCAGCGGTGCAGCCGCGGGCAGCTTTGGCAGTCCTTGAAGACTTTGTCGGGCAACACGGATTTGTCTTCCACGGTGCGGAAGCCGTATTTGAAGAAGAAGTCGGGGATGCGCGTGAAGAGGCAGATGGATTGAACGCCGTGCTCCTCGGCCTCCTCTATCAGCGAGAGCAGAATGCGGCCTCCCGCGCCCTGCCCCTTGGCCCCGGGCGAGACCACGATGGAGCGCACCTCGCACAGATGCGGCCCGTAAAAGTGCAGCGCACCGCAGCCCAAGAAAACTCCGCCGTCGGATTCGGCGACGGTGAAGTCGCGGATGTTCTCGCAGATTTCCGCAAATGCGCGCTTAAGCAGCGTGCCGTCGCCGGAGAGCGAGTTTACCAAATCGTAAACCTTCGAGGCATCTTTGAGAAGAGCCTTACGCACCCGCATGAGTGGCCTCCCCAAATTCGAGAGTCGCTAATGCCGCGATGCGCTCCGATGCGGAGGCCAACGCCGCGCATACCCGCTCGCGCGCGGTTCCTCCGATCACGTCGTGGCATTCGAGCGTGGATTCGAGCGTAACGGCGGCGTAAAAATCCTCCGCGAATTCTTCGCCGAATGAACGCAATTCATCCAGCTTGAGAGCGCCCAACTCCACGCCCTTCTCTATCGCAAAGCGCACCGCGTTCCCCACCTTCTCGTGCGCGGTGCGAAAGGGAACGCCCTTATGCACGAGGTAAGTGGCTGCCGCCATTGCGTTCAGATAGCCCGACTGCGCGGCCTCGTTCATGCGCTTACGGTTGAACGCAAGCGCGGCGGTGAAGCGCGCCACGAGCGCAAGCATCCGCGGCACAAACTCGACGGCAAAGGCCGGCTCCTGCGTCTCCTGCATATCTTTATTGTAGGCCAAAGGCAGCCCTTTGAGTTGCAGCGTGACGGCCTCCGCCGCGCCGTGGATGCGCCCGACCTTGGCGCGAATCAGCTCGGTGAGGTCGGGATTCTTCTTCTGCGGCATGGCGCTGGAGCCGGTCGAAAAGGCCTCCGGCAGCGTAACGAAGTTGAATTCCGCCGTTGCAAATAGAGTAATCTCCTCGGCAAAACGGCTCAGATGTAAACCCACAAAGGTCAATGCCTGCAAGTATTCCAGGATAAAATCGCGATCGCTGGTGGCATCCATCGAGTTGGCCGTGGGCGCGGTGAAACCTAACTCCCGCGCGGCGATGGAGCGGTCCAGCGCCAGCGTTGCTCCGGCCACAGCGCCAGATCCAAGCGGACAATAGTTGAGCCTTGCCGCGCAGTCGCGCAGGCGAGCGGCATCGCGGAGAATCATCTCCACATAAGCCAGCAGCCAGTGAGCGACCAGCACCGGCTCGGCGCGCTGGAGATGCGTATAACTCGGCATTACCGCATCGTTCGCCGCTTGCGCCTTTGCCACGAGCGCATTGGCCCAGGCGGCGAGAGATTCAATCGCCAGGCCGATCTGCGAGCGCACGTAAAGGCGCAGGTCGGTTGCGATCTGTTCGTTGCGGCTGCGCCCCGTGTGCAGTTTGAGGCCAAGCGCGCCGGTGCGCTCCACCAGCTTCAGCTCGACGAAGTGATGAATGTCTTCGGCGGAGGGGTGGTTGCGGACGAGGGCCTTGCCCGCTTCGGATGCGTGCTCGGCGGCAATCGCATCCAGTGCCTCGCGGAGCTCCGCTCCTTCGCTCTTTGTAAGGATCCCTGCGGCAATAAGGGCCGACGCATGCGCCTTGCTGGCGGCTATCTCATGGTCTAGAAGCCGCCAATCGAAGACGATCGACCGCTGCCAAGCCTCGAAGTCAGTATCGAGTGGCTCGCGAAAGCGGCCGGACCACATCTTGACGGATTGTTGTTCGTTCGACATTATGTTATTTGTTCTCCTTGCCACTGTTGAGCTTGGGCATTTCGCTGCCTTTGCTGAGGGTGAGGAGGCCGGCCGCGGCGTAAGTCAGCAGCTTATCGCGGGTGTCGGTGATGTCGAGGTTGCGCATGGTTAGCTGGCCGATGCGGTCGCGCGGGCTGAAGGTGGATTCGGTCTTCTCCATGCTAAGCCGCTCGGGATGAAAGGTAAGGTTGGGCGACTCAGTGTTAAGGATGGAGTAATCGTTGCCGCGGCGCAGTTCCAGGGTAACTTCGCCGGTGATTGGCTTGGCCACCCAGCGCTGGGCGGATTCGCGCAACATAATCGACTGAGAATCGAACCAGCGGCCCTGGTAGAGCAGGCGTCCGAGCTTGCGGCCATGGTCGCGGTACTGCTCGATGGTGTCTTCGTTGTGAATGCCGGTGATAAGGCGCTCGTAAGCGATGAAAAGCAGCGCGAGGCCGGGCGCCTCATAGATGCCGCGGCTCTTGGCTTCGATAATGCGATTCTCAATCTGATCGGACATACCCAGGCCGTGGCGGCCGCCGATGCGGTTGGCTTCGAGAAGAAGTTCGACGGGATCGCTGAACTCGCGGCCTTTGAGCGCGACGGGAAAACCTTCTTCAAAGCGGATGGCGATCTCTTCCGGCTTGATCTCGACATCGTCGCGCCAGAAGGCCGTGCCCATGATGGGAGCGACGATCTTCATCGAGGTAGAAGGATGCTCCAGGTCTTTTGCTTCGTGGGTTGCGCCCAATATGTTGGAGTCGGTGGAGTAAGCCTTCTCGGCGGACATCTTATACGCGAAGCCGTGGCGCTGCATGAAGGCGGACATCTCGGCGCGCCCTCCTAACTCGTCGATGAAGGCGGCGTCAAGCCAGGGCTTGTAAACCTGGAGGCTGGGATTGACGAGCAGGCCGTAGCGATAGAAGCGCTCGATGTCGTTGCCCTTGTAAGTGGAGCCGTCGCCCCAGATGTTGACCTCGTCTTCTTTCATCGCGGCGACGAGCATCGTGCCGGTGACAGCGCGGCCAATCGGCGTGGTGTTGAAGTAAGGTACGCCGGCCGTCGTGATGTGGAAGGCGCCGGCCTGTAACGCGGCAATGCCTTCGCGCACTAGCGGACCGCGGCAGTCGATGAGGCGGGCTTTCTCCGCGCCGTATTCGAGGGCCTTGCGCGGAATCTCGTCGTAGTCGGTTTCGTCAGGCTGGCCCAGGTTGGCTGTGTAGGCGTAGGGAAGCGCGCCCTTCTGCTTCATCCAATGCAGCGCGGCGGAAGTGTCAAGCCCGCCGGAGAAAGCAATGCCAACCTTCTGGCCAACGGGCAGCGATTCGAGAATTACGGACATGCTTACAAGACCTTTCTAGGAATCAGGAGCCAGGGATCAGGGATCAGGCCGGCAAAACTACGGTTTACGAACAAACACTTCAAGACAGGACTACAGCCCAAGTTCTGAGTGCGATCCTAAACGAACGAGTTGCAGGGTTTCGTCATCAGGCTTTCGATAGATAAGCACCAGGTCGGTTTGATGTGGCAATCACGGTAACCCTCCCAGTTGCTCGACAGTGCAGGTCGTGAAATGTGTCTGCCAACGGTTGATCGTCTGCAAGAGATTGAACCACGGCGACGAAGTTTTCGGAAAGATAAGTTCGATGCCGCCCTTTCGATTCGCGCTTCAAGTCGCGCTTGAAGATCGTCGTCCGCTCAATCGTTCTCATGGAATACCGCTTGCAGGTCTTTCAGAGTCACCGTTTCGAGTTTTCCTTCCCGAGCCTCTTTCATGGCTGCGATGGTCACTTCGTTGGGGATCAATGGCTCGAACGGGAGGGCCTTTTCGTGTGCAACGCGCGTCAGCATGAGGCGAACCGCGTCGGAAACAGTAAGACCAATTGCCTGGAGAACAGTGGCGGCCTCTTCTTTGATTTCTGCATTGATGCGGGTCTGTACAAGTGAATTCGCGCGCATATTGCACCTCTTTGCATTACATTGTAATTCAGCTTGCGAGTGGGCGTCAATTCACACAGGCCGATGCAATGTTCGATTTGTGCGACCGTTGATTGATCCTTTGGAGAAGGAATACAGGGCGGCGGAGGTATCCAGCCCGCCAGAAAAAGCAATGCCAACCTTCTGGCCGACGGGCAGTGATTCGAGAATTATGGACATACTTAGGAACCTTTCGTATGGGGCTGGGATCAGAAAAGCCTATCTGCTTGTCTCCGCGAAGATAGAGGCATCTGTCCGATCTTTTTTTCCTTGATTGCATTTCCAACAAAGGGTCTGGAGATTTTCCATTTCGTTTCCACCACCCTTGGCAACCGGAATGATGTGGTCAATCTCAAGCTCAACGCTATGGTCATTCGATGGACAAGCACCACATAGCACGCAGCGGTTATGGTCGCGTTTCTGCACTGCCCACCGGATATTTAATGGTATGGTGATGCGTTTGGGCTTTGACAAATCGCCAGCAAGCAGTTTCTCCCGTGACAGTTTTCCATTATGAAATACTGCAAGGGATTCACAGGCGTTACGAAGGCTACCCCAATGGTGTTTATAGGGAGATTCAGATATCTTCGCGCCTAGGGTGGCAATCTGCCTCTTGCCAGGAGGATAACCAAGTTTTTTCCAAACTTCCTCAAGATTCTGAATCAATTTTTCTGGTGAATATCGTCTTTCTCGTCCTCCAGCGATACCAATGAGTGACAAAGCTTTCTTCCATGTACCAAACCTGTCGATGATCGTTGCTGAGTGAGGCCGTTTTCCAGGAAGGTCGTCATATTCCGGTGAGGTGAAGTACCTTGCATCCAATGTCTCTGCGGCTTGTTGTAGCGCGCTAATAAGGTCGTCGTCGCTCAAACGAGTGCGTTTTGCCGCTAGATCAAATTTGAAGTCTTCGCTCATAACTTTTCCTACGCATTGATCAGTTACTGCACTTCATTGTTGAAGTCTTTGCGGCACGACTGAAGTCGTGCCTTTCAAAACAGCGTCCTAAGAAAAGCTCCCATGAACTCCATTTCACAGCGCCCCTACGGGGCTCGATGTTCATTTGGCATCTTTCCCAGGACTGCGCTTCGCTTGTCCTGGGCTATTATCGTGCGCTCCCTACGGGAGCTTTTACGGCACGGCTAAAGCCGTGCCCTTTCAAAACCTCGACTAAAGCAACCGCAGGTCCTTCGACTTCGCTCAGTGCAGGCTTTCGACTCCGCTTCGCTCCGCTCAGGATGACAACGATTGAGTGGAGCGAAGAGAGTGTCACGCCTGTCCTCGGATACCTATCCCTTATTGAAAGCTGGCTGTGTTTGCCAAACCGCCCAACAGCAACAGCAGCAGCGCCTTCTGCGCGTGAAGGCGATTCTCCGCTTGATCGAAGATGATCGACTGCGGTCCATCGAGCACGGCATCGGTGACTTCTGCGTTGCGGCGAGCGGGCAGGCAGTGCATGAAGACGGCATTCGGCTGCGCCTTTTGCATCAACGCTTCGTTGACTTGGAAAGGGCGGAAGATGGGCGCGCGTTTCGTAGACTCGTGCTCCATGCCCATGCTCACGCAGACATCGGTATAGATGGCATCGGCGTTTTCGGCGGCGGCTTGCGGGTCTTGCAGCAGGCGCAGCTCGCAGTTGTTCTTCTCTGCAATCTCCCGCGCCAGCGTTACAATCTCAATGTCCGGCGAGTAGCCGCGCGGCGTTGCCACGGTAACATTGGCGCCTAACTGCGCGCCGGTAAGCATCAGCGAGTGGCAAACGTTGTTGCCGTCGCCGATGTACGTGAAGTTGATGCCCGGCACCGCGCCGAAGTGCTCGTCGATGGTCATAAAATCGGCCAGCGCCTGGCAGGGATGCTCGAAGTCACTGAGCGCGTTGATGACCGGTACGCGGGAGTTAGCGGCCATCTCGGTGATGGTGTCGTGCGCATAAGTGCGCAGCACGATCACATCGACCCAGCGCTCGACGTTGCGGGCGGTGTCGGCGATGGACTCGCGCTCGCCGAGCAGCGAGTTGGTCTGATCGACGAAGATGGCGTTGCCGCCCATGGTGTTGATGCCCGCCTCGAAGCTGAGTCGGGTGCGCAAGCTGGCCTTCTCGAACATGAGGACCATCTGCTTGGCGTCAAGCGCGCGGCGATACTCGCGCGGGTTGCGCTTGATGTCGTGGCCCAGTTTGAGGATGGCGCGCACCTCGGCGCTGGACAGGTCCGATACCGAGCATAGGTCTTCGCCCGCCATGCGCGTGGCGGCGGCAAGAATATCCGGGTCCTGATGGACGGGGACCGCCGGAGTTCGTTGTTCTACGATGGTTTTGCTAGCCATGATTGCGACCTCCAGTGGAATGAGTTACCGCGCCGGTTTCAGTGCGGGTGGCGGCGTATTCGGTGAATACCTTGTCCAGCGCGGCAATGGTGGTGTCCACATGGGAACGCTGAAAGACGTAGGGCGGCAGGAAGCGCAGAACCGTATCGCTGGTGCAGTTGACGATGACGCGCAGCTTGAGCATCTCAGTAACCGCGTGCTTGGCCAGATCGGCGGAGTTGAGTTCGGCGGCGATCATCAGGCCCTTGCCGCGAACGTCGACGATGCAAGAGTGGCGCTCGGCGAGTTTGCAGAGTTGGGCTTGGAAGTAATCGCCGACCGAGACGACGTGAGCGAGAAGATTCTCTTTCTCGATGCAGTCGATGACTGCGATGGCGACGGCGCAGGCCAAGGGTCCGCCGCCAAAGGTGGTGCCGTGCATTCCGGCATGGAAGGCGCGCGCCACCTCGTTGGTGCAAACGGTTGCGCCCATGGGAATGCCTCCGGCAAGAGGCTTGGCGAGGGTAGTTATATCTGGCTTGATGCCGAAATGCTGATAGGCGCACCACTTTCCGGTGCGGCCCAGGCCGGCCTGAATCTCATCGACAATGATGAGCGCGCCGGTGGAGTCGGCCAGCTTGCGCGCTTCGGCAAAGAACTCCTGCGTGAGCGGACGCACACCGCCTTCGCCCTGAATCGCTTCGAGAAGAATGGCGCAGACTTCATGCGAGAACTTGGCGCGCAGGTCTTCGAGGTCGTTGAACTTGACAAACTCGAAGCCGGGAACGAGCGGCTCGAAGGGGGCGCGGTACTTTTCCTTGTAAGTTGCCGAGATAGCTCCAAAGGTGCGGCCATGAAAGCTCTGTTCGAGAGCCAGAAACCTGGTTCCGATTTGCTTGCCTTCGTCGCGCAGCAGGCCGGCGTGGGCGCGGGCCAGCTTGAGGGCGGCTTCGACAGCTTCGCAGCCCGAGTTGGAAAAGTAAACGCGATCCAGGCCGGTAAGCCGGGTAACGCGCTCGGCCAACCCTGCCATCTTGTCGTTGAAGTAATAGTTGGAGGCGTTGATGAGGGTGCGGCTCTGCTTGGCGACGGCTTCCTCGATCACTTTGCTGCCGTAGCCAAGCGCATTGACGCCGATGCCGCTGAGCAGGTCGAGATAGCGGTTGCCTTTTTCGTCGATCAGATGGACGTCCTCGCCCGCGACAAACAAGACGGGAAAGCGATCGTAAGTGTGGATGAGCAGCTTAGCTTCGGCCGCTTGTATCTCTTCGAGATTTGTCATATTTTCTCCTCAGGCCACCATAACTTCGGTGCCGAACGCTACGCGGGAACTGCACAGGTCGGGCAACGATCCGGCCGCCTCCGCGGGTAAGATGCGAACGCGCTTGACTCCGTTCAAAAGAGCCTCGCGGCAGGCGCTCAGTTTGGGCAGCATACCGCCGGAGATGACGGCGTTCTTGGCCATCTCCGCAATTTGATCGATGCTGAGCCATCGCAACACTTCGCCGGTAACTCCCTTTACGCCGGGCACGTCGGTGAGAAAGACCAGCGCGTCGGCGCGGCAAGCTACGGCGCAGGCCGCTGCCATCTCGTCGGCGTTGACGTTGTAATACTCGCCGTCGAAGCCCAGGGCCATGGAACAGAATACGGGCACGCAGTCGATCTGCCAGATGGCCTCGATGGCGCGCGCGTCGCTCGAAGCAATCTCGCCGACGAAGCCGAGGTCAGGATCGGTGCGCTTCTTGCGGGCGCGAAAGGTCAAACCATCGCCGCCGGAGAGACCGACAGCGGGCTGACCGATGGCCCCCAGCGCGGCTACCAGCCCCTTGTTCACTTTGCCGGCAAAGACCATCAGCGCCACGTCGCGGGTCTCGGCGTCGGTGACGCGCAGGCCGTCGACAAACTGGCTCTGCTTGCCGAGGGCCTTGAGGGTGCGGGTCAACTGCACGCCGCCGCCATGCACAACAGCCACCTGGTTTCCGTCGCGGACCAGATCGGCGATGGCGCGGGTGCAGCCATCGAGCAGCGCCGGATTCTCAAGGCCCGCGCCGCCTAGTTTGACGACGTACTTCATGCCAAGCCCTCCGCGGCTGTCGATCCGCCCCATATGCAGTGCGAGGTTTCCCATCTTATCGCCCAAAAGCACGGCGTAAGGATGGGGCACCCAATCTCAGTGTCCTTGGGCCGGATCAATCGTTTCATTCTAGACCTTCCGATTCGGGCCAGCCCTGCATGACGTTCAAGTTTTGCACGGCCTGACCTGAGGCGCCCTTCAGCAAGTTATCCAGGCAACTGACCACGACGGCGCGGCGTCCGTCGTCAGCTATCTGGAAGCCAATATCCGCATAGTTGGAGCGAACAACGTACTGAATCTGCGGCAACGTTTTATCGTAAAGCCTGACCATGGGGCTGCCCGTGAAAAACTCGCGATAAATCCGCGCCACGTTCTCCCTGGTCTGCGGCTCACGGAAGCGCAGATAGATCGTGGAGAGAATACCGCGCGGAATGGGCAACAGGTGCGGCGTAAAAACGATCTCGTTTGAAGCCAACCCGATCTGTTCCAGCAACTCGCCGGTATGGCGATGGGTGAAGGCTCCATACGCGGAGAGATTGTCGGCCGCGTACATGAAATGCGTCTTGGCGGTGGGCGACTTACCCGCGCCGCTTACGCCGCTCTTGGCGTCGGCGACGATGCCGCGGTCGAGATCTACCAATCCAGCCGCAACCAGCGGCTTGAGAGCCAGAATGATCGAAGTGGCGTAACAACCGGGATTGGCGACCAGCCGCGCCCCCGCGATTTGCTTCCGATGCAGCTCGGGCATTCCGTAAACGGCCTGGGCCTGAGTCGCCGCCGCCAACTCGGTTCCATCGTCCTCGAAGTTATAGACTGCGCGGTTGGCGGCATCGGTAAGTCGCCATGCGCCGCTCAGGTCGATGACTCGAATGCCGCGCGCCAGCGCCTCGGGAACCCACTCGCGGGATTGCTCGTGCGGAGTGGCTAGAAACAGAACCTCGACTCCGCGCTGGGCGAGCAACTCCCACGAAAAAGGCTCCTGCTTCAATGCGCCGCTGCCGCCGCTGTCCGCCAATTGCGGATGAATCTCCGCCAAAGGAACGCCGCCGCGCGCCGCGTCTTTTTCGTCCACGCGCCCGGCAAAGACCGGAGGCCTTCCCTTGAGCCGGGGATGGCGCAGCAGCAGTCTGGCTAACTCCGCGCCCGCGTACCCGGTAACTCCCACCACCGCAGTTTGCACCGTATCGTTCATGACTCCAGCATCGTCCTCAGCTTGGCTTCCACTTCGCTCGCTCTGCGCGAATCGGGGCAGATCACCAGCACCGTATCGTCGCCGGCGATGGTTCCCACCACCTCCGGCCATTCTTCGTAGTCCAGGGCCGCGGCCACCGGCTGCGCGCCGCCCATCACCGTTCCCACCACCACCTGATTCATCGCCTGCTTCACGCGCATCCCGAAGCTTTCGATGGTCTCCGCCACCGAAGGCGGGCTATCGTCCTCGACCGCCGCGCCGCCTCCATTGCCGCTTGGCAGCGAGTAGCCTTCAGGCCCCTTGGAGAGGCGCAGCTCGTTGATGTCGCGCGAGAGCGTGGCCTGGGTGACCTCAAAGCCGAGACTGAGCAGCTTGCGGCGCAACTCGTCCTGGTTGGTCACCTGCGAGCCGGCCACCAGCCCTCGAATTGCATTGTGTCGTTGCTGCTTCATGGGCGTATGCTGTTCATCCAATCGTCGCTGCACGTCAAATTGAAGGCGGCTCACGGCGATAACGTCCGCAAGTGAATAAATATACAACAGGAGTGCATAAGTATGCAAGGGGAGTTTCAAAAATAACTGCGGATGGTCCTTGCATCAACTCCGCAGCCACAGATCGGCGGCCACCAAGGCAAAAAATACAACAGCGATGACCCCGTTCATGGTGAAAAACGCAGCATTCAGCTTGCGCAGATCGCGCGGCGAAACCAGCGAGTGCTCGTAGGCCAGCAGCAGCGCGACGGCGGCGATGCCCAGCCAGCCAAGTGTCCGAAAATGAAACAGTATGCCGAACCAGATCAGCAGGCCAAGCATCGCCAGGTGCATGGCCCGCGCCGCCCAGAACGCGGCTGGAATGCCGACGGCCTGGGGCAGGCTGTGCAGGCCCGCGGCGCGGTCGTGCTCGAAATCCTGGCAGGCGTAGAGCACGTCGAAGCCGCCCACCCACAGGGTCACCGCCGCCGTCAGCACCATGATGCGCGCGTCCAGAGAGCCGCGCACCGCAATCCACGCCGCCGAGGGCGCGAGGCCCAGCGCCAGTCCCAGCGCCAAGTGCGACCAGCGCGTGATGCGCTTCATATAGCTATAGCCGAAGAGCACCGCCAGCACCGCGGGCGAGAGATAAAGCGTAAGCCGGTTCAGTTGGGCGGCAGCAAGGAGGAAGGCCAGCGCCATCAACACGGTAAATCCCAACACAAAATTGCGCGTCAGCAGCCCGGCAGGAATGGCGCGGGCGCTGGTGCGGGGATTGGCGGCATCCAGATCGGCATCGGCCCAGCGGTTGAAGGCCATCGCCGCCGAACGCGCCGCTATCATGGCCACCAGTATCCAGGCCAGCGTACGCAAGGCGGGCAGGCCGTTGGCGGCCAAGAGCGTAGCGGTGAGCGCAAAGGGCAGGGCGAAGATCGAGTGCTCCCACTTGATCATCTCCAGCGTCGTCCTCGTCCGCGACCACAATCCGGGCATGGGTGGCTCCATGGTTCAGTCTAGCCGCATGGTTCAGTGTACTTGAGAGAAAGCGAGCTGCTCTGTTCAAACAAACGATATTCCCTGGGTAAAAGCTTCATCGATCAGAGAACTTGCGATCGAGGGGGATGCTCGCCATCCTGGTTTGATTCCTACTTAACCAGTTGAATACGCAAGAAGACAGTATTCAGATGAGGCCTTCTTCTCATGTCAAATGATGGCCCGCGCCGATTCCCATGCGTTTCGTCCGGCAGTGGGTCAACGGGATCAGTATCCGGAAGTTGGTCAGTGTTCACGAATCGCCTGCTCGGAATTCTGGGTTATCGGTAACAGCCCGAGTCACTCATCCGGCTGGACGACGCACCGCTATTCAAATTCCGCTTGGTTGGTCCCTTGCTCGGAAGCTGTGCCACTATCCCAAAATGGCCAGCCCCGGCAGGATTTCTCCTGGCCGGGGCTGTCTTGATGCGGCAGAGTTATCGGCAAAAGGACCTGTAAGCCGAATTCTGTCGTGTGCGGTCATTCCTCTAGGCGCCGCGTCGCCGCGGACGCTCATCAGCGACCTACCCGGAGGTTTCGGCAAGTGCTCAAGCCGCCTGGGCGCATCGGGCCGATGCGCAGCGGGAGCCTGGCTCTTGGCTCGCGCTTCCCTCCCTATTTGGTCTTGCTCCGTGTGGGGTTTACCCTGCCTGCGGCGTTACCGCCGCAGCGGTGCGCTCTTGCCGCACCATTTCACCCTTACCCCAGCGGGAGGACTAGCCGTCCAGGCTAACCTGCACGGAGTCTCCGGTGACCACTGGTCCATGCGAACCCATGGGTAGCCGAGGCGGTATCTTTTCTGTGGCACTGGCCGTCCACGGGCCTTGAAGCCCGTGTCCCGGACGTTATCCGGCACACTGCCCTGCGGAGTTCGGACTTTCCTCCC
>CAZMHC010000064.1:0-16544 GCA_964565955.1 uncultured Occallatibacter sp.
CCGGCTTCCTTGGCCGCCTGGGTGCCGGAGTTCATGGCCACGCCCACGTCGGCCTGAGCCAGCGCCGGCGCGTCGTTGGTGCCGTCGCCGGTCATGGCGACGAGTTTGCCCTTGCCTTGTTCGCGCTTGATGAGGTCCATCTTGTCTTTGGGCTTGGCTTCGGCTAAAAAGTCGTCCACGCCAGCCTCGCGCGCGATCACGGCGGCGGTGAGCGGATTGTCGCCGGTAATCATGATGGTGCGGATGCCCATGGCGCGGAGACGGGCGAGACGCTCCTTGAGGCCGCCCTTGACAATGTCCTTGAGATGAATGACGCCGAGCGCGGTGGAATTTTCGGCGACCACCAGTGGAGTTCCGCCCAGGCGGGCGACTTCCTCGACGGCATCGCGGAGCTTCTTGGGCATCTGCGAACCTTGCTCTTCGAGAAAGCGCGAGATGGCGTCCACCGAACCCTTGCGGATGCGCGCGCCGGGCAGGTTGACGCCGCTCATGCGGGTTTGGGCGGTGAAGGGGACGAACTCGGCGTGAATGCCGCTCAGGTCGCGCCCGCGGAGATTGTACTTTTCCTTGGCCAGCACGACGATCGAGCGCCCTTCCGGGGTTTCGTCGGAGAGCGAGGAAATCTGGGCGGCATCGGCGAGCCGCTCGGCGCTGATGTCGGGGGCGGGGATGAATTCGGTGGCCTGGCGGTTGCCCAGGGTGATGGTGCCGGTCTTATCGAGCAGCAGGGTGTTCACGTCGCCGGCGGCCTCGACGGCGCGACCGCTCATGGCCAGCACATTGTATTGAACCAGACGGTCCATGCCGGCGATGCCGATGGCCGAGAGCAAGCCGCCGATGGTGGTGGGAATGAGGCAAACCAGCAGGGAGACGAGCACGAAGACGGTCTGCGGGGCCTTGGAATAAATGGCGAATGGTTGAAGAGTAACCACGGCCAGCAGGAAAACGATGGTGAGGCCGGAGAGCAGAATGCTGAGCGCAATCTCGTTGGGGGTCTTCTGGCGGGAAGCGCCCTCGACCAGGGCGATCATGCGGTCGAGGAAGGTTTCGCCGGGGTTGGAGGTGATGCGGACCTTGATCCAGTCGGAGAGAACTTTCGTGCCGCCGGTAACGGCCGAGCGGTCGCCGCCAGCCTCGCGGATGACAGGCGCCGATTCGCCGGTGATAGCCGATTCGTCCACGGAAGCCACGCCTTCGATGACTTCGCCGTCGCCGGCGATGTAGTTGCCGGCTGCGACGTAGATCACGTCGCCCGCCCGGAGAAGGCCACTGGCGACTTCCTCGAAGCTGTTGTCTTCCTTGTAACGCTGGGCGATGGTCTCGCCCTTGGCCTTGCGCAGGGTATCGGCCTGAGCCTTGCCGCGGCCCTCGGCCATGGCCTCGGCAAAGTTGGCGAAGAGCACCGTGAACCACAGCCAGAGAGTGATCTGGAGGTTGAAGCCGAAGCCGGAGCGATGGTGAACGGAGTTGTCGATCAGAATCCCGGTGCTCAACACCGAGCCGACCTCGACGACGAACATGACCGGATTCTTGACCATCCAGCGGGGATCGAGCTTGCGGAGCGCGTCCACAAGCGCCTGGACAATGATTTTCGTGTTCCAGAGACTCTTCTTTTCAGCCATAGCAGTCCGTTTCGTATTTCAGCCGCTAGCCGCTAGCTACTAGCCGCCGATGCGGGAAAAACTGAATTTCGTATCCGACGCCAAAAGCTAGAAGCTAGAAGCTAAGAGCTAGCGGCTAGAAAAGCTGCCCTGATTTCAGCAGCAGGTGTTCCAGGATCGGTCCCAGGCTCAAGGCCGGGAAGAAGGTGAGGGCGCTGAGAATGAGGATCACGCCGATCAATAGAACGGTAAACAGCGAGGAATCGACCGGGAAGGTTCCGGGAGATGGCGGAACGCTCTTCTTCTGAGCCAAGTTGCCGGCCAGAGCCAGCACTGGAATCATCATGAAAAGCCGCCCGAACAGCATATCCCAGCCAAGCGCGACGTTGTACCACCAGGTGTTGGCATTCAAGCCCGCAAAGGCCGAGCCGTTGTTGCCCGCCCCAGACGTAAAGGCGTAGAGAATCTCGGTAAGCCCGTGCGGCCCTTGATTGGCCAGACTGCCGAGTCCGACGGTGGGCGAGAGAACGAAGGCGGCGGTAAGCGACAGGATGATGATCGGAAAGATCAGCACGTAAAGCATGGACATCTTCACGTCGTAGGCCTCGATCTTCTTGCCCAGGTACTCCGGGGTGCGGCCCACCATCAGGCCGGCGATGAAGACCGAGAGCACTACCATGATGAGGATGCCGTACAAGCCCGAGCCGACCCCGCCGAAGATCACCTCGCCCATCATGATGTTGATGAGCGCGACCATGCCGCCCAGGGGCGTGAGCGAATCGTGCATGGTGTTGACGGCTCCGCAACTGGCGTCGGTGGTAATGGTAGCGAAGAGCGAGGACTGGCTGATGCCGTTGCGGACTTCCTTGCCTTCCATGTTGCCGCCGGGAGCGGTCGCGGTTCCGCTTTGCGCGGCGCCGTGAATCAGCGCATGGGGCTGCGACTCGGCCCAGTAAACGGCGGTGAATCCAAGCGCGAAGAGCGCGAACATCGCCGCCAAAACAGCCCATCCGTGGCCGGACGAGCCGGTCTGCCTGCCCAGCGTGTAGGTGAGGCCGGCGGGGATAATGAAGATGGAGAGCATCTGCAGCAGATTGGAGAAGGGAGTGGGGTTCTCGAAGGGATGGGCGCTGTTGGCGTTGAAGAAGCCGCCGCCGTTGGTGCCCAGCATCTTGATGGCTTCCTGCGATGCTACCGGACCCTGCCCGATGGTCTGGGTCTGGGAGGGTTGCTCGAGCGGATGGGCCTGGGTATAGGCTTTCAGATTCTGCGGAACGCCCTGCGCGACCAGCAGCAGCGCATAGATCAGCGAACCGGGCAGCAGCACGTAGAGCAGGGTGCGGGTGGTGTCCACCCAGAAGTTGCCGATGGTGGCCGAGCCGGTGCGCTTGATGCCGCGGATCAGAGCCACGGCCACCACGATGCCCACCGCCGCCGACCAGAAGTTGTGCGTGGCGAGGCCGGCCATCTCGGTGAGATAGCTCATGGTGGTTTCGGGCGAATAGGACTGCCAGTTGGTGTTGGTGGTGAAGCTGGCGGCGGTGTTCCAGGCCAGGTCCGGCCCCACCGCGGCCAATCCTTGCGGGTTCCAGGGCAAGAAGTTCTGCAGCCGTTCCATGCCATACGTCAAGAGCATGGTGACGGCCGAAAAGCCCAGAATAGCGAAGGCGTATTCGCGCCAGTTCATCTCTTCGCCGGCATTGACGCCGGAGAGCTTGTAGATGAGCCGCTCAATGGGCCTCAGCGCCGGATCGAGCCAGGTACGCTCTCCTTCCAGCACACGGGCCAGGTAGATGCCCACCGGGCGAACGCTGGCAAGAAGAAGCAGGGAGAAGAGGGCAAATTGCAACCAGCCGTTGGCGGACATTCAGAACTTCTCCGGAAAAAGCAGGGTGAGGGTAAGGTAGCCGAGCAGCAGAACGGAGAGAACCAACGCAACCGCGGCGGTGATGTCGATGGGCATGGGCTACCTCAACTTCTGGCAGGCCTTGACGTAGAGAAACGCCAGGGCGAAGAAAACCGCGGTGAACAGCAACATCGTCACATCTTGCATGGCAGGTCTCGAAACTCCAAAAACATTGTACCGCTCGTCATCCGGGTTCGCGGCGTTTCAGGTTCCACCGGAATCGCCGCACAAGATCGATTCTGGCTCACACCAGGTTTGAGTATCGAAAAGAGTCCCTAAGAAATCCATAAGGAATGCCGGGAACGGACGAAACCGCCATGCAGATTCACAACACTGAATGCAGTTGAACCGATTGCAGCTTGGGCGGCGCGATTATTCCTCGTTTCCGCTCCAGCCATCGGGCATGAAGCGGTAGCCTACCCAGGGTTCGGTCTGGATGTACTGCTTGCCGGTTTCGGCTTCGAGCTTCTTGCGCAACTGGCCGACGAAGACCCGCAGGTACTCCGGCTGATGGGCCGATTGCGCGCCCCACACCGCGGTCAGCAGGGCGCGATGGGTCATCACCTTGCCGGCATGACGGGCCAGATGCAGCAGCAGGTCGAACTCCTTGGGCGTGAGGTGAATGGCCTTGCCCAGCACGGTTATGCTGTGTGCCACCGCGTCCACCACAAAGTCTCCCGCTTCGATGGCCGAGGCCGTCCGCTCCGGGGCGCGCCGCACGTGGGCGCGCACCCGGGCCAGCAGCTCCTGAATGCTGAAGGGCTTGGTCACGTAGTCGTCGGCGCCGGCGTCGAGCGCCTCGACCTTGGAACGCTCGTGGTCGCGGACGGAGAGAACCAGCACCGGGGTCGCGGCCAGGGCGCGGATGGCGCGGCATACCTCGACGCCGCTCATGCCCGGCATCATCAGGTCGGTAATCACCAGGTCGGGCGGCCAGTCGCGAAAGACCTGGAGGCCCTCCTCAGGCTCGTTGGCGGTGCGCACGTCGAAGCCCTGCGCGGTGAGGGCGGCGCGCAGCACACGGGTGATCTGCGGTTCGTCGTCGATAACCAGTATTCTTCCGGGCATTGATTTTATCTTTCTACAGCAGATTACATCATCCGCCCGGCCCGGTATGATTTCTGGAATGAATATCATGGACGGTCTCTCCGATTCGCGGGGAATTCTTCACTGGCTGGTGGGTACGCTGTTGGCGGCCCTGGCCACGGCTCTGCTGGTTTGGCTGGGGGCAGACTCGACCGCGGCGGGGATGGTTTTTCTGGTGCTGGTGGTGTGGTCGGCCACGCAGGCAGGCATCGGACTTTCGCTTTACATCGCGGTCCTGTGCGCTCTTTCGTTCGATTATTACTTTCTGCCTCCCTTTCGCACCTTGCGGCTGGCCAGCGGCCAGGAGTGGGTAGCTCTGCTCTCGTTTCTGGCCAGTTGCGTTGTGGTCAGCCGCGTGGCCGAGCTGGCGCGACGGCAGACGCGCCACGCCGAACAGCGACGCGAGGATGTCGAGCGACTCTACGCCCTCAGCCAGGAGATGATGCTTCACGAGGACGCGGAAGCGCTGATCCGCGATCTGCCGCGGCTGATCGACCGCATCTTCGCACTGGATGGAGCGGTGCTTTACGTGCGCGATCAGGATATGTTCTACGCCTCGACAGCCGATTATCCGGAGAGCCTGCAAGCGACAATGCGGGCCATGACGCTGGGACAGAATCCGACCATTACCACGCAGGCCGGCTTTTACTCGACCGCGCTCATGCTGGGGCTGCGCCCGGTGGGAGCGCTGGGCTGGCGGCCGGCGCGGCTCTCCCGCGAGGTGGCCACGGCGGTGAGCGCGCAGGTCGCCATCGTGCTGGCGCGGTCGCTGGCCATCGAAGCCACGGCGCGCATGGAGGCGGCGCGCGAGGGAGAACGGCTGCGCGCGGCGCTGATCGATTCGCTGACCCATGAGTTGCGAACGCCGCTGACCTCCATCCGCGCCGCCGCCACCACTTTGCTGGAGGCCGAGGGGCTGGACGAGGCCGGCCGCCTGGACCTGGCGGCAATCGTCGATGAGGAGGCCACGCGGCTGGATGCCCTGATCGGCGAGGCCGTCGAGATGGCCGAGATCGATGCCAATGTGGTCGAGGTTCGCTTGGTTCCGCAGCATCCGCGGGCGCTCTTGGACCAGGCCGTGGAAGAATCGCGCAAGGCGCTGGCCCCGCATCGCGTCACTATCGCCGTCGCGGAGCCGGACGAGCCGGCCTGGTTCGATCCGCATCTGCTGGGCCGGGTTCTGCGCCACCTACTGGAGAATGCCGCCCGCTTCACGCCGCCCGGTGGGCGCATCTCGCTGAGCAGCCGCCGCGAAGGCGACCGCCTGGGATTTCTCGTCGAGGACAACGGACCCGGCATCGATGCGCACGACCTGCCGTTGATCTTCGAGAAGTTTTACCGAGGCAAGCAGAGCGCCAACCGCGGAAAGGGAACGGGAATGGGCTTGGCGATTACCCGCGCCATTCTGGCCGCGCATGGCGGAGGGATCGAGGCGTCAAGCGTGCCGCGCCAGGGGGCTTGCTTTCACTTCTGGGTGCCGCTGGTGGAAAAGGAGCCGTAAGGGGAATCCGGAGCCGAGAAGGCGGTTATCCCGCATCGTCCATGAACCCAAATTTACGCGGGCATATTCGTGACCGGAGAGATAGCAATCCGACTTTTTACGGCCAAAACGAGCTTTTTCCGAGATACTTTTCGCAAATTCGTAGACCGCGAGGCCGTTCTTTGCCTATTTCCATGCACCTGTCGGTCGACATTTGTCGAAATCGAGATGCGTTGGTCTCATCCGTCGTCTTGCAGGTGGATGAAATGCACAGCGCTTTCCAGCCCGCTCCCAGAGCGCCTTCTTCAATAGGCGCAATCGCTTCTCTCGCCGGGTTCAGTTCGGCGCGCCGGCAGTCTCTTCCGCGACGAACCTGCATTCGGCGCACTGGCAGACGCGGCGCAGATAGTCCCAGGAGTAGATGCCGGCGGAGTGACCGTCTTGCCAGTTGAACTGGAGGGCGTAGCGGCCCACCGCTTGCGCGCTGGCCGGGCGCGGCGGCGGGGCGTACATGGGCAGCACCGAAGCGCGCTTGGGCTGGCCCGGTTTGCGGCCTTCGTTCTTGCGCTCCTCATTGCAGGTGGCGCAGGGGCAAGCCTCGCGCAGCCAGGCGAAGCTCCACGCGCTCTTGTGCCCGTCCTGCCAGTCGATCTCCAGCCCCTTGCCCTCGGTCACCAGAACCCGAACCTTCTCCGGGGTGATGGCGATGCGGGCCAGGGGACGGCTCTCCTCAGCCTCTCGAACCCGCTGTTCCGTGGATGCGATGCGGATGCCTTCGTGGCTCATACCTTCAGTCTACAGTGGACAGTGAGAGGTTTGCAGTGGACAGTTTTTCGTCAGCCGCCGCTCAATGTTCACGGTCCACTGTTCCTGTCGTAGCGCAGTTTGAGCGCCAGGATGGCAAGCGCCAGCGCCAGGGTGACGGTGTTGGCGGCAATGATGGACGGCGCGCCGATGCCAATCCCGTAGAGCAGCCACAGAAACAGGCCCAGATTGAAGAGCAGAAACATGACCAGCGAAATGTCGCTGGCGCTTTTGCGCCGCCAGACGCGCAGCAGTTGCGGGACGAAGGAGACGGTGGTGCAGACGGCGGCGGCGGAACCGACCCACTCCATTGCGGCGCGGGAGGGCGGATTGAAGAAGACCATTAGCGATTGCTCCAGAAAAACCATGCTGCCATAGCGAAGCCGATGAAGACCACCAGCCCGCGCAGCAGCGCCTGCGGAACCATCCGGGCCAAGCGGGCCGAGGCATAGCCGCCCACCGCGCAGACCAGCATGGCCAGCAGGCAATAGCGCCAGATCACCTGGCCGTTCACCATGAAAAGAATGACCGCGATGCCGTTGGACAGCGTGGTGGCGACGACTTTCAGGGCGTTGATCTCGTTCAGATCCCGAAAACCGAACAGCGACAGCAAAGTCATAATAAGAAACCCCGCGCCCGCCCCGAAGTAGCCGATGTAAAAGCAGACCGCGATGGAGGAGAGAAAAACCGGCCATAGGCGCGGTCGGCTATCTTCGCCCTCGCGGGCAGTTTTACGGCGCGCCAGCCATCGAGAGACGGGGCCGCTGACAGCGAAGATAGAGGCGGCCGCCAGCAGCAGCCAGGGCACCAGATGCAGAAAGGTGGTCTGCGGCGTATTCAGCAGCACCAAGCCGCCGGCCGTGCCGCCGATCAGGCCAGCCACGCCCATCGGCAAGGCGAGGCGCAGATTCTTGCGGATCTCCGCGCGGTAGGCGGCGACCGAAGTGAACTGCCCCGGCCACAAAACGACGGACGTGGTGGCGTTGGCCTGCACCGGCAGCATCCTCATGCCCAGCATCGCCGGGAAGAGCAAAAACGAGCCTCCGCCTGCCACGGCGTTGAGCACCCCGGCCACAAAAGCGGACAACGTGAGCCAAAGCCAGCGCCAGTCCATGAAGAGGCGAAGAAGCATCCAACTCGATTGTAGATGGATGCGGCAGGAATCAGGGAATATGGGCCTGTTTGCCTCGGCGATGTCTCACGCTTGCAGCAACGGTACAAAGCGCGCACTCCCCGCGGCGCAGTCCAGGAAGGCTGCGCCGCGGGGAGTGCGAGGTTTGAGGAATCCCAGGTTCCGGAGCGGAACCTGGGATTCTTTCTTTACTGGACGGTGATGGTGAAAGGCTCGGTGTAGGTACAGAAGTCGGGGGCGGTGTAGGTTGCGGTGTAGACGTTGGAGCCTTTGGCCAACGCAATGTTGTCGATCTCGCGCGTGGCGGAGGCAAAACTGCTGGGGCCTGTCCAGAACCAAGCTCCGCCGGCGAGTGGCCAGGGGCCAAGATCGACGGAAGCTCCCGAGGCCACTGTGACGGTGTTTTCGGGATTCGCGTTCCACACGCCGTTCACCGAGATATACGGAATAATCGGGTTTGTGGGGCCGCAGCCGCCCAAGGTGACAGTGAAGACCTGCGTATAGCTGGCTCCGCCTACGGTGTAGGTTGCGACGTAAGTGTTGACGCCGGCGCTCAATGGGATGTTATCGATCTCGCGCGCGGAGGAAGTGAAGCCGTTCGGTCCGGTCCAGGCCCAGGTTCCGCCACTCGCCGGCTGGGGGCCGAGGGCGACTGAGGTTCCAAGAGGCACGACGGCGGTGGATTCCTGAGTCCAGATTCCGTTCAGCGCGATCCACGGAACGATCGGGTTGGGCGCGGGAGTTTCTGTGACGACAAAGGTTTGGGTGCTGATGGCAAAGCTGGCGTCGATGTAAATGGCCAGGAAGGTATTGGCGCCGACGGTCAACGGGATATTATCGATCTCGCGGGCAGTGGAAGTGAAGCCGTTCGGTCCGATCCAACTCCACGAGCCGCCGCTGACCGGCTGCGGACCGAAGTTGACCGTCGAGCCGAAGGGCACTGTAGCGGAATCGGCCGCCTGCCAAGCTCCGCCGTTGACCTGGAGATAAGGAGCGATGGGAATGGGCGTGTTGATAACGGAGACGACGAAGGACTGTGAACTTACTCCGCCGCTCGGATTGGTGTAAGTCGCCACATAGGTATTGACGCCGGTGGCCAACGGAATTCCATCGAGTTCGCGGGCTGTGGAGGTAAAGCCGCTGGGCCCGGTCCAACTCCATGCGCCCCCGCTGTTTGGCCAGGGGCCAAGGTTGACCGCGGCGCCGACGGGGACTGTTGCTGCGTTGGATGCCTGCCATGCTCCGCCGTTGACCTGGAGATAGGGAACGATGGGAGTTGGGATGCCGGTTGCAGTGCCGGACAACGCGATGTTTTGCGCCACATAAGCGGGCGCGGCGGCATTCAGGCTGTTGTCGGTCAACGCAAGCGAGCCGGCGAGATTGCCTGCCGTAGCCGGCGTAAAGCTGATGGATAACTCGCAGGATACGCCGCCGGCCAGCGTCCCAGCCTCCGTGAAGCCGGCTTCCACCACCGGGCAGGCCGAGGTTTCGGTGTCGTTCAAGGTGAAGTTAGTCGAGATGCTTGGATTGTAGCCGGTGGATGGGATCGGCAAGGTCAATGGGGCGTTGCCGACGTTCTCCACGGCAATCGCCTGCGGACTGTCGGTGCTGGTTGACCCTACGGTAGCGGTGGAGAAGCTCAGGGTCGGCGGGTCGGCCAAGTCCAGCTTCACTGCCTGGGAGTTGCCGGAATCGGCGATATATATGTTGCCGCTTCCATCCAAGACAATCCCCTGCGGCTGATTCAGTCCGCTGGTCGGTATCGTGCTCTGGACATAACCGCTCGTCGATGGCGTCTCCTTGAAGACCTGACCTATGTCGTCGCTGTCTGTAAACGCGATGTAGACGTTGCCGGTCCCATCTACCGCAACTCCGAACGGCACTCCCGCGCCGCTGACGGGAATTGCACTCTGGGTATATCCGCCCGCGGCCGGCGTCTCTTTCGCAATCCAGCCATTCGTTTCGTTCACGGCGATGTAGACATCGCCGCTCCCATCCACCGCGATTTGAGCGTCGCTAGGCAGACCGCCTACGACAGTGCTCTGAATGTATCCGGTAGCGGTCGGCGTTTCCTTGTATACCGTCCCGGCCTCGGGACCCAGGGAGATATAGACGTTGCCGCTTCCATCCACGGCGACTCCAATCGGGGCCGACCCGTCAACGTGCGTGAAGCTGGCGACGGCGCTTTCGGAATAACTTCCCCCCGAAAGAGCCTCCTTCAGCACTCGGAAATTGTCGGTATCGGCAATATAGACATCGCCGCTCCCGTCCACCGCAACCCCCGATGGGTTATCGAGGGCGCTGGTTGGCACCGTGCTCTGTGTGTAGCTCCCCCCGGATAAGGTCTCCTTGATCAGCGACTGGTTGATGCCGGATATATAGATGTTACCGCTCGCATCCACCGCAACTCCACCAGGCCCCCCCACGCCGCTGGCGACCGCGCTCTGCGTACCCGGCAGGAAATTGACTTGCGGGCCCACGCCGGTACCTTCGAGATAGCCGGTTGCCATGGGTGTTCCCGCGCTGTTGTAAAGCACAGCCGCGCCGTAGCGGGTTCCGGGGAACTTGGGAGTGAAGGTTACGTTGACGGTGCAGGTTTGGCCGGCTGTAAAGGCCGTGTTTGCCGTGCAGGTGTCCGCGCCGGCATCGGCGAAGTCCAACCCGGTCGCGCCTTGTGTGAGGACCGCTGTCGATCCTAACGTACCGGCTGTGTCGAAGGCGAAGTTCAAGGGAATTTTCAGACTCTTGGCGCCAACGTTCACTGCGCCGAAGTTACTGCCGGCAGGCGACACCTTGACCACCCGATTGTTTTCGCTGTCGGCGACGTATAGGTTTCCGCTGCTATCCGCGGCTACGCCCGTGGGAGCGCCGAGACCGCCGCCGAGGGTTCTGAAGGTGGGCGCAGACGGAATGCTGCCATTCACGGCTATAAGCTCATCCACGAAATCGTTTACAAAATCCGCGGAGAAGACGTTTCCGCTGCCGTCCACAGCGATACCGATCGGAGCAGCAAGGAACCCGCTGAGATTTCGGATTGTCGGCGAGGCGGGAATGCCGCCGTTTACCGCCTCAATCTCGTAAATGGCGTTGATGCCTGTGCCTGCGATGTTGTTGGTATCGTCCGTTACGTAGACGTTCCCGGCTCTGTCCACCGCCACGGAAACGGGATAACTGACTGGGGCACCGGAACTGAGCACCTTGATGGCCGGCGCGGCGGGAAGGGTGCCGTTCACTGCCTCGATCTCGTAGACGGAGCCTGGGTTCAACGATGGCACTGTTGCGCTTGCGGCAGCACCGAGGCTTGCAACGCCGGCAAGGGAGTCGAGAATTGGAAGAAACAGCGATGAAGTTGGATTGCCGGACACAACATACACATTTCCCTGGCTATCGACAGCGATTCCACTCGGTTCCAAACCGGTTGCCAGGGTGACAATGGTGGGAGACGCGGGGATGCTCCCGTTGACCGCCAGTATCTCTTTGAAGGCGCCATTGCCCATATCGGATACAAAGACGTTCCCGTTGCCATCGACCGCCACGAACGCGGGGAAAGCGAAGCCGCTACCCAGGGTGACAACGGTGGGGGATGCTGGGATGCTGCCGTTGACAGCCAGAATCTCCTTGACCGCATTGCTGTAGAGGTCGGCGACGTAGACATTGCCGTTCTTGTCTGTTGCAACGCCCATCGGAAAACTGAATCCGCTGGCCAGAGTGGTTTCGGCGCCGCTGAAGTGGGCGGATTGGGCGACGGCGATGCCGGGCGCGGCGCAGAGCCACAGAGCGAGAACGGCGCACAGGGCGGCCAGCGCGGCACGCCTGCGCGGAAGGCTGGAAAGGCGAATCGAGGCAGAGGCAGAGATGATCGGGAAGCTTGGGAGAGGTTTTGAAACCATGGCTGAATCGCTCCTTTGCGTGGTTGGACCGGTTCGCCGCCGTTTACTGCTTGAGTCAATAAACGGCGGCCCATAACAAACGCCGGTTGCGCTGCTTGAATTGCAGAGAACCGGATTTTGTCCCTGTGGACGACGGGGGAAGCATATCACGATCGGAGGAATTCAATGGTGACCTAAGGGATAAATTTACGGTAATTGGTAATCTATTATGCCCTTTACTAATTGAAATATAATTACTTTAGTAATGATAGGCTGCGCGAAGACGACCTGCGGTCAGGTTTGTCGCCCGGCAAGTCCTGGTTCATCCGAGTACTCTCTTGAATGCGAATTTTGGATGCGCGGCAACTTCGGGCATCGCCGCCATTCCCGTCGATCCCGCTTGAATGGACTGACTCCAGCCGATCAGGAGGAAGGCAATCTGCGGCAACTGCTCACCCATATAGACCGTGGTCACAGATATCCAGAGCACTGCCATGGCCCCCAGCAGGCAGATGGAGAAGGCCTGATCCTCCGGAGCCTCCAGTCTCCATGAACGCACAACCAGACGACGGAAGGTCTCCGCGACTATGAGCAGAAAAAGAATGTAGCCGGCGTGTCCGTCGGCGATATGAACGAGCAGAAATTCGTTATCGATGGAGGCCATGCCGGGAAGGATTGGACGACTCAATATCCCCCATCCCAGCCATCCGCCCTGTTCCACTATGGGTTGGTAGAGTTCGTTCATCTTGCGCCTGTAGATGGCGCTCCCTTGCTGCTCATCCACGATCGCGCCGGGATCGGAGACGTCCGTATATTTGGAGAAGTACTGATATGCTCCGGCTGCCGCCGCGGCAATGAGAACGGCCACCAAGGCCATGGCGAGTTTTTTGTTTTTGAACCGGGGAATCTGGAGCAATAGGTACGCGACTCCCACGGCGAGCATAGGTCCACGCGATTGCGTTAAAAAGATGAACAGCAAAAGCATCAGGCCTGGGATGTGATACTTCTCAAGCCAGTCGAGAGGCTTTCCCAGAACCGCCGCCGAATGCCATTTGCGCAGGTAAACCAGCCATCCATTCAGGGCCGCGGTCATGCCAAATACGATGCCCGCCAACTCAGCGTCATTGAAGGATCCCGCCATTCTTCCGTGTCCCGACCTGAGTTGAACGGTTGTCTGGACGTTGGTCACTTGAAATACCTTCAGTCCTATTACGCCATAGAGACTCTGTCCCATCCGCCATTCGTAGAGACCCAGAGGCCCCAGGAACAGTATCAGGACGACAAAGCGCCGTACAGCGGCGAATCGCAGGCCAGGCTCGATGATCGTGCGCCCTGCCGCATAAGCGAGCAAGATGGAAATGAAAGCGAGGATAGCCGCGAAGATGCCGTCGTTCATGACACGCTCGCGAAGAACCTCGCTGGCGGCGATACTCGCTACAAAAGAAACCACAAGAGCATCCATGAGCGAAGGGATGCCCTTCCGCGCCAGCCGATACAGCCCTACCGCTCCGATCGGAATCAGCGCCGACTGAGCCGCAGAGATTGCCGGGATATGAGGAATGCGAAGTGAGTATCCGTCCGGCAGCAACAAAAGAGCGGGCAAATAGACGGATAGAAAAGCTGTATTGATTCGCCCGCGAATCGCAAGATAGAACGAGAGCAGGCCGGGCAGGAGGAACAATGCACTCATGGAACAAGGTTAGCCGATTTCGGCGATCGGTACTATGGCCATTACAGAAATCCAATGGACGCTCTTCCAATCCATACGTCCGAACGGGCTCAGGTCATTTCTCGGCTGAGCCGTTCACTTTCTTGGGCCCCAGCAGAATCTGCACGCCCACGTATGCAATCCAATTCGGCTCACTGTTTTGGCGCGTAACCGCCTGAATTCCGCGGCCGCCCATGAACAGAAGACGCAAATGCCCGCTTCGGTCCAGCGTCTGGCGGCCGCCCAAATCCGCCGTCAGTTCCCGTTGTTTCGGCTTGCCGCCGATCCTATCGGCATCCTGTAAATCGTAGATTTCCCCGTAAAACTCAAGCCTATCGCCAAACTTGTGTCCCGCAATCAATCCACGCCCCCAGCGACTGGGCGTAAGTTTGTTGCCGATCCATCGGCCCACTTCGCCGTCAAGGTCGATAGGTCCCAAATTGGCAGTGAACTCCACGGGAAGATAGTACTGCGGTCCATTCTCGACGATTCCGCGGCGAACGGCGCCGGTGGGGTTGTTGATCGAGGCCTGGGGATAAGTGCCCAGCGAAAAAATAGCATTCTCGCTGGACTTGGGTTCGCCGCTGCGATGATGCTCGTAGGGTCTCCATTTCAAGCCCAGCAGCGACTCGCCCAGGCCGGCGCGGGTCGTATCCTTCGCGTCGGTGGCCGCGGCGAGGGGCAGTTCGTACTTGAGCTGGATGCGTTCGCCCCAGCCGTAGTTTAAATCGACGTCGGGCAACTGGTAGTAGGCCTGTCCGGGGTTATGATCGCCGATCCAGCCAAAATTGATCTCCCAGTTGCGATTCCCAGGCGTGCCGGGGTCGTCGGTTATAAACGGCGGACCGCCTTGCGCGAAGGCGCGCGGCGCGACCGTGAAGCAAATCGCCAGCAAAAAGCGAGCGCGACTCTTAAGCATCGGCTTGAGCAACATTCTCCCTTCATTGGGGCGCTAAGCCTGCCTGGTGTGATCGCTCACGCAGTGAGGCCTTTTCAGATACTTCGTGGAACGTTGGGTCGATGCCGTCTTGGACCGCTGTCTTTAAGGCGCCCTGGCACATAAGATAATCGATTGGCCTTGACGCCGCACCCAGGGTATTCCTCTCGCCGGGACTCCCTCTCATCCGAAAAAATCCTAAAAACACTTGCAAGCCGCACAACAGGGAAGGTACAATCCCGCACAGAATATAGGAGTGCTTCCCCATGCAAAGTAAATATCCGCTCGTGTGCCGTTTGGGCACAACGATTGCTTTTGTTTTGTTCGCTATGTCGATGCAACCGGCTTCGAGTTGCGCGCAAAACGTACTCACTCAGCACAACGACAACAACCGCGACGGCGTGAATTCGAGTGAAACCATCCTCACTCCGTCCAACGTCAACGTCAATCAGTTCGGTTTGCTGTTCAAGCTCCCGGTGGACGATCAGGTCTACTCGCAGCCGCTGGTAGACACCAGCGTGAGCATCGCCGGCGGAACGCACAGCGTACTCTATGTGGCCACGGCCAACAACAGCGTGTATGCCTTCGACGCCAACTCCGGCGCGCAGTATTGGCACGTCAACCTGGGCACCGCATTCACCATTCAGGATGGCGGTTTCAGCTGCCAGGACGTTCTCGCTACGTCGGGCATCATGAGCACACCGGTGATCGACACCGCCAATAACACCATTTACGTTGTCGCCCAAACCTATATCAATGGAAACTCCGCGCACAAACTGCACGCGCTGAACCTTTCCACGGGCGCGGAACAGTCGGACAGCCCGGTAACCATCTCGGCCAGCGAATTCAACTCCATATACGAACTTGAGCGCCCGGCCCTTTTGCTCGCAAACGGCAACATTTACTTCTCATTCGCGTCGCATTGCGACCAAGGTTCCTGGAAGGGCTTGACACTCGCCTATAACGCCACCACTCTTGCCCAAACGGGAGTCTTCAACGCATCCGTGAACGACAACGGCGCGGGAATCTGGCAATCGGGCAATGGAGACGCGGCCGACTCATCCGGCAACGTGTACCTCATCACCGGCAATGGATCATGGGATGGGGAAAGCGACTTCAGCGAGACCTTTATCAAGGCCAGTCCAACTCTCGGTTTGCTGGATTGGCACACCCCCTCCGATTATGCGTCTCTGGACTCCGGGGACGTGGATCTTACAACCTCCGGACCTTTGTTGATACCGGGGACCAGTCTGGTGGTGGGCGGAGGAAAAGACGGCGTCTTGCGCCTGATCAACACCGGGGACATGGGCCATCTTGGCGACGGCAGCGCGGTGCAGAATTGGCAAGCTACCAGTTCCCACATTCACTCCTTGAACTATTGGAATTCGAACCTTTATATGTGGGGACAAAGCGATTACTTGAAGGTCTACAATTTCAACGGCACGACCTTCAACACCGCACCGACGCATCAACTGTCAATTCAAGCCATCGGCCATCCGGGAGGATCGCTCTCGCTCTCGTCCAACGGAAACTCCAACGGGATTCTCTGGGCGGCGACTAACTCGCAGGGCCAGGGCGGAGGGCTGGGCGCCTGGCACATGACCGAGCCGGGCATTCTCTATGCCTATAACGCCAGCAACATGGACCTGTTGTGGACGAACGAACAGAATGCCAGCCGCGACGATTGCAACAATTACGCCAAGTTCATCCCGCCGACGATCTCCAACGGCAAGGTGTACCTAGCCAGCTTCGGAACCGCCCAGACGCAAAGCGGGCAGGTGTGCGTATACGGCGAACTCGCGCCGTTAACGCCGAGCTTTACGCTTGCGGCTTCGGCTGGGTCGCTGTCGGTCGCTCCCGGCGGCAGCGGCACTGACACAGTTACGGTAACCGACGCGGGCGGATTTACCGGCAGTGTAACTCTTTCCGTATCCGGCCTGCCCAGTGGAGTTACAGCGACCTTCGCCACCAATCCCGCCACCGGCTCCAGCGTGGTTACCTTCGCGGCCAGCGCCGCGGCC
>CAZMHC010000065.1:0-16456 GCA_964565955.1 uncultured Occallatibacter sp.
GCACTAACTCCAGCGCCAGCCCAACCACCGCGACCGCCACCATTGCGCTCTCGGTAACCGCGCCGGTCAACACGCCGTGCAGCATCGTCTATACGATGACGCCGCAAAGCTCGACTGCTTTCGGCGCGACCGTCGCCATCACCAACACCAGCAGCACCGCCTGGACCAGTTGGACGCTGGTTTGGAGCTTTGCCAATGGCCAGACCATTTCGTCGATCTGGAACGGCGTTGAAACCCAGAGCGGCGCGACGGTGACGGTAACCAACGAGAGTTACAACGGCGCCATCCCGGCCGGCGGCAGCCTCACTTCGATGGGATTCAACGGCCTGTGGAACGGCGTCACCAACAGTTCGCCGACGGCGTTCACCATCAACGGAGCGGCTTGCAGCGTCACATCGACCGGTCCCATAGGGGGATCGTCGGGCTTTACGCTCTCCGCCTCGCCGTCTAGCTTGACGGTTTCGCCGGATTCCGGAGCCACCTCCACCATCACGGTGACCGATGTTGCCCCGTTTACCGGGGCGGTGATTCTGAACGCATCGGGAATGCCTGCCGGTGTGACCGCATCGTTCTCGCCCAGTTCCACAGCCACCACCAGCTTGCTTTCCTTCCTGGTGGGCAGCGCGGTCACGCCCGGCACGTATCCCATCACCGTGCAGGGAACCGCTACCGGGACCACGGCCGCCACCGCCACCATCTCGCTGGTCGTCAGCGGGTCCGCGGCGCTGAACATCGCTTGGATCAGTCCGTCCGCTGGCATCCCGGGCAGTTCCATGGACATCATGCCCGGCAACGGACAGTCGTTCGGCGGGACGCAAGGCGCCAGCGCCGTTTACTTCGGCACCACAGCGGCCACAGTCACCACCTGGGCCGTCGATTCGATCGAAGTTACCGTTCCCAGCACTCTGCCACTGGGCGCGGTCAATGTAACCGCGGTGGTCAACGGCGCCACCAGCAATGCGCTTCCGTTCACGGTAACCGCCGCGACTCCCTCGCCAGAGGTTTACACCGGCAACTCGACGTGGTTCAGCGGGTTGGGCGGTCCGTACGGCGGCTGTGGCGTACCGCAGGCCAACGTCGATTCGCAAAACTTCATTGCCCTCAACGTGCAGGACGATCCGGGCAACTACGGTCTCGAATTGGTTCGCCCCATCTCCACCACTGGGCCTTACGCGGCCGATATCGGCCTGTGGAACAACGGCCACAACTGCGGCCGCTGGGTCCATGTGACGATGGGCCCCAATTGCAACGGCGCCAACGACGGCAATGAGGACTTGCAGTTCTGCCGCGGCGGCCTCGGCTGGGTTGCCGATCAATTCACCGGCGCGGAACTCGACATGGTTGTGGCCGACAGTTGCCAGGACGGCAACGCATGGTGCCGCGACGATCCGCACCACATCGACCAGGCGCAGGCCGCGTTGGCCAACTACACCATCAACGGAGAACCCGCCGGCGCCATGTTCCCAAGCTACTGGAACAACCGCCAGGTCACCTGGTACTTCGAGCCGCAACCCAATTACACCGGCGATATCGACATCGCGTTCCTGAACGGTGCGAGTCCGTATTGGTCGGCCATCTCCATCACCCATCTGCTCAATGGCATTCATGGGGTCCAGTACTTGCAAGGCGGAGTATGGAACACGGCTACGATGGATGCCGACATGGGCGACGACTTCATCGTCGCTCCCACCGTGGCGGGCGGAGGGCAGTACGAGATACAAGTCTTCGATGTGACCGACACGCTCATCAACAACGGCCGCATCTACTCGTTCAGCTATCCGGCAAGCTGCGGGGTTTCATGCTCGCCCGCATGGTTGCAGGTGCCCTACACCGTCAGCCAGCCCGCCGCTCAATAACTTTGCGTCGCTAACTCGGTTCGGAACCGGAGCGAATTCGCTCCGGTTCCGGGCCAAGTCGATGAATTTCAGCGCGATGGCGGGTTCAGGGCCTGCTCAATGTCGAATGTGGAGAATTGCCTGTTTCGACTGACAATCTCCGCGCGCAACTC
Source organism: uncultured Occallatibacter sp. (assembly GCA_964565955.1). Classification (GTDB taxonomy): domain Bacteria; phylum Acidobacteriota; class Terriglobia; order Terriglobales; family Acidobacteriaceae; genus Telmatobacter. The sequence goes on from CAZMHC010000065.1 coordinate 2,009, forward strand.
TTGCCAAAGCTCGCCGGGCAATCCGCTGTATACCTCGACAATGCGGGGATCGAACTGCCCTCCGGAACAGCGCAGAATCTCTTCGCGCGCCTCGTCGAAGCCGCGCGCCCGCCGGTACGGCCGGTCGCTGGTGATTGCATCCATGGCGTCGGCAATGGAGAAGATGCGGGCTCCGATGGGAATCTGGCTGCCGCTCAGTCGCCGCGGATAGCCGTTGCCGTTGAAGAACTCCTGATGCGCGTAGACAATCTCGGCCGGCTCGCTGAGAAATGGAATCTTGCGCACGATGTTATAGCCGTGCGCGCAGTGGCCGTGCATGATCTCCCGCTCTTCCGGCGTGAACTGGCCGGGCTTGCGCAGAATGTCGTCGGGGATCGCCATCTTGCCGATGTCGTGCAGAAAAGCCCCGCGCGCGATCACCTTGATCTCGGCCGGGCTGATGCGCATGGCCCGCGCCAAAGCGATCGTGTAGGCTGTCACCCGTTTGGAATGCCCCTCGGTCTCGGAGTCCTTGAGATCGAGAGCGTCGCCCAGAGCCTCAAGAGTGAAGTCGTACGAGTGCTCCAGTTCCTCGATCGCCTGGCCCAGCATCTCGGTTCGCGCCCGCACCGCCCGCTCCAGTTCATCGCGGTAATCGTGGCTCTCGCGAAGGGTCCGGCGGTGTTCCAGGGCGCGCTGCGCCGAGCGTAAAAGACTCTCGCTCTCGATGGGTTTGAGCAGATAGTCCCAGGCGCCCCGGCGCATCGCTTCGATGACCACGCCGATCTCCCGAACAGCCGTGACGATCACCACCGGAAGCTCCGGCTGCCACGAGCGTATCTGCTCCAGCAGGGCTATGCCATTGCCGCTGGGAATGGAAATGTCCGTCAGAACCAGATCGAAGGGGCGACGCTCCAGCGACTCGACGGCCTGAAGGTCGCTGGAGGCCATCTCAACTTCGTATCCATGATCTTGCAGCGTGGCGGCAATCGTCGAACGGTTCCGCTCTTCGCCATCCACAACCAAAACCCGAAAGGTTCGGTGGGGCGCCGCGCCGGTGTTCGGCTGTTGATACGCAAGCTCCTCCACCCCGGGATGCGCCGTTCCGAATTCCGCCATATTCGATGCCAAACCGGGTTCTCCCCTGGTCCTCGCCGCTCGCGGCAACCGCGCGTCGCCGCATACTTCCACTAGGGGCTATTCTCTCAAGCCTACTGGCGGCAACCGCCCCGGCCATCGAAGCCCGCCTAAGGAAAACGCCATGGTTACGGCAGATCAGGGAAAAATGTATCGCCAGTTGCCGCTCCAGCGATCTAGACGAGCATCCCGCGGCGGCCCTGGAATAGCTTGCATGGAATCGTATGAAAAGAATACCCCATCGCCCGTCCCACGCAAGTTCCTCATCGGCAATCTCGGTTTTGCGAACAGGCATTCTCGCAATGCCCGCCGCAATTGTCGCGGATTGACGCGAAAGTGGGCGGGGCGCTCGATTCCTTCCACCGCCCTCAGTGTGACAGAATTGCATCATAGTCGCCAGCCCTGGACGCATCGATGAGCAAAGAGCCGGAAAGCCGCATCCCGCTTCAAGACCTCCTTGTCTTCCATCAGTTGGCGCGTTCGCTCACCTCCAGTTTCGATCTCGATGCCATTCTGCGCACCATCTTTGAACAGATGGAGCGTCTCATAGAGGCCGAGTTGTGGACCCTCCTCATTCTCGACGAAGTCAGCCGCGATCTTTACTACGCCCTGGCCGCCGGAGGCGCTGAATCATCTCTGCGAGGTCTGCGCGTCAAGGTCGGAGAAGGCGTCGCCGGTTGGGTGGTAGAGCACGGAGAAACCCTTATCGTCCCCGCCGCCGAGAACGACCCCAGGGTGAAAAAGGAGCACGGCGCCGATCCGCACCAGGTTCGCTCGGTCATTGCCCTGCCCTTGCGCGGACGAAAAGGCACCCACGGCGTCATCGAGATATACAATCCACGGCCCGGCCAGTTGACCGACTACACCATCGCCTTTCTCCACATCCTGGCCGACCACGCCGCCATCGCCATCGAGAACGCGCGCGACGTCGCCCGCATTCACCAGTTGACCATTACAGACGATTGCACTGGCCTTTACAACGCGCGCCACCTCTACGATTTGCTGGATCGGGAGTTGCTGCGCTGCGGCCAGCTCGGCCTGCCCGTCAGCCTCGCTTTTCTCGATCTCGACCAATTCAAGCTGGTAAACGACACCCACGGCCACCTGGTGGGCAGCGAACTCCTGAGCCTCGCCGGAGAGCGGCTGCGAAATCTAAGCCGCAAGCAGGACAGTTGCTTCCGTTACGGCGGCGACGAGTTTGTCGTCCTCATGCCGGAAACCGGAGCCGAGGCGGCTTTCGCCGAGGCCATACGGCTGAACCGAGGCCTGATGGAGGCCCGTTTTCAGATGAAAGACGGCTTTTCACTTGACATCCGCGCCAGCGTCGGTCTGGCCACCGCGCCCGCCGACGGCAACACCGTCCATGCCATTGTCGGTGCCGCCGATGCTCGTATGTATACCGTCAAATCCAGAGGCCGCGGCAAGGTGTGGGGAAGATAGCCGATGAATTGCAAAGAGCAAGTGCTTTTGAATGCCGGATTCGCTAAAAATTTATCGCTTTTTCTTCGCTTTCACCGCCCGGTTGGTTTATTCTGACTTCGCAACGCAGGAGGTTGCCACGATGGATATTCAACGAGAGTTGATTGCCGAATACGACCGCGAAATCGCTACCACTCGGAAGTTTCTCGAAGCGATCCCGGCCGATGCCGATTTCAACTACAAACCCCACCCCAAATCCTTCAGCCTGGGCCGTCTCGCCGGACACATTGTCGAAACTGCCGGGGAGTGGGCGCTGACGACTTTCACCACGGATAAGCTCGAGTTCTCGCCCGACCACAAGTTCGAAGCCTACATTCCCGAATCCAATGCGGCCGCTTTGGATCGCTTCGATCGGGAGACGGCCAAAGCCAAGGCGGCGCTGGCTGGCCTTGCGCCCAAAAAATGGGACGAGAACTGGAAGTTTGTGGCCGGCGGCCAGGCCTGGATCGACGACAACAAGTACCGGGTCTTCCGCGACTGGGTGCTAAATCACCTGATCCACCACCGCGCCCAATTGGGCGTATACCTGCGCCTGCTCGAGGTTCCGCTCCCCGCCACCTACGGACCCTCGGCCGATACCCATTGAGAAAAGGGGAATGGAGGATGGGAACAGGGAATAGTTGACGCGGTCGCGTTTTCCATCGCAGACGAAAGGCCTGATTTTCGGCGAGCGAGAAAACCGCCGATGGATCCCGCGAGAAACAAATGCCGCACCAGCGCTTTCTATTCCCTGTTCCTTATTCCCCGCTCCCTGCTCATTTCCAAAGCTCTTCCGCGTTGCGCCTGATATTCTGTTGTCGGCAGTTTCTCGGAGGCATTGCATAGATAGGACCGATAGCTTATCGATTCCGAAGGGGCGCGGATGAACTACGCATATCTATTCCGCGCAACGCTGCCGGAGACGGCGCTGGAAGTGGCGGCGCTGCTGGTCGTTGTCGTCGATCTTGGATTCCTGCGCAAGGCCGCGCTCAAAGTGAGGGTTGCCGTGGCCGCGTTGCTGGGCGTGGCCGGATGCGGCGCGGCGCTGTGGGCGCTGCATCTCTCCGCGGGCGCGGGATACAGCTTCGAGGGCGATCTGCTCCTGGCGCAGGGCGGATACGCGGCGGTGGCGCAGACCGGAATCCTGGCGCTGACCGCGCTGACACTGCTGCTGCTCATCGGCTCCGTATTCACCAGGCACGTCGGCGAGTTTGTCGCGGTCTTGCTGATGGCGGCTTCGGGCGGCTTGCTGGTGGCCGCCGCGCAAGACCTGCTGGTCATCTTTGTCGGCCTCGAATTGTTGAGTCTCGGACTTTATATTTTGACCGCGTTCGCCAAGAGTTCGGGAAAGAGCGCCGAAGCGGCACTGAAATACTATCTGTTCGGCGCTATGTCAGCGGCGTTTCTGCTGTTCGGATTCAGTTATTTTTACGGGCTGACTGGCGCTACCCAGTTGAGTGGGATTCAAGACGCTATCGTGCAATCCGGACCCAGTCCGCTGTTCTATGTGGCCTGGATTATGGTTGTCGCCGGGCTGGGATTCAAGATAGCCGTCGTTCCCTTTCACCTTTGGGCGCCGGACGCGTATGAAGGCGCGCCCGCTCCGGCGGCGGCATTTATCGCCTCGGTGTCGAAGGTGGCCAGCTTTGCGTTGCTGTTGACAATCGCTTCGAACTGGTTGACCTTTCAACCGCGTCTCACTTCCGGATTGATGGCATTGGCCGTAGATCTTCATGCATACGATCAGACCTGGACGCGGCTTGCAGCGGTTCTATTGATTGTTGCCGCAGCCTCAATGGTGGTTGGTAACCTGGCAGCTCTTGCACAAACCAGCGTACGAAGATTGCTTGCCTATTCGGCGATTGCGCACGCAGGATATATCCTGCTCGGCATTGCAACCTTGCCGCACTATTCAACTGCTATTGCGGACTTCCCACTGATTGCTTCCAAAATGAAAAGCGTCGGCATCAGCGCCAACGCAGTTCTCTACTACGTTCTCACCTACGGCCTGACCGCCATCGGCGCTTTTGGCGTAGTGTCTGTCGTCGAACGGGCGACCGGCAGCGACAGGATAGACTCCTTCCTCGGCCTGCACAAGCGCAATCCTCTGCTTGCGGCGGTGCTGCTGGTGCTCTTTCTCTCCTTGGCCGGGATTCCGCCGCTGGTGGGCTTCTGGGCTAAGTTCAACTTGTTCGCCGCGGTGCTGGGTGTTTCAGCGGGGCCGGTTCCGTTTGCGCTGGTGGCGCTGGCGGTCGCCATGAGCGCGGTCTCGCTCTATTACTATCTCCAGGTCCTCAAGCGGGCCTATGTCATGCCTGCCGTCGATGAGTCGCCTATCAAGGCGCACACGGTAACGATGGCCGTGCTGGTGGGGATTGCGGCTTCGGTGGTTGTGCTGGGCTGCTTTCCGGCGCTGCTGCAAGGATGGATCGAGAGCTTCTATCCGCGATTCTGAAACTCCTAGCCGCGCAAAAAGTCCTTGGCCTTCTGGACAATTACGTCGCGACTTACGTCGGAGATGGCATTGGTCAGCGGAATCTGCTTGGGGCAAGTATCGACGCAGTTCTGCGCGAAGCCGCACTCCTGAATGCCGCCGTCGCCGGCCAGCGCGCGCAGCCGATCCTCCTTGAAGACCTTGCCGGTGGGGTGGTCGTTGAAGAGCTTCACTTGAGCTATGGTGGCCGCGCCCACAAAGCCGGTCAGTTCGTTGAACTGCGGGCAAACATCCATGCAGCAGCAGCAGGAGATGCAGTTGGACAGTGGATAACTCGCCTCCTGCTGCTGAGGAAAGACGCGCGGGCCTGGACCCAAGTCGTAAGTGCCGTCCACGGGAACCCAGGCCTTGACCGCCATCAGATTCTCAAACAATACCGCACGGTCCACTTGCAGGTCGCGCACCAGCGGAAACTTCGACAGCGGCTCGACGCGGATCGGCTGCTCCAGGTTGTCCACCAGCGCCGAGCAGGCCATGCGCGCCTTGCCGTTGATGCGCATCGCGCAGGAACCGCAAATCTCCTCCATGCAGTTGCAATCGTAAGTTATCGGCGTGGTCGGACGGCCGTCGGCAGTTACAGGATTGGCGGCGATCTCCATCATCGCGGAGACAACGTTCATGCCGGGATACCACTTCAGCTCGAAGCTCTCCCAAACCGCTGGGGCATCGGGGTTGGCTTGGCGCTTGATTTCAAATGATACGGTCTTGGTTGCCATTGTCACTCTCCCTGTGCTCAATTGGTTGCGGTGTAACTGCGCGGGCGCGGCTTGATGAATTGCGTATCGACCTCTTCATACTCGAAGCGCGGACCGTCGGCGGCAAAGCTGGCCTTGGTCGTCTTGAGAAACTGCTCGTCGTTGCGGTCGGGGAAGTCGGGCTTGTAATGCGCGCCGCGCGATTCATCCCGCTGCAGCGCGCCGAGAACGACAACGCGGGAGATTTCCAGCATATTTTTGAGTTCGCGGGCGAAGGCGAAGCTGGTGTTCGCCCACTGGCCGCGGTCGCTGAGGTTAACCTTCTTGTATCTTTCGAGCAACTCGACGATCTTCCCGTCGGCCTGCTTGAGGCCCTTGTTGTAGCGAATGACAGTGGCGTGCTCGGTCATAACATGGCCTAACTCGCGCCATAACTTGAAGGGATTTTCAGTGCCTTCGTTCTTGAGTAGCCCCGCGTTGATCTCGGCCTGACGGGCCAGTTCCGAAGAGTAGCCGCAATCGCCGCCCGGGCATTCCAGCCCATGCGAATAATGAAGCGCGATGGGTCCGGCGCGAAAGCCGCCGAAGATGCAACTGACCAATGAATTCGCGCCTAAACGATTGGCGCCGTGGTACTGGTACTCGCACTCCCCGGCGGCGAAGACTCCGGGAATGCTGGTCATCTGGTTGAAGTCCACCCACAGGCCGCCCATCGTATAGTGCATTCCGGGGAATATCTTCATCGGCACGTCGCGCGGGTCTTCGCCGACGAACTTCTCGTAGATTTCCAGGATGCCTTCGAGCTTGCGATTCAATGTGGCGCGGTCGATATGAGTCAGGTCGAGATAGACCATCGGCTGGCCGTCCAGCCCCAAGTTATGCTCGTAAACGACCTTGTGAATGGCGCGCGTGGCCACGTCGCGGGGCACTAGGTTGCCGTACTTGGGATACCACTCTTCGAGGAAGTACCATCGCTCGGACTCCGGTATCTGCTTGACCGGGCGCTGGTCGCCGGCTTTGCGCGGAACCCAGACCCTGCCGCCCTCGCCGCGCGCCGACTCGCTCATCAGGCGCAGTTTGTCTTCGCCGGGAATGCAGGTGGGATGCACTTGAATGAACTCGCCGTTGGCGTAATAGGCGCCTTGTTGATAGATGGCCGATTGAGCCGAGCCGGTGCAGGCTACGGAGTTAGTGCTTTTGCCGAAGATAGCTCCAATGCCGCCTGTGGCCAGGATGATAGCCTCGGCGGGGAAGCTGCGCAGTTCCATGGTGCGCAGGTCGAGAGCGGTGATGCCGCGGGCCGCGCCTCTGGAGTCGATAACTGCGGAGAGAAACTCCCAGCCCTCGAACTTGCGCACCCTCCCCGCGGCCTCGTGGCGGCGAACCTGCTCGTCCAGGGCGTAGAGCAATTGCTGGCCGGTGGTGGCGCCGGCGAAGGCGGTGCGGTTGTAGAGCGTACCGCCGAAGCGGCGGAAATCCAGCAGCCCTTCCGGGGTGCGGTTGAAGGGGACGCCCATGCGATCCAGCAGGTCGATGATCGCCGGAGCGGCCTCGCACATGGCCTTCACCGGCGTTTGATTGGCCAGAAAGTCGCCGCCGTAAACGGTGTCGTCGAAGTGCTTGTCGGTGGTGTCGCCTTCGCCCTTCAAATTCTTGGCCGCGTTGATGCCGCCCTGCGCGCAAACCGAGTGGGAACGTTTGACAGGGACAATGGAAAACAAATCTACTGTGCCGCCGGCCTCGGCGATCTTGATGACCGCCGCGAGCCCCGCCAATCCGCCGCCGACCACGATGATTCTGGGTGCTGCCATGATTTTTCACTCCGCGAGCTTCTAGCTGCTAGCTACTAGCTCCTTGTGTCCTGAGTCATACGTTCATTCAACGAATACTGTCATCCTAAGCGACCGGAGCGCAGCGAAGGGAGTCGAAGGACCCGCGTTTTCGTCGCTCGAATTCTTCAAGTAACTTCTGACTCACCACACTAGCTCTTACAGTTGTGGGGATGGTCAAGATTGCAAAAACTTAGGGTGCGCCACCCCGCCGTTGTCTGTTCAGAGAATTGTGATGGTTCCAGAAGCTAGGTCAATCTCGAAGTTCGAAGTTGGAGCCTTCTGTCGAATCACCTCATTCGCTACGAAAGTGTAGATTTCTTGTTGGCGGTTCGCTGCCCATGTATGACAGATGATCCAATCCTTCATTTTTGTTCCCCAAACCAGAGCGACAGCACTTCCACCAAACTCCCAATCAAATACAATTTCGTTATCGCTTTCCCGATAGCTGATTGAGCCACAGCGACCTCTTTGCGAGATTGCAACTTCTGTTAATGTCATTCAAACTAGGCCTTTCCATGAATCGTCAATGCGTTTAACAGCGTGTGTTCTTGAATTCCGAGTGCGAACTGCTATCTGTAGCTGAAAACATCCCTCAGGGGCTAAAGCCCTTCGTCTTATTATCAGCTATTTGCGGCACGGCTGAAGCCGTGCCCTTTCAAAACACAACTTTCATCACAGGCGGCTCGGATCTGGTAGCTAAAAGCTGGAAGCTAGCGGCTGACTTACAAACGCCCAAATGCTCGCCAGGCCCATGACCGCAAGAACCACACCCAAAGCTACGCAAACGACCCCAAAGCGCTTGCGGGCCTTGGCGCCGGGAGTGATGCCCCACTTGGCGGCGAAGAGCCAGACGCCGTAAGAGAAATGCCAGCAGATGGCGATCATGGCGACGATATAAACGGTCAGCATCCAGGGGTTGGCCAGCTCTTGCTGCACCTTGGCGAAGGCCGCATAGGGGTGCTCCGGCAGGCTGATGCCCATAAAGCGCTGGCGAATCACGTGCTGGCCGATGTAGAGGATGGCGACGAGGCCGGTATAGCGTTGAGCTGTATAGAGCCAGTTGCCGGACCACGGGTAGTAGACCAGGTTGGACTTGCCGCGCAGCCAGATATAGACGCCGTAGAGGCCGTGGTAGAGGATGGGCAGAAAGATGAAGGCCCACTCCAGCACGCGGACCAGGGGCAGGCTGTTGAGGAACTTGACCTGGTCTCCGTAGGCGACGGGGCCTTTGAGGGCCTCGAAGTTGGAGAGAAGGTGCTCGATGAGGAAGGCGCCGATGGGGACGATGCCGAGGAGCGAGTGCAGCTTGCGCCAGAGGAAGGTCGTCCCCTGGCCCGCGCGGAGCGCCGGTACGCCGGGTCGAAGTGTATGCGCGGCTGGAGGTTGAGCGGTTGCCATGAACGTATTGGCTCCTAGAGGCCGCCAGGGGAAGAACCCGTAAGGCGGCAGTTGCGGATTGAGAAACTGGGAAGCATACGCGGATTTTGATTCATTATTGGTGTTCCAAATCACCTTCGTCAAGGCGCCAAGCCGTCGAACGGCGGAACAGATCGGGGATCGACCGCATTTTCACTGCGATAGGACGGTCCAGCGTCCGTTCCCCCCGTTGAAAATTAGTGGCTTTTTCTACTTCGGGCGTTTCTGCGAACGAATTCCCGCCCAAGCGCGTCTTTCCATCGGAGCGGAGCATTGCCCTGCGTTCGCTTGTCTGCAAGACAGCCGGCGCGGTCAAGATATACCCTGTAAACGGAGTTTTTTAAGCCTTCCTAGAAGGAGTCGAGATGAAGAAAGCGTCCTGCTCGGATATCTGGATAACCGCGTTAGTCTGCGCTGTCCTTTTATTTATGATGATTACTTAGTTAGCTCATGCTCGTCCCATAAGTTGTTGAAGCGTAATGGTCGAAGTTCCGAGGCAGGCTTTGAGGATCCTGGGCAGGAGGTCGTCTTCCATGGTTCTTCGGTTGAGCCGGTAGTTCAATTCGCCGACATAGCGATTCAGGCGCTTTGCCTGGACTTGGTGGTGGGTTCCGAGCAGGAAGCGCTTCAGGTTCGCGAGCGAGATGTGGACCCAGGGAAACAGCGCGTGGGCAGGTTCTTGCTGACTTGAGAGCGCGGTTGCGGTGTGCTCGAAGCCCTTCCGGTCGAGATTGCGATAGCCGCTCCAAGCGTCGGAGAGAATGCGGCCATCTCAATGATTCCATGTAGCTTATACCGCCAGTCGCGGTCCTCCATGGCCTTGCGAATCTTGTGCCGCATCAGCCAGGCCGTGGTGTAGCTGACGCCGATCTCCTTCATCAGTTGCACCGCCGAGATGCCCTTTTTGTCGTGGCTCATGCGGTAGATCGCCCAGAACCAACTGGTCAGCGGGGTGCGCGTCTTGTGAAAGATCGTTCCCGCCGTCACCGAGCACTGATAGCCGCACTGCTTGCACTCATACACCTGCCGGGACGCGATATAGCCGCGCGTACCGCCGCCGCAACGCGGGCAGCGAAACCCCTCCGGCCAACGCTGCCGGCTCAACTGCTCGGCGCATTGCGCTTCCTCGCCAAACTGGGCGCGAAACTCGCCCACCGTCAGCATCCGAACACCCCCGCCCATGCCAGAATCCCCCTGGACTCCACAGTATCGCTATTTGTTCGCCTGGGCAAGCTGAATAATCATCTAGTGCGAAAAAGCGGCCTATACCGCAGTCAGAGCAGGGCTTTGCCGGGATTCTGGAATTTTCGCTCACCTTGACTATTGCCAGCAACTCGCCCCTACGCTCCCCCGCGCTTCGCCGCCCTGATCTTGCGAATCTCTTCCAATCGCTGGGCTAGAGCCTTTTCGCGGCCTTCCTGAGTAGGTCGAAAGTAACTGCGTCCTTGTAGCGAGTCGGGCAGGCAATCCATATCGGCTACGCGGCCTTCTTCATTGTGGGCGTAGAGATAGTCTTTGCCGTACTCCAGTTCCTTCATGAGTTTCGTGGGCGCGTTGCGCAGGTGCAGCGGGACCGGCTCCTGGCGGGTCTCTTCGACATCGCGCTTCACCGCGCCCCAGGCCGTATAGACCGAGTTGGACTTGGGAGCAAGCGCGAGATAGACGACAGCCTCGGCCAGGGCCAGATCGCCTTCGGGCTGGCCGAGAAACTCGACCGTCTGCTTGGCGGAGAGGCATAGGTTGAGCGCCTCGGGCGCGGCCAGTCCTATATCTTCAACGGCCATGCGCACGATGCGCCGCGCCAGATAGAGCGGGTCCTCGCCGCCGGCTAACATCCGCGCCAACCAGTAGAGCGCCGCGTCTGGATCGCTGTTGCGCACGCTCTTGTGCAAGGCGGAGATGAGGTTGTAGTGCTCCTCGCCTTGCTTGTCGTACATGAGCACGCGCTGCTGTACGGCCTCGCCGGCCAGCGCGCGATCGATACGCTTCGTTCCCGCGGCAGCCAGTTGCGCGGCTACTTCCAGCGTGTTGTAGGCGCTGCGGCAGTCTCCGCTGGAGTAACTCGCAATCAACTCCAGCGCATCGTCGTCCGCGGTGAGTTGCTGCGCGCCGAGGCCGCGTTCGCTGTCTTCGAGGGCGCGGCGCAGTAACTGCGTGATTTGCTCTTCACTCAGCGGCTGGAGCACGTAAACTCGGCAGCGCGAGAGCAGTGCGGAAATGATCTCGAAAGAGGGGTTCTCCGTGGTGGCGCCGATCAGCCGGATGGTTCCCCGTTCGACGTAGGGCAGAAATGCGTCCTGCTGCGCCCTGTTGAAGCGGTGAATCTCATCGACGAAGAGGATGGTGCGCGAGTGCATCTGGGAGGCCTGCGCGGCCGCAACCATTACCTGCTTGATCTCCTTGATGCCGCTCATCACGGCGGAAAACTCGATGAAACTTGCGCGAGTGGTCTCGGCGATGATTTTAGCGAGCGTGGTTTTGCCCACCCCCGGCGGACCCCAGAGAATCATCGAGCCGGAATCGTCTCTTTCGATCTGGACGCGCAGAGGCTTTCTGGGGCCGACCAGATGCTCCTGGCCGCTCAATTCCTCCAGAGTGCGCGGGCGCATCCGTTCGGCCAGGGGCGCCATTGCATGGAGCGGGCCTTTGGGGCCTTCGGGTTCGCCGTCGAAGAGACTCATTGCAAACTCGTTGAAAGAATTGCTTTGATGAAGGGTACGGGCTTCAGCCCGTACATAAGGACCGCAAAATAAACGCGGGCTTTAGCCCCAGAGGGAATATCTCCATCTTGCAATTGCTCGAACCGTTGCCAACTAAAGCACATTGCTCTTACCGAGGTTGCAAGCCTCACACAGAGTTTGGAGATTTTCTTCGACGGTTTCGCCGCCAACACTCCAAGCGATTATGTGATCAACGTGCAATTCGAGACCAGGTGTTAATGCGGGACTTGCTCCACATACACGGCAACAGAAGTTATCTCGTTTCAAGATGCGGAAGCGAAGCCGCAAAGAAGGAAATCTGCTTGTTCGATGCCCACTTGACACCTCCTTTGGTGTCGGAGGAGTTATATCTTGTGCGTTTGCGTATTCAACGAATTGCTCAAGTGCTTTGATCCAGCCATTAAAACGCCGCTTATACGGCCCTTGCGAAATCAATGAAGGTTGTCTCAATAATTCAGCCTTTCTTGGCTGTCGCCCATAGTGCTCCCATAAGCGCATGATGTTTTCAAATAATCGCTCATCGGTAATATTGATTTCATTTGTAATTTCTAGACCAGCTGCGATGAGCGCGTTATTCCAAGAGCCAAAGCGCCTCTTCATAGTGTCGTATGAGTACATTCCGCTTTTCTCATACAGCTTTATAGCAATCCTCATAGTTCCAGCAGCTTCTGCGGCTCGTTGAATATCTGCCAACAATTCTGCGCTGGATACAGGCGCATTTGGTGATCGGCTCAACTGAAATTTCGCTTCGCTCATGATAGCCCCGATTGAAATTATGATTGATTATATCCAAAGCAGGAATCTCCAAACTGTTGCCGCATTCCCTCAGGGGCTAATGCCCACTCAGCTTGGCCTGATTGATGTACGGGCTGAAGCCCGTACCCTTCATTCTCATATGCTTCGATTTTTTGAAGTGTTGGCACTGTTATGGTACCTCCGCTGCCGCGACGCTTCGTAGAGCAGCACACTGGCGGCCACCGAGGCGTTCAGGCTTTCCACTGGGCCGGGACAGGAAATCGTAATCGCGGCATCGGCTTGTGAGGCCAACTCGTCGGGTACGCCGTTGCCCTCGTTGCCGATCAGCAGAGCCGTCGCTCCGGCCAGATCGGCGCGATGGGCCGGTTTGGCGCCGGCGACGGCGGTGGTCCAAATCTTCACTCCCGCCTCGCGCAGCCGCTGAAAGCACTCTTCGGCACTGACTGTGAGCAGCGGCAGCCGGAAGACGCTGCCGGCCGAGGCGCGCACCGCTTTAGGGTTCCAGGCGCTCACGGTTCCGGGCAAGCTGAGAATGCCGCTGGCTCCGAAGGCCTCGGCGGAGCGCAGGATGGTGCCCAGGTTGCCGGAGTCTTGCAGGCCGGCCAGAATCAGGATGAGTGGCGCGCCACCGCTACGGCCAGCCAGTAAATCGTCCCAACTCCAGGCCGGCGGCTCGACCAGCGCGGCGATCGGCTGAGGGGTCTCGGTGGCCAGCGCCGCGTCGAGCAGTTCCCTGGGCAAGAGCAGAATCTCCGTCTCCTGGGGCAGACACAGTTCTTCCAGCAGGCGCTCTGAGCCTTGCGCGGCAAAGACGCAGGAAAACCGCAGTTCGGCGCGCAGCGCTTCTTCGAGCAGGATCGGCCCCTCGATTCCGGTCAGTCCGCCGGGGGCGCGGCTGGGGTGGGCCAGCGCTCGCCGCAACTCTTTCAAGCGGGCATTCCCCTTACTCTGTACAATGCGAAGAGGCATCGATGTTGAACCTTTGAACGCTGAGCCGATTCTAAGCCGTTTTGCCGCACCGTGGGCAGGCGATTGCAACGGTTCGACTTGCGCCCCGCCAGGCGCTGTGATAGCTTCCGTCTTTATAGCGTATTGAACTCGGGAACGAGGTAGACCTTTTTGTCCGCGGAGATTTTGCGCGTCCATCCCGATGAACCACAGGCGGACCGGATCGACTACATCGTCGCCTGTCTGCGCAAGGGCGATGTGGTTGCACTGCCCACCGATACTTTCTACGGGCTGGCCGTGGACCCGGTGAACCTCTCGGCTGTCAAGCAGATTTACACCATCAAGACCCGCCAGAAGCAGAAGCCGCTTTCGCTCCTGATAGCCTCCGTCTCCCAGGCCTACGAGTTGGCACGCGATAACGACCCGCTGCTGGACATGCTGGCCGAGAAGTTCTGGCCGGGGCCGTTGACGGTCATCGTCAGGGCCGGAACCAAGCTTCCGCTGCGCTCGACCGCGAATACCGGCAACGTGGCCCTGCGGGTGCCGGACGCGGCCATTCCGCGGGCGGTTGTGGAGCGCTTCGGGCTGCCCATCACCGCCACCTCGGCCAATCTGCAAGGGGCCACCGAGTGTACCTACGCAGCCTGCGTCCGCGACCAGATTGGCGACCGCATTCCATTGATCGTCGATGGAGGTCCGACCGCCAACGCACTGCCGACGACCATCGTCGATCTCTCCTTGGGACTGGGACGCTGGGAGATATTGCGCGAGGGCGCGATCCCGACGCATGAAATCGTGATGTGTTTGCAGAGGTAGACGCGATTGGGAAGATTCCGAAGAGAAAAGTGAGGGCTCGCATACACTACATACTAGCCGCGAAATTTTGGCGAAAGCAATGCAGAGGTATTAACTGCCATGAAGAGGATGTGCTGGGCGACTGTTGCGATTGGAGTTATTTACTTCTGAGCCTCTTGCAAAATCCCCCAAGCCCCGGTGGTCGCGTCGGCAGTCGA
>CAZMHC010000066.1:0-16232 GCA_964565955.1 uncultured Occallatibacter sp.
AGCGGTACTTGGCGTTGTCCTCGTCGCGCAGCATGATCATGAAGGCGCTGTTGTAGACGCGGTGCATTCCCAGGGTGCGGACGAAGTAGCCCTCCATGAGCCAGAAGGCCTCGGCCAGGAGCAGGGTGCCGGGAACTTCCGCCGCGACGCGATCGACCACCTCGCGCCAGAATTCGTGGGGCATACAGCGGTTGAAGTCGGCCTGGCTCATGCCGTACTCGGCGCGCGAGGGAATGGCCCCGCTGGAGCCTGGACCGGGAAACCAGAGACGGTGAAAATGGCGCTTGGCCAGGGTCATGGCGGCGTCGAAGCGGATCACCGGAAAGAGGCGGGCCACGCGCAGGATGGTCTGGATGACCTGCTCGCGTACGGCCGGGTTGAGAAAGTCGAGCTGCGCGGTGTCGTTCCACGGAAAGCTGGTGCCGTCGTTGCCGTGGTAGATGTAGCGCGTCTCGCCGCTCTGGCGATCGCGGCGGCGAAAGACCACGGCGGCGTCGGACTGCTCGAAGTAGTGGTCCTCGATCTTGATCTCCACGCGGCCGTCCTGGGAGAGATCGGGACCGTTGTAGCTGTAGGCGGGATAGGGCGGCTCGTTGCGGGCGATGAACCAGTCGGGGTGCTCGACCACCCAGGGCGAGTCGATGCCCATGTGGTTGGGCACCATGTCGCTGGCCAGACGAATGCCGTACTGGTAGGCGCGGTCGCGCAAGTGAATGTAGGCCGGTTCGCCGCCCAAGTCGTGCGCGATGGTGTAATCGAAGAGAGAGTAGGCGGAAGCGACGGCATCCGAGTTGCCGCAAATCTGCTTGATGGTGCGGGAGGCGCGGCTGCGCTCCCAAACGCCGATCAGCCACAGGGAGTTGAGGCCGCGGCGGGCGAGGGTGGCCAGTTCCTCGTCGGGAATCTCGTCGAGGCGGGCGATGCGGCGGCCGTATTGGCGGCTCATCTGCGCCAGCCAGACGTAAGTGCTTTTGGCGATGAGCACGGCGGTCGGCATCCAGGCCATATCCGCGCTGAACTTCTCGTATTCGTGGGCCGGATCGCCGAAGGTGGGCACCTGCGCGGTGCTGACCGCCGAGGGCCACTGCTGACGGCCGCTCTCGCGGTGGCGGCGGGCGGCTTCCCGGGCCTGCGCGGCGGGCGGGTTGAACTGCATCCAGATGGCCAGTTCTTCCTCGTGCAGAATCTCGGTGGCGATGCCCAGAAGATGATCCAGGCTATCGCCGATCAGCGGCTTCCAGAGCCGGCGGATCAGTTTCAGTTGCTCGCTGAGCGAGCGGGGCGAGTTGACCGCTGGAGCGCGCAAAAGGTCCAGGAGATTCATCGGCTTGGAGTCCGGCAGCGGAATCAGCGGCCGGGTGGCGAAGTACTCCGGCAACTGCCGCGTCACCTGGCGATAGACGGTCTTCTCGGCGAGGGTATTTTCTTCAAAGAGTTCCTCGAAGGGCCTGAAGGCTTCATTGCGGTTGGCGGTCCACAGCAGCATCAACTCTTCGAGCGCGGCGGCCCGGTGCGGCGCGCCCTCCGTTTGGCCCTCCAGCCATTGCCGGGGCGTCTCCAGGCCGCGGATGACGCTGATGCCGGGAAACTGCTCGACAAAGGCCAGCAGCATGGCTTCCAGCGCCTCGGAACCCACCTGCGCGGAGAAGAAGTCCAGGGCGGAGGTCATCGCCGTGGGGTCGAACTGCTCACGATAGCGCGCCATCACAACGTGGCTGGCCTCGTCGATCAAGCCCATGGCGTAGAGCTGGCCGGCATGAACCGCCAATTCGGGTTGCCGTTCCACGTCGCGCACCAGGTTCATGCGATGCGCGAACTCGCGGCAAGCCGCCATGTTCGCAAAAACGACGTTTCCGGTATAGGAAAAAAGGGATTCGGTGAACTGGTAGCGCTCGCGCGCGCCGCGGGAAATATGAAATTCCATCATGGAAAAGCGCTCCCCAACTCTGGCGGCCAGCCGCGCCGCATCGGCCGCATCCGGCGGCCGGGGCCGCACGAACCATGCCAATAGATAAAGGTACATCAACGAGGCCCAGCGGCGGAGCGCGGATGCCGTTTGGTTCGGGCAGTGGACTATTGCCGGCGAATCGTCGCTTGCGGCAAAGAAGTGGCGCCGATGAGTGCGCGATTGCGTCACGATGCGGACCGGAACCGCTTCCCCATGCCGAAAAAATACATCTTGATAAAAACATCTTGATTTCGATAAATGAAGTGGATATAGTCCATTATGTGGCGATTCGGCTTCAGCGGACGCCCAATGACTAAAGAAGGAGGTCAACGATGAAAACTAAAGTGTGGACCCGCCCGGATTTTTGTGAAGTCAGTCTCGGCTGTGAAATCAACTGCTACGCAACCGCGGAAGTCTAACCATTGATGCGCTTTAGACTGCTGGGGACGGCCGCCGGCGGCGGTTTTCCCCAGTGGAACTGCTCATGTCCGCTCTGCAGTGGGTGCCGGCAAAACCCTATCGCGATTCCCCCGCGATTGCATCTTCAAGCCGTCCTCTCTTGCGAAGGGACGAGTCGATATTTGATCAATGCTTCCCCCGATCTCAAATTTCAGATCGAAGCCGACCCGGAACTATGGCCGTCCCACACAAACGGCAAGAGAAGTACGCCTATTGCGGGAATCGTTCTCACCAGCGCCGACCTGGACCAGGTTCTCGGGCTTCTGCTCCTCCGCGAATTCCAGCCTCTCGTCGTATACGCCACGGCAACAGTGCGTGGGATACTGGAAGCCAACTCCTTCTTTCGGATGCTGCGCCGGATTCCCAATCAAATGACCTGGGTTGAGATCGTCCCAAGCCGATCTTTTCTCCTCGGCGGAGAGATTCTGTGCACTCCAATTCCACTTTCGGACTGCTCCCCGTTCTACGCTTCGGATTCGAGCGATGGGAATCCGCAATATCAATCGGCTGCGCCGGGCGAAGCCAGCATCGGCCTTGTCCTGGAGTCGAAAGGACGCCGCATTGCCTTCACTCCGGCTCTCCCCGAGATCACCGACGAACTGCGCGCGATTTACAATACCTGCGATGCCATTCTGGTCGATGGCACCTTCTGGAGCGATGCCGAACTGAGCGATACCCAGCACGGCACGCCCCTCGCCCGCTCCATCGGCCATATCCCCATCAGCGGGCCGGAGGGTACAATCGCATTGCTGGAGTCCGTCACTCGGCCCAGAAAGATATTTGTCCACATCAACAACACCAACCCCATCCTCGATCCGCGCGGTGAGGAACGTAAACTGATTGAAGACTCCGGTTGGCAAATAGGAGACGACGGATGGCAGTGGAGTTAGAACACAGTACCGCATCGGAAGAGGCTCTGCTCACCCCGGAGCAGTTGCGCGCGCGCCTGCAGGCTGTCGGCGAGGCCCATTATCACCATCGCCACCCCTTCCACCTTCGTATGCACGCTGGAACTCTCACCCGCGGCCAGCTCCAGGCTTGGGCGCTCAACCGCTATTACTACCAAAGCCGAATCCCCATCAAAGACGCGCTGATCCTTGCCAAGAGCGACGATCCGGCGT
Source organism: uncultured Occallatibacter sp. (assembly GCA_964565955.1). Classification (GTDB taxonomy): domain Bacteria; phylum Acidobacteriota; class Terriglobia; order Terriglobales; family Acidobacteriaceae; genus Telmatobacter. Next base: position 3,529 of record CAZMHC010000066.1, read on the forward strand.
TTCGGCGCGCTTGGCGCAAGCGCATACTCGACCACGACGGCGATGGCGACTCCCACGGCGGAATAGAAAAATGGATACAACTTGCGGAGGCCTCCGGTCTATCCCGCGACCTGGTCATTCCATGCGGCGGCGTCCTTCCCGGCGTACGCTACGCCGTGGATGCATATCTGGCCCTGGTTCGTGAAAGCTCGCTCCTGGTGGCCGTCGCGTCTTCCCTCACCGAACTGTTTTCGCGCGACCTGATCTCCCTTCGCATCGACCAACTGCGCCTTCACTATCCCCACCTGTCGAGCGGACTCGCATACTTTGTCGGCCGGCTCACGCAGGCGCCCGCGGACGCCGCCTTCGCGCTCGACTTTGTAACCCGGAATGCGCATACGCGAGGCGAGCAGGAGCAAGCCATCGGAGCTCTCGCGCGCAAGTGCGAACTCCTGTGGGCACAGCTTGACGCCATCGATTATGCCTATGTGCAACCCGGAAACGTCCCGTCCGGATGCTTCGTTCCGGATTCCCATGCCGCGGAGCGCTCCTGAGATGAACCTGAGTGCGAAGTTGCGCCTCTCTCCGGGTTGCCGTCTGCATCCCACCGAACCGGTCCTGCTGATTCCCGAAGGGACGCTCCAACTCAGCGGACCGGCTCGCGACATTCTATTCCGGCTCGACGGACAGAGGACCATAGCGAATGTTATCGACGATCTGCTTGCGGAATACTCGGGGGCGGAAAGAGAAGCAGTCGAAAGGGATGTTCTGGATCTGCTCGGGAGAATCCAGGAACGCGGCTTGATTCGGAGCGAATGAGATGGAACTTGCATCGGACAACCTGAGCTTGCCCAAGCCATTCTCGCTGATTGCCGAGGTCACGCACCGATGCCCCCTGCATTGCCTCTATTGCTCCAACCCGCTCGAACTCAAGAAGAGCGATGCCGAGCTGACTGCCGAGGAATGGGCGCGCGTCTTTCAACAGGCCGCGCAAATCGGCATCCTGCATCTGCATCTTACCGGCGGCGAGCCGCTTGCCCGCTCCGACTTGCCCGCGCTGATCGCCTCCGGCCGCGATGCCGGGCTTTACGTCAACTTGATAACTTCCGGCATCGGGATCAATGAGAAGCTACTCTCTGAACTCGTCGATGCCGGACTGGAACACCTCCAGCTCAGCTTTCAGGGAGAGGACGAGAATACAGCCAACCACATCGCCGGCGCGCGCGCGCACGCCCTGAAGGTAGCTATCGTTCCGACGATCAAGAAGTTCCCGATCGCCCTGACGCTCAATCTGGTGATCAACCGAATGAACATCGATCGGCTCGAGTCGTTCATAGGCATGGCGGCGGATTTCGCTCCCGATCGGCTTGAGATTGCGCACGTGCAGTATTACGGATGGGCGCTCAAGAATCGCGCATTGCTCATGCCCACGATGGAACAGGTGGAAAAATCCATAGCCATCGTGGAAGCCGCCAAGCAGCGCCTCAAGGGAAAGATTCACATCGATTTCGTGCTGCCCGACTACTTCGGCAAATATCCGAAAGCCTGCGTCGGCGGTTGGGGACGCCAGATGATGCTCATCGACCCGGTCGGCGTCGCCCTGCCTTGTCACGCGGCCGCAATCATCCCCGATTTGACCTTCACCAACATCCGCGACCGCGACCTCGATTGGATTTGGAACTCGTCCCCCGCCTTCAATCGCTTCCGCGGCGACTCCTGGATCTCCGAGACTTGCCGCGCCTGCCCGCGCAAGGCGCAGGACTTCGGTGGCTGTCGCTGTCAGGCATTCCAGTTGACCGGGAATGCCGAGTCGATCGACCCGGTTTGCGTTTACAGTCCGGACCACGCGACGATCGAGATTCTTCGTCGGCCAGATGCCGAATCCCTCCCCATCTGGCGAAGCTGAATGGCGCTGAAATCTTCACCCATCTCTGCAATCGATTCGGTTGTTTTCCGCTCCGTCACCCGAAAAATGCGCTTTGCCGTCATCGCGGGTCAGTGAAAAGTGGGCGGGCGGCGCAACATGGGTCACCCGCCCACCAGAGTCGCTGCGGTCAACCGCCGGTCGGCTAGTTGACGGTGATGGTGAACGGCTGCGTGTAGGAGCAGCCGCTGACAGTATAGGCTGCGGTATAGACGTTGGCGCCGGCGCTCAACGGGATGGCATCGATCTCGCGCGCCGTGGAGGTGAAGCCATTGGGGCCGGTCCAACTCCAAGTTCCGCCGCCGATCGGCCAGGGGCCGAGGTTTACAGCGGTTCCCGAAGCCACGGTGACCGTGGTTTCGGGCGTCGTGTTCCAAACGCCGTCGACCGCGATGTAGGGAACGATTGGGTTGACGGTGCTGCAGGCACCCGTGGTGAGCGTGACGACAAATGCCTGGGTGTAGGTAGCGCCGCCGGCGGTGTAAGTCGCGGTGTAGGTGCTGGCTCCGGCGCTCAACGGAATGTTATCGATCTCGCGCGCGGTGGAAGCGAAGCCGTTGGGTCCGGTCCAGCTCCAGGCACCGCCGCTGACCGGCCAGGGGCCGAGGCTTACGGAGGTTCCCTGAGCCACGGTGACCGCACTTTCCGGCGTGGCGTTCCATACCCCGTTCACCGCGATGTACGGAACGATGGGGCTGGCGCTGGTTGCCGTGACAGTGAAGGCTTGCGTGTAACTGGCTCCTTCAAAGGTGTAGGTTGCGGTATAGACATTGGCTCCGGCGCTCAACGGAATGTTATCGATCTCGCGCGCGGTGGAAGCGAATCCGTTGGGTCCGGTCCAGCTCCAGGTTCCGCCACTGATTGGCCAGGGGCCAAGGCTCACAGACGTTCCAGAAGCCACGGTGACCGCGCTTTCCGGCGTGGTGTTCCAGTTGCCGTTCACCGCGATATAGGGGACGATCGGGTTGGTTGCGGCCCCCGCCACGGTGAGCGCCCATTCTTCGTTGTTGCCGCCGTTGCAGGCATACACCTGGACAATGGTTTCCGTGGCCGTCCCATCGCCGCGCACATCCAGGCAGTTGGCGGTGTTGTTGGCGGGATGAAAGATGTAGAAGTTGCCCGATGTCACCGCCTGCCATGCCTGCGCCGTGGAGCCATCGCACGGGTCCAGCACCACTGACGAAGCGCTGGCGGTTCCTGAAGCAGTCAAGCAGTACGGGCCGAGCGTGGCGAAGTTGAAATACCCGCTCGGCGTGACGCCGGTATCGGCGGCTGTCCAGTTCTGCGCGGCGGTATTGTTCGCGGTATATACCCAGATGGTGTTCCCGGTTGCGGTGCTGGCGGCATCGTCGTCCAGGCGCAGCGCGGTGGCGTTCTGCGGGGTCAGTGTGTAGGTGCCGTTGGAGAGTGCCGCCGCTTGGGTTGTAGCGGTCGCCTGCGCCGAGGCCAGCGATGCGCCGTCCGCGTCAACCGCTTCGACCGCGAAGTAATAAGCAGTCGAAGCCGCGAGGCCTGTGTCGGTATAGCTTGCGCCGGTCACGCCGCCGGCGATCAGGTTGCTCGCTCCGGGAGTGAAACCGCTGACCGTGCTGCTGTAAACGTTGTAGGAACCGACCGTGCAGTTGGCCGGAGGCGCAACCGCCGTCCAGTTCAAGCCGATGACGCTGGAGGACGATGCCGAGGCCGCCAGCCCGGTGGGCGCCGATGGAACCGCGGTGCAATTGCCGCTGGCCGTGGTTGCCGTCGCGGGGTTGGAAGCGGGCGAAGCGCCGCTCGAGTTCACGGCTTCAACCGTGTAGGAGTATTGAGTTGCCGCCGTCAGTCCGGTGTCAGAGTAAGTCGTTCCGGTAACTCCCGTAGCGATCGCCTCTCCGTACCTAAGCACTGTATAGGTGACTCCAGGCGTGGCCGAGGCCGTCCAACTCAGATTGATCTGGCTCAATGAGGCTGCCGTTGCGGTCAGGTTTGCGGGAGCCGCGGGCGCCGTGCCCGTCGCGGCTGTGTACCAGCGAACGTAGTCCACCGTCATCGGCGATGCCGGACTGGCCAGGCCGCTGTCCGATCCGCCCAGGGTGCCGCCCACCGCCACATTCAAGAGGGCGAAGATGCCGGCATTGAATGGCCAAGTGTCTCCCGAGGGAAGGCTGGCCGGTGTAACTGTGAAAAACGGCGATGCCGGGGTATCCACGAAGAACTGTATCCGGTTCTCGGTCCAAATCATGCCATAGATATGGAAGGAAGAGTTCGACGCTTCTCCACTCGGGAAGTTATAGCGCGCTCCGACTCCGTCTCCCCCGGTCAGGGCCGTGTGAATGGTGGAATTGATCCCAGCGTCTCCCGCGCCGTTATATACAGTGGGGGACCAGTCCTCCAAGATATCCGCTTCTCCGCAAGTTGGCCACGCAACGGTCGCGCAGTCGGTACCCATAGTCCACCAAGCGGGCCAGAGACCTTGGCTGGCCACATTGGGAACCTCGATGCTTGCCTCGAGTATGCCATAGGTAAAGTTTTCCATCCCTTCCGTATTCATTCGCGCCGATAGCCACGCGCCATTTTCATAGATCGGCTGAATCACCAGATGCCCGATGCCATCGATGTAGACCGGGGCGGTGGAAGCGCTGAACGTGGTGGGACACTGCGACGGATTATTCGGATATCCCGGAGGCCCGCAATAAACTTCCTGCTCGCCGTTGCCCCAGCCGCCATTGTTTCCCAGTCCGAATGTCCATACCGTGGTGTCCGGCGATCCGGCGGCGCCGTTGAACTCTTGGCACCATTGAGGCGCGTATGTCGTTGACCCGACTGTCATGTTGGCAACGCCGCTACAGCCGCCGGAGGGTTGAGCATAGACGGCGATGGGCGTCGCAACGATGAGCGCGAACAACCCAGGCAGAACAAAAACCCTTTTCCACGTCATAAACTTCCTCCAAAAACCGCGCGCGATCCGCGGCTATGTATACCCGTCTCCGGCTCGACCGGATTGTCAAGGCGGAATGCGCTTGCCCTGGATTGAACCGAATTTGGATGAGCTACGGATTGCCGTAGCCGCCGGTCCAGCTCGAAGCGCCAAGCCGGGTTCCGGGAATGTTTGCGGCGGCGGGGATGCCCAACGTGCCATAGACTCCAGCTTGGAGTGCTGTGACGCTGCCGCCCACCCAGGTCCATTCTCCTGGGGCGGTGGTTTGGGGATGGGCTTGCGGGGCAAAGGCGAAGAGCAGGCAGAGGGTGAGAAGCGCGCTTGCGTATAGCCGGCAGGCGGAGGGGCGCGGCGGCGATTGCAGAGCGGAGGATGACTGCAAAGTTGAATTCTTCATCTTCAGTTCTCCTGAATTTCGTTTTCGCCGATTCGTTTTCCTGAACCGGACGGATCGCGGGGGGCCTGGTTCGCGTTGGCGCCGAGTAAGATAATGCGAACGGCGAAAGTATATATCGAGCGCGGGCCGTTTGTCCAGCGAAGTTTGGGGATTTATCTTGATAACAGCGGGGCATTGAAAGTCGCGAGCCGGGAATGAAGCCGCGCGCATACAACGCGCCCGGACGGCATACGTCTTGAAAGACTGATAAGAAAGTGCGATTCGACGGCGGTTTGTGCTACATTCCAGGCGGGAGACAAATTCTTCGCGGCGCCGATAAGGAACGGTCGCTTTGTCTCGCGGAACGGGCAAGAACTGTCCGACGATCGTCGGTGAGCGGCGGCAGGGAGGAATCCTCATGGGAAGCCCACTTTCGTTCGTAACTGCAATCAGCCAAAGGGTGGATATAGCTTACGACGCGAAGTTATCGGTCGCGGACCGGACTCTGGCCAGCGACAAGGTCGCGCGCGCGGCCGATCTGATCAACCAGAAGATAAGTTCGTTCACGGCGGAGGAAAAGAATGCGATCCTGCAGATCGCGAAATTCACGGTGTCTGGATCGGACGCCGCCCTGGGAGCGACGGGCAGACACGAGATGACTCTTTCCATCGGCTATATCAAGAGCAGTTCCTCCGATTGGATCGGTTCCTTGTTTGGCCACGAGGGGCAGCATTGCCTGAACTTCGGAAAGTACGCGGGCGATGAGCGGTGGAAAGACGAGCAGTCGGCCAGCCGGACGCAACTCGCCATTGGAAGAAAGATCGGCTTCAGTCAGAACGATATAAGCTATCTGGAAAAATGGGCCGACGACGGAAATCGAGATGCGATGCAACGCCATATGTCGCAAAAGTTCCTATGGCCGTGAACAAGCGGATCGCGGCGTTTGCGGATATTGCCGAGGAGACGATCGAATGAGAAAGAGCGCATTCCCAATCTTGCTGTTCGCGGCGGTATGCGTCTGCAAGGGCGCGTCCCAGAGCGCTCCGGGGCGCGCCAGCGCGGACAGCGAAAAGACGACTTGGGAGCGCGCGTCTCTTTTCGCGCATACGGACCGACAGCTGTACTCGCTCGACCAGTCGATGGTCATCGATGTGGGAATTCTGAATCATGGCCCCGATCCGGTTTACGTGTACGGATGTATCTCGTGGGGATACGGAGGCGGTTTGACGATAACTGTCAGAGATAGCTCCGGCAAGATTGTCGGTCCGGAGACGATGGACGATACCATGCTACCGCCGCCCAAACGGAACGACGATCCAAGCATCTTCGTTCGACTCAAGGAAGACGGCGATTTTTTCGGCGCCGAGCGTACGCTGCCTGTGAGGGATATTGTGAAATCGCCGGGCAAGTACACACTGGAGGTGGAATATAACAGTCCTCTGTCCCGCTCTTACGTCGCCGAGAAGTTGCGGAAACTTCCAGCCCTGTGGCACGAAAGCGCGGCGATCGTATCGAAACGGATCCCGTTCGAGGTTGTTCCGTGACGGTCGGCGGTAATAGTCGAAAACGCCGAAAACCTTCCCCTCGGGGGCAAAGCTTATTTATTCTTCTCAACCGATTTCGGCGTGGCTGAAGCATTGCCTCTTCAATGCAAAGCGCTTTTCCGCAACCTGGCGAGGTACGCCGCCAACTTCGATTCCGAACTTCATGCCGCTTGCGGTCCCGCGAAGCGTTCGCGTAAGGTGGGCAGAGCCAGGAGGTTCGCGCCCCATGAGTACACAGACTTCTTCCCCCATCGTTGCCGCTGCCGGGGGCGGCTTTCTGCTGCGGAGCCAGACCCCGGCCGAGATATTCACTCCGGAAGATCTGAACGAGGAGCAGCGACAGATTGCGGCGACGGCAGCGCAGTTCGCCCGTGAGCGGATATTGCCGCACACGGCGGCGATCGAGGCCAGGCAGCCTGGTGTGTTGGCGGGGCTGCTGCGCGAAGCGGCCGAGCTGGGGTTCACGGCCGTCGATATTCCCGAGGAGTACGGCGGGATGGGCATGGACAAGACCTGCTCAACGCTGATTACGGACCACTTGTCGGTGCTGCCCAGCTTTTCGGCGGCGTTTGGCGCGCATATCGGGATCGCGACCTTGCCGCTGGTCTGGTACGGGAGCGAGGAGCAGAAGCGGCGCTATTTGCCGAAACTGGCCAGTGCGGAGTGGATCGGAGCTTATGGGCTTTCCGAGGCCAGCTCCGGCTCCGACGCGATGAATATCCGCGCCCGCGCGACGCTCTCGGCTGACGGCGGCGAGTATGCGCTCAAGGGCGAGAAGCAGTGGGTTACCAACGGCGGCATCGCCGGACTGTTTACAGTTTTTGCCAAGATCGACGGAGAGAAGTTTTCGGCGTTTCTGGTAGAGCGGGGTACGCCGGGGCTGACTGTGGGCGCGGAGGAACGCAAGTTGGGAATTCACGGCTCCTCGACCTGCCCGTTGCTGCTGGACAACTGCAATGTTCCCGCCGCCAACCTGCTGGGGGAGCCGGGCAAGGGCCACCGCATTGCGTTTAACGTATTGAATATAGGAAGGTTCAAGCTGGGCGCGGCGTGCGTGGGCGGGGCTAGGCAGGCGCTGGGGCAGATGATCGGCTACGCCACGGAGCGCCACGCCTTTGGAAAGTCGATTGCGGAGTTCGGTTTGATCCAGCGCAAGATTTCGGCCTGCGCAACGCGGCTTTATGCGGCCGAGAGCATGGTTTACCGGACTGTGGGGATGATCGATGGGCGCGGGGGCGATGCGGCGCCGCCAGGGGAGTCGAGGCGGCGCTTCGAGGAACTGGCCATCGAGTGCTCGATTCTGAAGGTTTACGGATCGGAGATGCTGGCGCTGACAGCCGACGAATTGGTCGCGACGATGGGAGGGTACGGCTACGTCGAGGATTACCCGGCCGAGCGCTGCTACCGCGACGCGCGGATCAACCGGATATTTGAGGGGACCAATGAAATAAACCGGTTGATCATCACCGGCTGGCTGTTGAAGCGAGCCACGAGCGGGGAACTTCCGCTGCTGCCGGCGATCCAGAGACTGATGAACGAGGTAACCGCGCCGCCCAGCTTGGATGCCGGCGCCTGCGAAGGCGAACCGCTGGCGCGTGAGGGTGAAGCGCTGGCGGCGGCGAAGAAGATTGCGCTGTTTGCGGCCGGGGCGGCCAGCCAACGGTATATGGCGGCGCTCCAGGAGGAGCAGGAGACGATGGCGGACCTGGCCGATATCGTCATGCAGGTCTACGCTTTGGAGTCCGCGCTGCTGAGGGCGCGGAAGCTGGCGGGCGAGGGGCGAAAGACTGCCGCGGCGGCCGCGCAGTTGACGGGACTGCTGGCGGACGAGAGCATCGGGATGGTCGAGCAGGCGGCGCGGCGAGTTCTGGCGGCTTCGGCGGAGGGCGACCTGTTGCGGACGCAGTTGGCGATTCTGCGACGGCTAACTCGGGTCGCTCCGGCCAATTCAGTTGCCCTCAGCCGGGCCGTTGCGCGTCGCGCGATCGAATTGGGGCGGTATCCACTGTAGCGCCGGGCTGGAATGAAAGATTGCCTTTGTGGGAGAACGAATCAACTTTTCTTACCGATCCGCAAACCCGCGCTCAGGCTGGTCAACGGCAGTGGAAAACGGGGGACGAGATTTTCTTAATGAATCCCAATTCAGGACGGATTCTAAGGAAATTCCAAGAACCGGAATTCAGGCCTCCCTTATCCACAAAAACCCCCTCCCCTGACGTTGACCGTGCCCCCCAAGCTCCGTAGAGTCTGTAATCAGACGGTAACAATTCCCGTTCGCCCGTGGGGGCGGCGGGAGGCAAGTCGGACGAGATGAAACGCGCCACCGCGCACAGTCCTTTGGGCACAGTCCTCTGGACACGGAGTAGTGATGCTGAAACTGAAAAAGATCCACATCCTCGGCTTCAAGAGCTTTTGCGATCGCACGGAGTTGACCGTGGCGGGCACGGGGATTGCCGTGGTGGTGGGGCCGAACGGTTGCGGCAAGTCGAACATTCTGGACGGGGTGAGCTGGGTTCTGGGCGAGCAGAGCGCCAAGACCCTGCGCGGCACGAATATGCAGGACGTGATCTTTGCCGGCACGCGTGAGCGCAAGCCGCTGGGCATGGCCGAAGTGACGCTGACGCTGGTCGATCCCGAAGCCTACGAGGGGCCGGTGCCGGTGGAACCGGAGGTGGCGGTGGAGCACGACGGCCCAGCCGACTGGGACGAGGACGAAGTGCGCCGCCAGAGCGCCGCCGAGGCCGAGGAGATTGCGGCCAATGAGCAGCCGGGGCTGCCGCTGGAGGACGATTCGGAGGAAGCGTCCGCCCCACAGCAGGCGACGGCGATCGGTCCGCAGGCGGTGGTGCTGAAGATTCGCCGCCGCAAGTTCCAGCGCACGCCGCGCAAGGGGGAGATCGTGATTACGCGGAGGCTTTTCCGGACTGGGGAGAGCGAGTACTTGCTGAACGGCAAGCTCTGCCGGCTGCGCGACATCCAGGATATTTTCATGGGCACCGGCTTGGGGCCGGAGAGCTACGCGATGATCGGGCAGGAGCGCATTGGGCAACTGCTCAGCTCCAAGCCGCACGACCGTCGCGCCATCCTTGAGGAGGCGGCGGGGATTACCCGCTTCAAGACCAAGAAACGGCTGGCGGAGTTGCGGCTGGAAAGCGCCAGGCAGAATCTGGCCCGCGTGGACGACATTTTTGAAGAGATCACGCGACAGATGAACAGCCTGAAACGACAGGCGGCCAAGGCCGAGCGGTTTGCGGCCGTGCGCGACGAACTGCGCTCCCGGCTGCGCGTGGTGCTGGCCAGCCGCATGGCGCAGATGGACGCGGATCAGGCCCGGTTGGATGCCGAGATCGCCATGCTGACCGAGCGCATCAATGGCTCGGCGGCGGAGATAGAAACGCGGGAAGCAAGTCAGCACACACTCACCGAGCGGGGCTATGAGTTGGACCGCCAGGGCCAGGAGGCGCAGAACCGGGCCAATGCTTCGGCGGTCGAACTGGAACGGGCTGCGGCGCGGGAGCGGGCCAATACGGAGCGGGTGAGCGATCTGGAGACGCGCATCGCCGCCGCCGGAGCGGAACTGGAGGCGACGCGGACCCAGTTGGGCGGCATCGCCGAGGAGCGGAAGCAGCAGCACGCCTTTTTGCAGACCGCGGCCGAAGCGGCCAAGTCCTTTCGCGAGAAGGTGGAGGCGCGCCAGCAGGAAGCGCGCGCGTCGGCCGAAGAGGTCTTCGGAGCGGAACGGGAGCTGGAAGCCAGCCGCCGCCATGCGATGCACTTGCTTACACTCAGTGGAAACGCGCGCAACCACACCGCGCAGGCCGAGGAGAGCCTTGCGGCGCTCGAACGGGAGGCCGAGCGGTTGCAAGCGGAGATGGGTCAGGCGCGCAACGAGATGGAGACGCTGGGAGTGCAAAACGGGCAGGCGCGGCTCCGATTCGAGTCAGCGGCGGAGTCGCTCAAACGGCTGGAAAGCGAGAGCGCCGCGCTGCGCAACTCGCTCCAAACTCGCCGCGCCGAGGAGAATGCGCTGCGCGCGCGAGCCAATCGACTGCGCGGCGAACAGGCCTCAGTGGCCGGACGGCGCGATGCGCTGGAGGCGCTGATTCGCAACCACAGCTACTCGACCGATACGGTGCGCAAGCTGCTCAAGCCGGGCGCGATGGGCCAGGGAATGGCGCCGGTGGGCACTTTGGCGGACTTTCTGGAGGTCAGCGGCGAGCACGAGGGCGTGGTCGATGAGTTTCTACGCGAGGAACTCAACTATGTAGTGGTCAAGGACTGGGGGGCGGCCGAACATGGTGTTCGGGTACTCAAATCCGGCGTGGATGGACGCGCCACCTTCCTGATTCACCCGGAAAAAGCAGCGCACGGCGGTTCCTTCGACGGCGGAGCGGACCCCATCAGCGCGCCCGGCCTGGTTCCGCTCAAAGACTCGATTCGGGTTTTGAACGGCTTTGGACGGTCGCTCGAAACCATCCTTCCCAAGCTCGGCAACGGCTATCTGGTCGAGGATCCCGGCGAGGCGCAGCGCTTGGCAGCGCGGTATGCGCACGCATTTTTCCTGACGCCTGAGGGTGAGTGCTTCCACAATGCCACCGTGACTGGCGGCAAGCCGGCCAGCGAGGGGCCTTTGGCGATCAAGCGCGAACTGCGCGAAGCGGAAGGCAAGTTGGCCAAGCTGGAAGCCGGCCTGGGGCAGGCCGAGAGCGAAGCGGCGGCGCTGACCCGGACCATCGAAGAGCTGACGGCGCAGTTGGAGGCTGCCGGCGCGGAGCGGCGCCAGGCCGAAACGGAATCCGCCAATCAGGGGGCGGCGCTCAAGCAGATGGAGGCGGAGGCGCAACGGGTCGAGCGGCGCTTGCAGGAGTGGACTGCGCAGGCCGCCCGCAACAAGGACGCGCGCGAGGCCAAAGATACGGTTATTGCGCAGAAGCGCGAGGAGACCGAGCGCCTGGAGGCCGAACACCGCGCCGCCGAGGCCGCACTCGACGCATTGCAGGCGCAATTGGCCCTGCTGCGGCAAACGCGCGAGAGCTTGCAGCAGGAGGCGGCGCGGGTGACCGCGGAACTGGCTGGCCTGGAGGAGCGCCGCCGCGGAGCGGAGTCCACCTTCCAGCGCATCGACCGACTCCACGTCGACCTGGAACGCCGCGCGCTGGCCATCGAGCAGCAGCGAACCGCGGCCGAGACGGAGCGCGAGCAGCGTATCGGCGAGAGCGCCGAGTTGGCCGAGCGCCAGAAAGAACTTGCCGTCACGCGCGCCGAGTCTCTGGCCCTGGCCCAGACGCTGGCCGCCCAGGCCCTGGCCCTGCGCCAGCAACTGGCCGCGCTGGAGACGCAGTTGAAGGAAGGCCGCGCCGCGCTGGACCAATTGCGCGAGGACCGCGCCAGCCGATCCAGCGAGGCGGCGAAACTGCGCGCCGATCTGGACCATCTGGAGGCGAGTTGCCTGACCGAGGTCAACGCCGAAGCCGCCGCGCTGCGCGCCGATGCCGAACTGCTTCACCTTGCCGGCGAGGCGCTGGCCGCCGAGGAAGAGGCCTGCCGCGCCTTGCGCCAGCGCGTCGAGCAGATGGGTCCGGTAAACATGATGGCCCTCGACGAGTACAAGGAGACCGCCGAGCGGCACAACTTCCTTGAGACCCAGCGCAAGGACCTGATGGATTCGATCGCCAACACCCAGGAGACCATCAAGGAGATCGATCAGATCTCGCGCGCCAAGTTCGATGAGGCCTTCGCCCGCATCAACGAGAACTTCGCCCAGGTCTTCGCGCGGCTCTTCCAGGGCGGGCAGGCCTTCCTGCGACTTACCGACGCCGAAAACCAGGCCGAAAGCGGTTTGGAGATCGTCGCCTCGCCTCCCGGCAAGAAACTGCAGAACGTCTTGCTGCTCTCCGGCGGCGAAAAGTCGCTGACCGCGCTGGCGCTGCTGGTGGGCATCTTCCAGTTCCAGCCCAGCCCCTT
>CAZMHC010000067.1:0-16118 GCA_964565955.1 uncultured Occallatibacter sp.
CAGTCTGACCGCATGGCCCTGGATAGTTAGTCTCAACTTGAAAGAGAATTAGAATTAGAATCAAAAAATCCACTGCGCTCGCGTTGTCGATGCAAAATCACGCACCTGCGCAGGGGTTCCTTAGAATCCATCTGGTCGATGGCCTCGGCAAAATGGTTCTAGGTACCTTCCGGCGAGACGGCTTGCAAGACGTACTGGACGACAAGGCGAAAAACCTGTCGTTCTCAACTGTGGATCATCTGCGATGGGATTTGAAGCAGATTTTTGACCTTGCAATGGCTGAAGGTCTGCTTGCCAGAAACCCCGCGATGTTGCTGTTCACGCCGAAGGACGCGGCAAAGCCGGTCGGGAAGGTGATGAACATGAAGGAAGTGCAAATGCTGTTTGGCGCCCTCGATCAACGGGAACGGCTGGTTGTAAAGCTCGCAGTCATGGCGTGCATGCGTCCAGGCGAAATAATCGCGTTGACCTGGGGAACCCTGCAATCGTCTTACGCGGATATTCGGCAGAGGGTTTACAGGGGAACCATCGACTCGCCTAAGACCGATCAATCAATTCGCAAGGCTGCATTGCCCGAAGGGCTCCTTCGGGATATTGAGGTCTGGCGGATGATGGCGGTATCCACGCGGGATGATGCGTGGGTATTCCCGTCGGAACGGATGACCCCGATGTCAAAGGACAACTGTTGGAACCGGAACATCAAGCCGGAACTGGACAAGATCGGTATGGGCTGGGCGAATTTCCTAGTTATGCGCAGAACCCACGCCACACTGATGAACGAACTCGGGGTGAGCGGGAAATTGGTCGCCGATCAGCTCGGCCACAGCCTTGATGTGAACCAAAACGTGTACACGCAAACGCCGGTCGAGAACAGGCTGCCGGCGGTCAATCAGCTGAAAAAAAGCCTCTTCTTGATGTAATTGGAGCAGAAATGGAGCAGAAGTTTTCAGGTCTCCTCGTAAGTTATTGATTTTATGGAGCGGGAGACCGGGATCGAACCGGCGACATTCAGCTTGGGAAGCTGACGTTCTGCCACTGAACTACTCCCGCCATTTATAATCAATCACTTGCAAGATTGATTCAGGTTCACTATCCAATTTGCTATCCATTCTGCTAAAACACGCACGGAAAAACCGATTCAAAATGCGGATATCGTCTGCCAAGACCGTCGCCGCCAGCATCCAGAACCGCACAAGTCCAGATGAAGCGGATAGTAAATCGGGTGTCCGCAAGGCCAACCTCAAACAGTATCGCGCAGTCAACGGCAAATGGCAATTCACAGCAGTTCTAAATGTCATAGCACACTAAGGAACCTCTGATTGAGTCTTGCGACCGCGCGGTTCTCGATCAAGATTGTAGATAGAGCGAGAATGCGATGCGTCAGATAACATTTTGCTTGTCGGCCGAGTTTCGAAAAGTTTGCCCGCGCCAGCCGCCGAGAGCAGTTCTTCGACACCATGGAGGCCGTGGTTCCCTGGGCCGAGTTAGAAGCTCCGGTCGAGCCGCATTATCCCAAAGCGGGATCTGGACAGCAAAGGCATTCGCATAACTCCGGCACGATTGTCGATCCCGCGATCGTCGCCGCGCCGTCGTCGACCGATAACTCGACCGGCGAGCGCGCCCCGGAGACGCATCGGACCAAGAAGGGCAATCAGTGGCACTTCGGCATGAAGGCGCACATCGGCGTGATTCGAAAGAGGGAACGGCGCATTCTCTCTGCTCGACGGCGGCCAGCGTTTCCGATGTGCATATGCTGCCTGACTTACCGCATGGCGAGGAGAAGAAAGTCTGGGGCGATGCGGGGTATCAAGGGTAGACCGAGGCGATTCGCGAGGCCGCGCCCGATGCGCAAGATATGAACAGCGATCGTAACAAGTTCAATAACCATGTCGACAGGCCAAGCGCAAGAACCGGACTAAGTCAATAGTTATAGCCAAGGCGGAGTGGCCGTTCCGCATCTTGAAGCGAGTCTTCGGGTTTGGGAAGGTGCGCTATCGCGGCATCAAGAAAAATCATGAGTGGTTGTTGACGGCCTTTGCTTTGGTCAATCTCTATCAACATCGCAAGCGGTTGACGCCGCGGTTGGCCCCGCTGGGGGCGTAGTGTATCTGGATGCCGAAAAAGGCATCTGGAGACGCCAAACTAAGTCGATCGAGCCCGACATTTCCCTCAATTTACAGCCTTCGGAGAAACCTCGCGGGCAAGACGCCCTCTCTATTCAGCGCACAAATATCGAGGGGGTGATCGGAGGTTCCTTTTACCGTCGCTCCGAGGAGCGTTTCTTCCTAAGCCCCTTGAAATATATATCAATATCTTCGGGTGGACCCCTCGGCTGTCTCAGCCGAGGGGTCCACCCCAAACTCTTCCTGCCAGACTTCAACTTCGCGGCATACTATGAGAAGTTCTTTGCACTTCGAACTTGAACCGGCGAAACTTTTAAGCATTTCATCGAGTTCTGAGTCCGAGGGTATATTCAACCTTCAGACACTCGGTGTCTCTACGAATATGCATTCCGTAGCTTACAACAGTTCAAAAGAATTCTTGTACAGGTTGCGAAGAAGTGTTACGAGGAATTCTATTCCGAAGCCGCCCGTTTTCGTCGGCAGAAACGGCCTGCCTCCCCGAGATTATTAAAGAAGCTTTCGAGGATTTCGTCAAGATGATTATTTAGCTTGCCCAGGCGAACAAATAGAGATACTGTGGAGTCCAGAGGGGATTCTCGCATGGGCGAGGGTGTTCGGATGCTGACGGTGGGCGAGTTCGCGCCCAGTTTGGCGAGGAGGCGCAATGCGCCGAGCAGTTGAGCCGGCAGCGTTGGCCGGAGGGGTTTCGCTGCCCGCGTTGCGGCGGCGGTACGCGCGGCTATATCGCGTCCCGGCAGGTGTATGAGTGCAAGCAGTGCGGCTATCAGTGCTCGGTGACGGCGGGAACGATCTTTCACAAGACGCGCACCCCGCTGACCAGTTGGTTCTGGGCGATCTACCGCATGAGCCACGACAAAAAGGGCATCTCGGCGGTGCAACTGATGAAGGAGATCGGCGTCAGCTACACCACGGCCTGGCTGATGCGGCACAAGATTCGCAAGGCCATGGAGGACCGCGACTGGCGGTATAAGCTACATGGAATCATTGAGATGGCCGCATTCTCTCCGACGCTTGGAGCGGCTATCGCAATCTCGACCGGAAGGGCTTCGAGCACACCGCAACCGCGCTCTCAAGTCAGCAAGAACCTGCCCACGCGCTGTTTCCCTGGGTCCACATCTCGCTCGCGAACCTGAAGCGCTTTCTGCTCGGAACCCACCACCAAGTCCAGGCAAAGCGCCTGAATCGCTATGTCGCCGAGTTCAACTACCGGCTCAACCGAAGAACCATGTAAGACGACCTCCTGCCCAGGATCCTCAGAGCCTGCCTCGGAACTTCGACCATTACGCTTCAACAACTTATGGGAGGAGCCTGAGCTAACTAAATAATCATCTTCGTCAATTACGATCTGCCGCAGTGGAGCGAAACGCTGAAGCGCAAGCTATGCAGCCCAGCGAGACTAAGTTGAAGCCACGAAGCATTGTTCCGGCTAATTATCGTCCGATCACAGGCCACTATCTTTGTTCGCACGACTTGACAGTGGACCGTCCTTCCCAGTGGAACATTGTTTTTCCCGGTTGCGAGCGGGATGGGGAGTTGGCGGGGTATGCCGGCGACAATGCGTTTTGGGCTGGGATAAACGAGAGGCTTCATTCTGTACAATTTCATTCGATGAAGCTAGGCGAGTTGGCAACCCGGCTGGGCGCGGAGCTGCGCGGCGACGCGGAGCTGGAAGTGACGGGCGTGAACGGAATCGAGGAGGCTGGGCCGACGGAGGCGACCTTCGTGGCCAACCCCCGCTACGCCGGCCTGGCGCGCAAGACGCGGGCCGCAGCGGTGTTGGTGGCACCGGATTTTCAGGAGATTGCCGCGGCCACGCTGCGGATCGAGAATCCTTATCTGGCTTTTTCGAGAGCTTTGAGCCTGTTCTACCAGCCGCCGGTTTACGCTCCGGGCATCCATCCCACGGCGGTCATAGACCCCTCGGCGGTGATCGGCGTAGGGGCGCATATCGGCGCATATGTGGTGATCGGCCCCGGCGTGAAGCTGTGCAAACACGCCACGCTGCTGCCGCACGTGGTGCTGTATCCGGGGGTTCAGGCGGGAAGCCACTTTTTTGCCCACGCCCACGCGGTGGTGCGCGAACATTGCATTTTAGGCGACCATGTGACGCTGGAGAACGGGGCGATCGTGGGCGCGGACGGCTTCGGATTTGCGAAAAACGAGGCTGGCGAGTGGGAGAAGATTCCGCAATCGGGTCCGGCGCGGCTGGGCAACCGTGTGGACGTGCAAGCCAACGCCTGCATCGACCGGGCGACGGTGGGCGCAACGGAGATCGGCGACGGCAGCAAGGTGGACAATCTGGTGCAGGTGGGGCACGGTTCGCGGGTGGGCAAGCATACGCTGCTGTGCGCGCAAACCGGGCTGGCCGGCTCTTCGGTGGTCGGCGACAACGTGATTCTGGCCGGGCAGACGGGCGTGGCCGGGCACTGCTCGGTGGGCGACGGCGCGGTATTGACGGCGCAATCGGCGGTCTCGCACGACGTTCCGGCGGGCAAGACGATCTCCGGCTCACCGGGCTTCGACAATCGTGTCTGGCTGCGCGCGGTGGCCGTCTTTCAGCGGCTGCCGGAAGTGCTGAAGCGGCTGGATCGGGTGGAAAAAAAGCTGGCCACGGCGGAGAGAGCGGCGGATGCGGATGGGAGCCGGAGATGATGCGGAGCGCCGGAGTTCGCGGAGCTGTTTTGACTGCTGCGCTCCTGCCGCTATTGACGGCAGCGCCCGGATGCCGCTCTCATCACATGGAGATCACCGTAGAAAACCGGACGGGAAGCGCAATTCGGCTGCTGGAGGTGGACTATCCAAGCGCCAGCTTCGGAGCCGACAGCCTGGCGGCGGGCGGGGAGTTTCACTATCGTATCCAGGCGCGCGGCAGCGGGCCGCTGAAGGTGCAGTATACAGCCGAGGATGGCCGCCAGCGCCAGGACAACGGACCGGTGCTAGCCGAGGGCGAGGAAGGGCGGATGGAGATTGCGCTCTTGCCCGGCGGGAAGGCGGAGTTTCATTCCCGGTGAGTCCGCGGCGCGATCAATGGGGGCATCTGTTCAGGGCGATGCCGCGCTGGTCCGCGACGGATGGGTTACCTGCCCGTTTGGCGAAAGCCGGGTTCTCTATTTCGCCTCGCTGCCGGCGGCGTAGTAGCCTTCCCGCGTCGCCGCATTCAGATCGCCGTTGTTGGCTTTGAGGGCGATCTTGTGGAAGCCGCCCTCCTTGTCCTCCACGTCCGGGGTATAAGTGAGAAGATACTGGCCGCGCAACTCCTCGGCTATCTGGCTGTAAATCTCGTCGAGGTTATCCTTCTTCTTAGCCTCGAAGAAGCGGCCTCCGGTGCGGGTGGCGATCTTCTCGAGAATTTTCTTGCCGTCCACTTGCGGTTCGCTGGAGCCGCCGCCGCGCCGTCCACCTCCAGGGTAACCGCCCCCACCGCCGGGATAACCGCCGCCGCCCATGCCTCCGTGCCGTCCTCCTGGAAACTCGTTTGCGTGACGTTCCTGCTCCCCCTTGAAGAAGATGGTGTAAACGGCCAGATTGGCGCGATCGGCAGCGTCCACGGCGTCGTTGAGCGAGTCCTTGCTGCCGCGGTCCACACCGTCCGAGAAGACGACCAGCGCCTTGCGGCCGTCTTTGGGCTTCATCAACTCGTCGGCGGCCAGGAAGATGGCATCGTAAAGCTGCGTACCGCCGCGACGGCGCCACTCTCCGCCGTTGCGCTCGTCGTCGCTGGTCTCCGGCCCCTGGTTCGAGTCCCGCTCGCGCCGTGTCGGCCCCATCTCGTCCAGTTCGCGGTGCAGCTTCTCGCGCGAGTTGGTGAAGTCCTCCAGCAACTCCACCTCGCGGTCGAAGTGGATGAGGAAGGCCTCGTCCTTTGGCGCATTGGGCGCGGCTTTGGGATCGGCGACCAGCATCTGGTCCACAAATTTGCCGGCCGCCTTGCGCTCGTTCTCCATCGCCCCGGAGACGCTGCGACTGGTGTCAACGAGCAAGCCGAGTCGGAAAGGCAGGTTGGTCTCGCGGGTAAAGCTCTTGATCGTTTGCGGTCGCCCGTCCTCGGTAAGGGTAAAGTCGCCGATCTTGAGGCCGGTGACCAGCGCCCCGTGCTTATCCCGCACTGTGACCGGCAGCACCACTTCATTGACCTGTACCTTGAGCGTGGCAACGGGAGCGGTGGTGGGCTGCTGGCCGAGAGTGGGCGCGGAATATCCGGCAAAGAGCAGCGTTGCAACGGCGAGAGGAAGAGGAAATCTCATTGGCATGACAATCAAAGCCTACACACTTTCATTCGATTAGACGAGGCAACGCCGGAGCCGTTGACCGGCGCGTCTTACAGGCTCAACCGCGAAAGATACTTCCAGTTGCGGCGCAGACTCTCTTCCACCGGAATGTCGTAACCGTCCTGATCTACGAAGTATTGCTTTACGCCCAGGCGATGCGCCTCGCCCAGCGTGGCTTTCCAGTCGATGACGCCCGAACCGGCCTTGGTAAAGTGGGCCGCTTGCTTGTCGAATGGCGAAAATGTAACTCCGGCGGCCGGCTTGCGGTCCTTGATATGAAGGAGCGCCAGCCGATCACGGTGCTTGCTCATCAACTCCAGCGGGATCTCGCCGGCCTCGACGGCCCAATACACGTCGAGTTCCAGCTTCACGGACGGGTCCAGCTCGCGCATCAGCACATCGAAGCCGCGCCCGTTTCCGAGCTTCTTGAACTCGTAATTGTGGGGGTGGTAGCCGAAGTTCAGTCCGGCCGCGCGGGCTTTGGCGGCGGCCTTGTTCAGATGCGCGGCGGCGCGATGAAAGCCGTCGAGCGAGTCCCAGAGCGGCTGCGGAAGCATGGGGCAGATCATGTATTCGAGGCCCAACTCGGCGGCGTAGTCCACCCGCTCATCGAGTGTCTCGTAGTCGAAGTGGCCGCTGGGAGCCTTCAGGCCTTGCCCCTCGATAAGCGACTTCAACTCCTTGGCCGGACGGTTATAGACCAGCGGGTACGTCTCGATGCTTGCATAGCCGATCTGGTGAATCAGGCGCAGAGTGACGGGCAGGTCCGTAGGTCCAAGCAAGTCGCGGACCATGTAAATCTGCACTCCGAAAGCAAGTCCGGAGTGGGTGGCGGCCGAGAGTCTCCGGGGCGCGACCAGCGCGGTCCCCGCTGCAGCCGCGCTCAGAGCGGCAAAGCGTCGGCGAGTCAACACCAACCCTCCTTTGCAAACTCACCCAGGATAGTAGACCGGAGCGCGCGATGGGAAGCTATCGAGACATTGGGGCACTTTACTTCAGGATTGCCGCGATTTCCGCGAATCTGCGGGAAGCGCATCCGCGAAGGCAGTTTTTATCCCTGCTCTACTGGTTGACGCCGCTGATCAGAAAGCCGCCGTCGACGACAAGAGTCTGCCCGGTCACAAAGGAGGCCGCATCGGAGGCGAGGTAGATCGCGGCTCCAACCAACTCTTCGGTCTTGCCGAAACGGCCCATCGGGGTGCGCATCAGCAACTCCTTGCCGCGCGGTGTGCCGTCGAGCAGATCGGCGTTCAGTTCGGTGCGGAAGACGCCGGGAGCGATGGCGTTCACCGTAATTCCCCTCTTTGACCACTCCACCGCCAGCGAGCGCGTCAGTGAAGCAACGCCGGCCTTGCTGGCCGCATAGGCGGCCACTTCGCTTAGCGCAACGAAGCTGTTGAGCGAAGCGATGTTCACAATGCGTCCGTAGCCGCGCTCCAGCATATGCTTGCCGAAGACCTGACATGCGCGCAGCGTTCCGGTGAGATTGGTGTCGATAATCCCGATCCACTCTTCCTCCGACACGGCGATCGTCGGCGCGCGTTTGATGATTCCGGCGCAGTTGAAGAGGATGTCCACTTTTCCGAAGCTGTCAAGCGTGGCGGCCAGCAACGTTTCAAGGGAGGCGCGGTCGCGCACATCCGAGGTGAGGCGCAGGGTCGGGCGCCCGTGGCGTTCGATCTCGGCGGCGGTTTCATCCACCTGTTGCTGGCGGCGCGCGGTGGCTACGACAGCGGCGCCGGCATCGGCAAGGCCGAGGCTCAGTGCGCGACCGATGCCGGACGTTCCTCCAATTACAACCGCATTTTTGCCTTCAAGGCTGAGAAGATCGGCAGTCATGCTTTCTCCATTCCGGTTGCGCGCAGGCCTGCTTCATAAACGCGCCCCAGGAAGACGGGCGCGATGTGCCGACGATAAAGATTCTCCGTCACGTTCTTTGCAATCACGGCTTGGTTGGTTTCCAACAGGTCCAGATAGCGGCCTCCCATCTTGGCCGCCACCTTGAAACCTACATGCAGCAACTGGCGCAGGCTGCTGTTATAGGCCGCGGCTCCAGGGACATGGCGCAAGGCAGAGGTGTACTGCTCGGAGGACCAGCCGCGAACCTGCTCTGGAGCGGGTAGCTTGGTAGGGTCGATATCGATGACCGTGGCGTACGGCGCGCATAACTCTTCGCGGTGGGCAAAGGCTTCGGCGTAAATCTCCTTGGCCAGCTCCAGCCCGTCGCCCCCGGATTCCGCCAGGCCGATCAGCTCTTCGAGCCATGTAGTTCCGGCGGTTTTCAGGTGTACGCCAGTGTCGAACCTCTCGATGACGGAGTGAATCGCGGGATAGATCGAGAACTTGTCGCTGCCGGAGTGAACGCTCAACTTGAGATTCTCCGGCAGGCCATATTGCCGGACCGCGTAGGCGATGGCTGCGGCATCCAGCGCAAACTCGCGCTCGAACCGCGCAACGTCGCCAACATAATCGACGCCTTTGTTGAAGCGGCCGCTGAACTTGGGGGCGATGGTCTGGACGGGTATGCCTTCTTCGGCAATCGCCGCCAGGACGATGAGCAACTCGATGGGGCTTTGCGCTACGTCTGTCTCGTCCATAGATACTTCGGGAATGAAATTGCCTGCGCCTTTGGCGGTCTCGATCCTGCGATAGACCTCGCCGGCCTTTTTCACAGCGGTCAGATACTTATGGGCGGTCTGCCGCAGGTTCTCCCGCGCGATTTCGATGGGCTCATCGACCCCTGTCAATTGGATGCGGTTCAACAACTCCGGGTGCCGCTCCACAAAGTCATCGATCTCCGCCGCAGGAGCAGCCTGTCCAATGAAGTCGGCTACGTCGATGGTGTAGAAATCGCATGAATTGAGGAAGCGATCGACCGTTTGTAGCGTGATGTGGTCGGCGTCGCAATAGTGCGGAAGCTTCCAGGCAAGCGTTTTCACAGCGGAATCGGCGGCCCGCCGCACCGACGATGGCTCGGAGCCGATGATAGTGTGCTCGCGGTTCGATTTATTCCATACGGGAACGACCTCGATTCCGCTTCGCAGAGCCTCGATGCAGGCCTGCAACTGCGCGTTCGCCTGGTGCGCGAATCTGTCTCCGACTCCAACGGAATACTTGCCGAGTTTCAAACTTCGATTGTCCATGTTCGCTCCCAACTTATAGCCTATCGCGGTGTGCCCAAAGTCCCAATCCCGGATTGCCGATGAAAAATATCTCTTCGCCATCCACCCGGTTATAGCCGTTGCGGAGATCCTCCGGATCGTAGCGCTGCAGCATGGCCGCCAGGTCGCCATAGGCAAAACCGACGCCTTCCACCTCTTCCCGGCTAAGTCGGCCGGGGCACCACGCAATCTTGAAGCGCCCCTCGGATGAGCCGTGGATCAGGTGCGCGGCCGCGCTCAGATCGGCGGCCAGATCCGCATGGGCGCGCACGGCTTCGAGAGTTGCCGGGGTTCCGCGATAGCCGTATTTGCGGATAAGGCCGTCGATGGTCTTGTCTTCGCCGAATTCCTTCACGCCCGGCGCCAGGACGATCAGTTCCGCGCCGTCGGCCAATGCCATGCGTGTGCGATAGATCGCCTTGTTGCCCAGCCATGTGCTGCGATACTCCGCGGGATCGAGATACACGACGGCCTTGCGGATAGGTTCATCGACTAACTCGAAGTTGACCTTCAGACTCAGCGCGGCGGCCAATTGAAAGCATTCTGCGTCGTCGCCGATAAACAGACCGCGCGCGGCCAGACCGCCGTCCGCCCGCCTTCCTATTACGGTCAGCGCATAGACGATGGGCAGGCGGCGCAGAAACCGATCGGAGGCGCAATCGAGCACATTGCGCACGGGATTCACGGCGCGGCCCATGATCCGTTCCATGCCGTAAACCGCGCCCAGATAGTGGCTGCGGTTGATCCCTTCGCGGCCCCCGGCGCCCACCAGGATGTTCTTGGTGTAGTTGGCCATGCCGATCACTTCATGGGGCACCACTTGGCCGATGGAAAGAATGAGATCGAAGTTGCCCTGCGAGATGAGCCGGTTGACTTGCGCCGGCCAGGCATAACTCAGCTTTCCTTCCGATTGCTCCATGACAAATTCCGCCGGAACCTCGCCCAGCGTCTCCACATCGGTTCTCCAGTTGTGAACGCGGAAGAGACTCCGCGGCACATCCGGGAACATATGCGCAATCTGCGCGGGCTGCATGGCGCTGTGGGTGCCGAGAGCGGGAAGAACCGCCTTGAGGCGATCGCCATAAAACTTGAAGACATAGCCGGTCAACTCTCCGGCACGGGAATGCTCACGGCTTTGATCGGGCGGCACGGCAAGCACCCGGCTCCGCTGGCCGAGCTTCGACAAGCTCTCCGCGAGAAGATCGTTCAACTGCAGCGAAGTTAGATCGGCTTCGATGCTTCCGGCGGCGCAAAAGAGGCTCATGCGGCCAACTCCACTTTTCTCAGCCCAGGCGCGAGCAGAACCATGCAGAACAGGGCCAGCAGGTAGGCGCTGGCGGCGATGGCAAAGAGGCTCGCATAACTATGCGTTATCTTCAGGATATAACCGGCAGAGGTGGCCAGCAGGAAACCGCCGGCCGATCCGGCCATGCCCCCGATGCCGGTCACCGAGCCAACCGCGCTGCGGGGAAACATATCCGAGGCCGTGGTGAAGAGATTGGCCGACCACCCCTGGTGCGCGGCCGCCGCCAGACTGAGCAATCCGATGGCCGCCCATTCCGAGTGGAGGTAGTTGACCAAAAAGACGGGAACCACAAGGCAGGCGCAGAGAAGCATGGCTCCCAGCCGCGCGTGCGTTGCCGGAAGCCCCCAACGGCGGAAGAGCGCGGGCAGCCAGCCTCCGCCGATGCTGCCGGCTGCTGAGGCGTTGTAAACGATAACAAGAGGCAGCCCCAGATGCAGAAGATCCAGATTGAAGTTCTTGCTGAAGTAGGACGGCAGCCAATAGAGATAGAACCACCAGATAGGATCGGTGAGAAACTTGGCGATCGAAAACGCCCAGGTCTGGCGGCGCCCCAGCAATTTGCGCCACGGCAGTGAAGGGCCCATCTGCGCGGCTGCTTCCCGGTAGATGTAGCGCAACTCGGCGCCCGTGAGCGTGGGATGGTCGGTGGGCTTGCGGTAGTTGCCGAACCACCACAGAATCCACGTCGCGCTGAAGATGCCGGTGACCAGAAAGGCCGCGTGCCATCCATAGCGAATCGTCACCCAGGGTACGATGATGGGAGCCAGGACCGCTCCCAGATTCGTTCCGGAGTTGAAGATGCCGGTAGCCAGCGAGCGCTCGCTCTGCGGGAACCACTCGGCTACGGACTTGATCGCCGCGGGGAAGTTGCCGGATTCGCCCAGTCCGAGAGAGAATCGCGCAATTCCGAACTCCAGCACCGTGTTGGCCAGCGCGTGGCCCATCGCAGAGACGCTCCAGACGGCCATGATGACCATGTAGCCGATGCGTGTGCCCACCTTGTCCACAAACCGCCCGGCGGCCAGCAAGCCGATCGCATAGGCGACCGTAAAGGCGCCCACTATGAAGCCGTAGTTGACTTCCGTCATGCCGATGCCGTGCTCTGAGATCGGTTTCATCAGGATCGGCTTGAGGATCGAGATGACTTGGCGGTCCATGTAGTTGATCGAAGTGGCGGCGAAGAGCATGGCGCAGATCGTCCAGCGCACACGCCCAATCCGCGCGCCGGAAGATGGTTCCGCTCCCTCCCGCGCGTCCAATTCGGCACAGTCCGTCATTTCTCGCCTCTTACAGTCGATAAGCCTTTTTCGCCAGCCCATAGGCCAGGTCGTGCGCCACTGCAAATGCCTCTTCTTCATCGAGCCGATGCTCGATGACGAGTTTGGCCAGGAATGCGCAATCCATGTGCCGCGCAACGTCGTGCCGCGCGGGAATGGAAAGGAAGGCGCGCGTGTCGTCGTTGAAACCGACGGTGTTGTAGAAGCCCGCCGTCTCCGTCGCCTGCTCGCGGAAACGCATCATTCCCTCCGGGCTGTCGTGAAACCACCACGGAGGTCCCAGCCGCAAACACGGGTAATGGCCAGCCAGCGGAGCCAGTTCGCGGCTATAGGTCGTTTCGTCCAGGGTGAACAGAATGACGGTGAGCGCGGTTTCGTTGCCAAAGCGGTCGAGCAACGGTCTCAGCGCATCGACATAATTCGTCGGCCTCGGAATGTCAGCCCCCACGTCGCGGCCGTAGCGCTCGTATATCTTGCGGTTGTGGTTGCGCGCGCTGCCGGGATGAATCTGCATGACCAGCCCATCTTCCAGGCTCATCCGCGCCATTTCGGTCAACATCTGGGCGCGGAAGAGTTCGCGTTGCTCCGCGTCGGCGTCGCCGCGGCACACCCGGCTGAAGAGTTCCGCAGCCTCGGCCGCGGGGAGGTCGGCGGTTTGCGCAGTGGGATGACCATGATCGGTTGCGGCGCAGCCGAGCGCGCGAAAACGGGCGCGAGCCTTGCCAAGCGCATTCAGGTATCCGGGCCACGTTGAGGTATCTTCCCCGGTCTGTTCGCCCAGCTTGGCGATATTTTCTACAAATCCAGCGAAATCGGGGTCTACCACTGGATCGGGCCGGAAGGTCGGCAGAATCCTAGCCTTCCAGCCCGATGCGCGGATTGCCTGATGATCGGCCAGGGAGTCAAGCGGGGAATCGGTGGTTGCCAGCACTTCAAGATTGAATCGCCGGTAGAGGGCGCGAGGCAGAAACTCCGGCCTACGCAGCTTCTCCGAGATCGTGTCGAAGTAGAGGTCGGCGGTTTTCTCCGACAAACGCTCCTCCAGTCCAAACAGTTCCTGGAAAGCAAAGTCCAGCCACAATCGTGTCGGAGTTCCGCGAAACAGGTAGTAATGGCTGGCGAAGAGACGCCATACCTTTCGCGCTTCCTTCAGCTCCGGCTCGCCGATCTCAAGCTCTTCCATGGAGATTCCCTGGCTATAGAGCATTCGATAGACGTAGTGATCGGGCTGCACGAACAGCTTTGCGGGATCGGGAAAGGGGTTGTTCTTCGCAAACCACGCCGCCTGCGTATGCCCGTGAGGGCTTACGATGGGCAATGCTTTTATATGCCCATACAACGCTTTGGCAATCTGCCGTGTACCGGGATCGGCGGGAAACAAACGGTCTACATGAATCAACATGACTTGGAATCTGCCTCCAGGATTTGCAGCGGGCAAGCGGGCAGCTGGGAGGTCCGACCGCTAGAGAAGACTCATCACAGTATATACATTCGGACGGCGGCTACCCGGCGGCCGCCTACAGCATCGAATGCCCAAATCTCAATGCGGTTCGCCCCACGCTGTACCGTAATTCTCGACCGCCGCTGATGGCAGGAATACTCATGCCCGCAAAGAAAAAAACCGAAGAGGAACCGAAGGTCAATGTGGACGGAATGGAAGAGTTGGCGGGGACAAGGGTTGTCGCAGCGGGTCGGTTCTGAAGCAGGTGAAGGCGCTCGATGTTAGCGCCTACCCTCCGAAGGAAGCAGGCAGGCAAGCGCGACTGGGAAGGAAATGTGCCAAGGGCGGCAAGCGGTCGAGATAACCGGAGCGGTGTAACTGGAGAGTATGGTGTTCGTTCCCGACGTTGGAAGAGCGGTTGGGCCCGACGACTGACAAACAGCGCCAAGCATGGTCGCGGCGTGGCAAAAAATCGCGATTCTGGCGTTGAAAACGCCCCTGGCATCGAAAAAAGCGGCAACACCGCCAAAACGTCTTCTCATAGGGTCAAAGTGCCTCGATTGCCGATGCGCTCACCGGGGCTGGGGGATTTTGCAAGAGGCTCGGCAGTTTTGTTCCCCGCCTCTATTCGAGCTATCCTTGGAGGCATATGGTTCGTCTATCTCTCAAAGAGGTGCAACGGAGGAATTCATGCGTCTGCCGTCTGTCTCGTTAACGGCTGCAATCGTTCTTAGCCTGGCAGCTTACGGCTCTGCGTTGGCCGAGGATCCGGCCATGGCTGCTTCCGCCCCGAGCGCGGCCTCTGCGGGAGCATCCGGGCAGACGCCTGTTCCCTCTTCCGCCGCCACAAATCAAGCGGCTGCGCAACCATCCTTGTCGCCGGGCCGGTCCGGGGTGCCTTGTCGCCCAGCTGACCAGGATTATCAACCGATGGACGAAAAAATGCCCTGTCCCGCCAGCACTCCGAGCACTTTGCAAATCGCTGCGTCGCAGACGTATACCGTCCCCGCCGGTGCCAAAGTCTTGCTCCAGTTGCGCAGCGCCATCAACACCAAGAGCGCCAAACCGGGCGACGGCATTTACTTGGCATCGACTTTTCCAGTGGTGGTGGGAAACAGGGTGTTGATTCCCGCCGGCGTTTACGTGCAGGGCGTGGTGGACCGAGTGGAGCGCGCGGGGCGCGTGAAGGGCAGGGCGCAGCTCGATCTGCATTTCACCTCCATCATTTTCCCCAACGGCACGGTAGTGGAGATTCCCGGCATCGTCAACAGCCTCCCCGGCGCAAAGAAGCAGTCGGTCAAGGACGACGGCGAGGGAACCATCGAGCAGGCGGGCGACAAGGGGCGCAACGCCGGCGAGGTGGCAAAGATCGCCATTCCGACCGGAGGCACAGTAGGCTCGATCGGCGGACTGGGGTCGGGGCATCCCATCGCCGGAGGCATTGCGGGAATCGGGGCTGGAATTGCCGCCGCTGGCCTGGTCTCGCTCTTTACCCGCGGCGCCGATGTGAATATCGAGAGCGGAACGCAGGTGGAGATGGTCTT
This sequence comes from uncultured Occallatibacter sp., assembly GCA_964565955.1. Taxonomy (GTDB): domain Bacteria; phylum Acidobacteriota; class Terriglobia; order Terriglobales; family Acidobacteriaceae; genus Telmatobacter. The sequence goes on from CAZMHC010000067.1 coordinate 15,142, forward strand.
GCAGAGGCCGCTCGTCCTTGAGGAAGCGAACCTGAGCGGTGCGCCGCCGATGCTGGTTCCCGCCGCCAGCCAGCCCAAGCCGCTGGCCAAGCCCAACCGCGCCAATCTGCTATGCCCACCCGGAAGCCTAGGCTGCCAATAATCTCGATTAATCTGGAATACGATGGAAACTGTCCAGCAAAGCTCCTCAAACACCGAAACTTCCCCGTCAACAAGCGCGGCCCCATGCCCATGCACACCCGCGACCGGCCCGGCGCCCATCCCTCGGATCGAGACTGGGACAATCGGTCTCTTGTTTCGCGATCTGCTTTTCTCCGCGGTCGCCGCAATCCTGATTATCGCTTTTCTTTACCAGCCGGTTCGCGTGGAAGGCACCAGTATGCTGCCGCGTCTGGAGGACAGCGACCGGCTCTTCATCAACAAATTCGTCTATCGTTTCGCGGCCATCGAGCGCGGCGACGTGGTGGTCTTTCGCTATCCCCGCAACCCGGAGACGAGTTACATCAAGCGGGTGATCGCCTTGCCCGGCGACAGGCTTCGAATCGACCGCGGGCGCGTTTGGGTGAACGGCAAGCCGCAGCGCGAACGGTACGTCCCCGAGCAGTACCGCGACAGCCGCTCCATGGCCGAGATCGTCGTTCCCGAAGGCGCCTACTTCATGATGGGCGACCATCGGTCGATCTCTTCCGACAGCCGCGAATTCGGCCCCGTCGAGCGATCGCTCATCTACGGTAAAGCGGTTTTCGTCTATTGGCCGGCAAAGGATGCGGGGGTGGTGCGGTAGCTGCATCGTCCCGTGCGACGCCATAGCATCGGAGTGTCTCGATCAGGGGACGGGAAATCTTTGCTTCGGCAGGCGAAGCAGAATCGGATTTTCCGGCGAAAGGCTGCGCTCACAAAAGACCGAAGTGATAACGTAGCCTATTTTTCGCACATTTGATTTCGGTTTTATTCTTTGGAGGTTGGTACAAGCGGGA
>CAZMHC010000068.1:0-16051 GCA_964565955.1 uncultured Occallatibacter sp.
GTTCCACACGCCGTTCAACGCCACGTAGGGAACGATGGGGTTGGTCGTCGAGCAAGCGGGAGTTACCGTCACGGTGGCCGTTCCCTTTGCCGCCACGTAGTTGCTGTCGCCTCCATAGGTTACTGTCAGCGTGTCGGCGCCGAGGCTAAGGCTGTCGGCGGGAATGGTGAAGGCGCAGGAGCCTGTGGCGTTGAGCGTACAGGCCGCGGAGGTGTAGCCTCCGCCAACCAGGGTTGCGGTTCCGATGGGAGCAGTCTCCTGAGCGCTGATGCCGGTAACGGTCGCCGTCACCGTCAACGGCTGATTCACAGCGATCGAGCCGGCGGACGCTCTCGCCGTCACCGCGGGAGTAAGTCCGGTCGCCGTTGAAACGTTGTCGAAGGTGGAGATCTCCACCTGGCCGGCAGTCGTGGCGCCGGTATCCGCCATCAGCCCGACAAAATAGGTGGAAGGCAGCGAAGCCGTCGTCGTCATCACCAAATACCAGTTCACGCCATCGTCGGACTGATAGCCGGAGAAGGTATCGCCCACGCGCTGCAAGGTGAACCAGGCCGGCAAATTCGAGTACTGATCCCCGGTCTGATACCAGTCCATATTGCCTGTATAGTCGGTCGTGCCGCTCCCCGCGACCTGCCGCACTCCGATTTCGGCGAAGCGCGTTCCGGTGTTCCCCAGGGTCAGGGCCACAGCCGGGGTTCCCGGCGTGAGACTCTCAAGCATCGCCAGACCGGTGCGGTTCACTACCGAGCCATCGATGCCTGCCAACCGCGCCGCAAGGACGAAGTTGCCCGTTACCTGCCGGTAGGCGAGGTTGTAGGAATCCGTTCCGTTGAGGCCGGTTCCATGTCCCGAGAGACCGTTTCCCTGGCCGGTTACCAGAAACGTGCCGTTGCCCAGCGGGGAGTAGACGGCGCTGCCGGCCGTACTCACAGTGCCGACGTCGATGTCGGTCCATCCGCTGGGCAGCGGGACGGCCGCCTGGGGAGTCGCTGTGGCTACGTTCGAGGATGGTCCGATACCGGCTTGATTGATCGCCTGAATCTCGTAGGAGTAGGCCGTGCCATTGGTCACGCTGGTGTCAGTGTACTCAGTCAGCGTAATCTGCGTCAGGTTGGCGATAACGCTGTAGGATCCTCCGCTTGCCGCTCGCAACACATTGAACCCGTTGGCGTAGGCCACCTGATTCCAGTTCAGGTAGACCTGTCCAACCGAGGGCGTCGCGTTCAATCCCGTGGGCGCGGGCGGCACAGGCGAGGGCGGATAAGGCGAATCGGCGGCCTCCAGAGTGAAGGTCAGCGTACCGTAGCCGAAGTGGTCGGTGCTGCCGTGTTCCGGCCGCATCAACGCGGCCATGGCCTGGACGTTCTCCGCGCTCTCGCCCTCAAGTGCCTTGTAGTGGTTGTAAAGCAATTCGTAGATCGGGCGGTCGTCGAGCCGTCCGCGTTGGTCGCGGGAGACAAAGAAGTTATTCGCGTCGGAGCAGTTGTTGAAGGTCGTAAATGGGACGCTGAAATCCATGTTGTATTGGGAGACATACTCCGCGCCCGCCAGCAGCCGGTTGCTGTTGTAGCCGAAGAGATCCACGCCCTGGTTCCAGGCGGTCTGCGCGGCATAGCCCAACAGCCCAACTCCCAACTGCGCGTGTTCCTGGTCGCGGCCGGCCTCTTCCCACTGGCCCAAGGCGCCATTGTCGTAAAGCGTCCACACCGCGTTGTCGATCGCTCCTTCGCCAGCGCCACTTTCGTAGTAAGTGACGCCCTGGTTGAACCATGCCTGATTGTCGTTGAAGACCCCCATGGCGATCAGCGCTCCTATATTGGAGGCGTCCCAATTGGCCCAGTAGGCGGAGATGCAAGCGCCGTTATGGGTGGCAAGAAAGGCGTTGACCACCGGATAGAAATAAGTGGCGTTCATGTTTTTGAAGGCTTGTTGTTCGGCTGCCGTCCATCCGGGATAGATGCGCAGAACCTCCGCCGCCAGGTTGAAATCCATAATCGGAATGGCTTCCAGCCCCGGGGTGTCGTTGCCGGATGGAAGCTGAGTGAGCCCCGACGACCATGCGTTCAGGATGCCTGCCGCTTCGTCGGCATACGCTGTATCGCCGGAGATATACCAGCGGATCGCATTCAAGTAGGCGGCATGAGCGTCCAGATCGGCGTTCTGGCGGCTGGCCATATTCGCGCTTACGTGGGTCGGGTAGTTGCTCTGCGCCTGCGGATCGGCAATCAGCAGGTTCCAGTCGTCGATCCAGGGATGAGCGCCGGCCGCCACCTGGGTCTTCATGCGATTCAGATCGGCCTGAGTGTGCAACCCGCCGGGATGAACAAACTGTCCCTGAGCAGCCGGCAAGCAAAGAACGGTGAGAATCGAAGCAGCGAGGACGGTCAAGTGCCCGCTCAGCCGGCAAACGCCGATGCGCCCGCGGAAGGGATTGAAGCGCTGAGACATAAATCTCCTGTGGGACCGCTCAAAGGACAAAATAGAAACCCGCGGATGAAAATCCTCGGCCGGCTTGCAGTTGCATCCGCAAGCCGTCTCCAGTGGAAGTTCCGTGGATGCGCAACCGCGCTATGAATATAAAATTGTACGAGCCGAAGCAGTCAAGTTACAGCAGGCACAACCCAAAGTAATGCGCCCGGGGCCCAGATCCGGATTTCAAGACCTGGGAATTTCATGCCGGCTTCCCACTATCTCAGATCCCATCAGCGGAAGCGGGCCACCTGCCCGACGAAAATGCTCCGATCGCAGACCCGGAACGTGAACACGCCGAGTCGAAATATGCAAAAAATCGAGATGCAATAGCGCTTCGGTTACCATAAACGGCGGAGCGGGTTAAGAGGCCCGTTCCGCCGCGTTAGTGCGCTCAACTGGAGTTGGCTAGTTGACGGTGACGGTGAACGCCTGCGTGTTGCTGGGACAGCCGCTGACGGTAAAAGTTGCGGTGTAGACGTTGGCGCCGGCGGTCAAGGCGATGTTGTCAATCTCGCGCGAAGTGGACGTGAAGCCGTTCGGTCCGGTCCAGCTCCAACTTCCGCCGCTGAATGGCCAGGGGCCGAGAGCCACCGGCGTGGTTGTGGAAGCCACGGTGACCGCGCTTTCCGTCACCGTGTTCCAGACGCCGTTCACCGCGATGTAGGGAACGATCGGGTTGCCGCAGCCGGCCACGATTCCAAACTCAAAGGAGTAGCTAAAGCCGTCGATGGTGTAAGTCACCGTGTACGCGTTGTTGCCCACGCTCAGCGGGATGTTATCGATCTCGAACGTGCTGGCGGTGAAACCGTTGGGTCCAGTCCAACTCCAGGAGCCGCCGCTCCAGGCGCCGTTGTTTCTTGGCACGGAGGAGAGGTCCACCATGCTTCCCAAAGCCACACTAGTTGCGGGGTTTCCAATTTCCCAGGCGCCGTTCACTGCGATAACGGGAATGATGGGGTTGATGCTGGTGTCGAGAGTGACGGTAAAGGCCATCGTGTACGGGCAGCCGCCGGTTGTGTAGGTCGCCGTGTAAATGTTGGCGCCGGGGCTCAACGGAATGTCGTCGATCTCGCGGGCGGTGGAGGTGAAGCCGTTCGGTCCGGCCCAGCTCCAGGTTCCGCTGCTGGCGGGGTACGTTTGCGGGCCGAGGTCCACGGAGCTTCCCCATGCCACGGAGGCGACGTTTCTGACCGGCGGGTTCCAGTTGCCGTTCACCGCGATTTCGGGAATGATCGGGTTGTTGGTGCCGCAGCCATTTAGGGTGATGGTGAACGTCTGCGTGTAACTGGCGCCGCCCACGGTATAGGTTGCAATGTAGGTGTTCACGCCGGCGTTCAACGGAATGTTATCGATCTCGCGATAGGTGGAGCCGAAGCCGGGGGATCCGGTCCAGCTCCAGCTTCCGCCGCTCAACGGCCAGGGGCCGAGGCTCACCGAAGCTCCCGAGGCCACCGTGACCGCGCTTTCCGGCGTCGGGTTCCAGACGCCGTTCACCGCGATGTAGGGAACGATCGGGTTGACGGCGTTGACCGTGACGACAAATGCCTGCGTGTAAGAGCAACCGCCGACGGTGTAAGTCGCCGTGTAAGCGTTGTTTCCGACGCTCAAGGCGATGTTATCGATCTCGCGCGAGGTGGACGTGAAGCCGTTCGGTCCGGTCCAGCTCCAGGCCCCGCCGCTCAGCGGCCAGGGGCCGAGGCTGACGGAGCTTCCCGTAGCCACGGTGACCGCGCTCTCGGAGGTGGTGTTCCACACGCCGTTCAACGCGATGTATGGAACGATCGGGTTGGTGGCGCTGCAAGCGCTGGTTACCTTGACGCTGGTGAAGGCGCTTTCAACGCCGCCGCAAGTGATGGAGTAGTTGAAGATGCCAGTGGCGCCGGGTGTGACGGCTTCAGAGCCGGAAAGGGCCAGGCTGCCGGACCAGTCGCCGTGGGCGTAGCAGTTCTCGAAGGTCTGGCTGAAGGCATTGTTCACTTGCCAGGTGAGAGTGACGCTCGATCCCAGAGCGATGCTGGTAGCGCTGGCGGTGAGGGTCACGGGCGGGGTAACCGCGGGAGTGGCGACGATCTTGTAGATAGCGCGGGAGGCCGGGCCGTAGAAGTTGCCGTCCGCGGCCTGCAGCGGCGTTCCGGTGGGACTGCCGTTGCAAGCGGAGAAGGGGTAAAGCGTTGCGAAGGCGCCGGAGCCGGTGGGGATGTACTGGAAGAAAGTCCCGCTGGGTTCTCCACAGGTGGCTGATCCACCGAACCCGTAGGCGCTGCTGGTGCCGTAGAAATTGCCGTCGCCGCCCAGGAACAGGCCGGAAGCCGGGAGACCGCCGTCAGTGCCGCCGTTCAGGTCGTAGAGGTCGGAGTAAAAAGGGGCGGGGGCGCTGCTCAGGCCGACCTCGTAGATGCTTCCGTAGCCGTTGATACCGCCTCCTATAGTGAGTCCGTAGAGCGTTCCGTCCGGGCCTTCGGTCATGCCGAATTCCGGGCCGTACCCGTTTTCACCATTGGCTGGGAGGGATGCGATGGTGGCGAAGGAACCGGGAGTGGCGGGGGTAAACCGGAAGAATGAGCCAGTATTGTTAACTCCGCCTTCCGCGGTGGCGCCGTAGATGAGGCCGTCGCTGGCTTGCAGAAGCTGGGAGTTTGGCCGGGAGCCGTCGCCAGGGCTTCCGGTAAAGCTGTGGATCTGTACAAGGGTGCCGGTGTGGGTGTATTCGAAGACCGTGCCGAGACCCGAGCCTCCTCCAGAGTAAGTTGCGCCGAAGAAATCTCCCGCGTTGTTCTGGATCAGGGCGCCGGCGTTGAAGCCGGGAAAGTTGATGTTGGCCAAGTCATAGACGGGCGTGATGGCTCCGGCGAGCGTGAGGCTGAAAAGGATGCCGATGCCGGAGCCGCCCATGGTGTTGGTTCCATAGAGGTTGCCGTCGTTGCCTTCAATCAGGCTGGCCTCTGGAATGCCGCCGTCCGAGCCGCCCGTGAAGTTGTAGATCGCTGTCTCGGCGCCGCCGGGAGCGATTCGGAAGACATAGCCGTACCCACTCGCGCCGCCGGTCGGACTCGTTCCGTAGAAGTTGCCGTCGTGAGCCTGGATGAGCTGGGATGGCTCATCGCTGGCGAAGGTGTAGAAGGTGGATTCGACCGCCGTCGTGGCGTGCGCCGAGGAAGCGGTCGATAACATTGCGGCCATTGCGGCCGCAAGGAAGGGAACGCGCCGAAAGTTTCCGCTGGAAGCGTAACCCATGGGTGACCTCCTGATTTCGTTTCGGTTTTATTGTGAGTTTTCGCCCGTCTCTCATTTCCCAACTCAAGGGGGTGTCTTGCGCCGTGACGATCGAGAGCCCTGCCGAGCAGACAGTTGCTATTCCATATACCGTAAAGTGGAATATTTATCCTTTTCCTAGTAATGTTGGATTCGACTCCATTGAATGAAGTTGCGCATGACTCGCTCTTGCAATGCCGCCTATGTGCGATTTTGAGCAACCTCCGACGATGTCATCCAGCGACTGGCCGGCAAAGTTAGGGACGGGACCCTTCAAGAGGCTCCTTGCATGGCGCATATTCGCCGCCAGTTCCATGACTTGGTCGAGGCGCAGCAGTCGCCAATCGCGATCGAAGCGGTGGAACGCATCGCCGCGTCGTGTGCGATTGAAAATGGGATTCGCGGACGGCCTTCGGAAGCGCGTCAAAAAGTACGCGTCGAAAAAGCGCGGCCTTCGTTGGAGACGATGCACACCTGGCTCGAGGAGTCTTTGGCAAAACTCTCGCCAAAATCCGTCACAACGTCACCGCCTCAGGTAGCGTTAACAGGCCCTAATGCAACGGGAGACCGTCAGGACTTCATCGAGAATGATCGGCGAACCAGCTCCTGGCTGCGCACTCGACAAAGAAATGCGCAGCCCTCTCCGCCATCCCTGGGGCAACCAGGCGACCTAACGCCGGAAGCCCATCCCGCCTCGCGCCATTCCTCCGCCGCGGGCCCGCCCCCATCCCGCCCTCGGTCCAGGCGCCGCGTACCGAGCGCCCGGACCAGGCGCAGCTCCCCTGAAAGCCATTGCGCGCCCACCGTACCGATAGCTGGCCCCGGGCCCGCCGTAGCGGTAAATCATAGGATGTGCAGCGTACGCATAGGCTGGCGGCGCCACGTACGCATAGGCCATCGCAGGCGGCGGGGCGTACCCGTAAACGGGCGGAGGAGGCGCATAGGAATAAGCCGGCGGCGCCGGCGCATCCTCCATCGGATCGAACTCCGAGCCGACCTCGCTGGGAGGAGCGGCATCGGGAAGCGGAGCGGGATCCAAGGATGCGCTTGGGGTGCGGTGCAGAAGACCGGATGGATCCCGTTGCGGCTGCTCCGTCGCCGGAATCTCCAGGTCGTCCATGACCTTCAACGTGAGGCGGGTCTCGCCGCGCAGGGTTGGCCGCGGTCCCCGCATGGGCAGCATCAACAGGTCAACCGGCCAAAGGACGGGTATCGTCCACATCACGATGTCCCGCGCCTCATGGCCTTTGCCCCGAATGCGGCCATAGCGGTCCACGTTGTAGCCCGGCACCGCCACCACCCGCGCATCTACCGGGATCACCGTGTCCGGCTCGATCACCATCCGGTCGAAGCGCAACTCCATCCATCCCTTTCCAACGAAATGGCCTGGATCCTTGTAGTCCTCAAAGCGGCCCACCAGGAAACTGCCGTAGGGTAGAACCGAGCGTCCGTAACGTTCGGCATGGCCGATCTGGCACAGGACCGGATCGCCTATGGCAGTGTTTTTGGATGAAAGTTTCGGCTCCGAGACGGTGCATTGGATCAAAGAGCCTGCTGGGATGAGCTGACCGCTGGCGTGACAAACCAAGGGCGCGGCGAACACAAGAGAGAACAGGGCAAGCGAAGTGCCTTTCATGGGGGGATCCTCCTGGCTGACGAGCGTTGCGTTACTGCCGTTGATCTTGCAGCCGAAAGCGCTGTTGCGCCTCGCTGGTGGAAGACATGAAAATGTAAAACCGCATTGCGTCGAAAAGTTGCGCCTGACAGAAATAAATTTGTGGTAGCTGGCGCTCTTGGGGCCTGGTCGAGATGAGCCTTTATCGTAGATCGGCGCGTTTCTCGTCAGCTTCAGAAAATGCTCCGAAATGAATCGAGAACGATTCCGAAGCCGGAATTTGCGGGATGAACCGCGCATCGTGAAACCGGGATCCGTCGTATACTGGCCTCATGTCGATTGCCGGCAACGTCGCGGGCGTGGTAAAGGGCATGAGCGTCACCTTCCGGGAGATGCTGGAGCCGACCCAGGTGGAGAACTACCCGGACGGACCCGGCCCTCTGCGCGGCGCGGTCTTCGAGAAGCGCTTCCGCGGCGCCCACGTCTTGCAGCGCGACGAAAACGGCCTGGAAAAGTGCGTGGCCTGCTTCCTCTGCGCGGCGGCCTGCCCATCCAATTGCATCTTCATCGAAGCCGCCGAAAACACCGAGGAACAGCGCATCTCCTCGTCGGAGCGTTACGCCAAGGTCTATAACATCGACTACAACCGCTGCATATTCTGCGGCTACTGCGTCGAGGCCTGCCCCACCGACGCCATCACTCACGGCCACGGCTTCGAGCTGGCCACGCTCAACGCCACCAACTTGGTGATGCGCAAGGAAGATATGCTGGTAGAGATTGAAACTTGACGGCGTAGCGAGGATAACTTCGATCGCTTTGGGCGTCGCGTCAAGACGAACTGACCTGTTTCCTTGCAAGTCGGCCGGAGCGAATCGTTCCGCACTCGGCGAAATTCGCGCCGTTCAGATGCTGTGAAACCAGTAGTTGGCGATCGATTGAAGGGCGCAATGAGAGATCATGTTTGCGGCCGAAACGGCAGATGGAGACTGCCTGGCCCGTCCCTCGGCAGGGGCCGGACCGGCATCGCTGCAACCGCCTGCGATATTCCTGCGAAATCCTGGGATATATCCCAAAGGCCATGTGTGTGACCCAAGCCCTTCGCCCGACCCCCAGCCGCTTCAGCCCCGCCCTGGCGACGCTGCTGCTGCTCATCGCCCTGAATCTGCTCAATTACATCGACCGCTATATCCTGCCCGGCGAGGTCTCGCTGATACAGCATGAGTTTCACTCTACCGACCGGCAGATGGGCGCGCTGACCACCGCTCTCTTCGTCTTCTATATGATCTCCGCGCCCCTGACCGGCTGGCTGGGGGACCGCTTTCGGCGCAAGCCGCTCATCGTGGCCGGAGCGGTGCTGTGGAGCCTGGCCACGCTGGGCACAGCCTGGGTCCACGATTATTGGACTCTCTTCATCCGCCACGCGCTGGTGGGCGTGGGCGAGGCTACCTTCGGCATCTTCGCTCCGGCGGTGCTGGCCGACTTCTATCCCGAGCGCGAACGCAACCGCATCCTCTCCATCTTCTATCTGGCCATTCCGGTGGGCGCGGCGCTCGGCTATCTGGCAGGCGGGGAACTGGGCAGTCGGTGGGGATGGCGCGCTCCATTCTTCTTCTGCGCCATTCCCGGCCTGGCCGTTGCCGCGCTCTACGGGTGGCTTGGCGGCGAACCGCTGCGCGGATCGAGCGACCGCGCACTGCCCTCGTTCGATCGCTCCACCTTCCGCGGACTCTTCAGAAATCCCGCTTACCTCACGGCGACCTTCGGCTTGGCCACGCTCACCTTTGCCATGGGCGGCATCTCGAATTGGGTGCCTACATTCCTGCATCGCTTCGCGGGGCTTACGGTCGGCGGCGCCAGCCAGGCGGTCGGCGCAATCACCGTCATCGACGGCATCGCCGGAACCCTCATCGGCGGCTGGATCGCCCAACGCTGGCTTCGCACCGACCACCGCGCCCTTTATCTGCTTTCGTTTTGGAGCGTCGCGCTCACCCTGCCCTGCGGAGCGCTGGTCTTCTTCGGGCCGCGTACCTGGGCGATTCCAGCCTTGTTCGCGGCCGAATTCTTTCTTTTCCTCAATACAGGCCCATTGAACGCGGCCATCGTCAACTCGGTCTCCGCGCCGGTGCGCGCCACCGCCATCGGCCTCAACCTCTTCTTCATTCACTTCTTCGGCGATACCTTTTCGCCGACCCTCATCGGCGCCATCTCCGACCGCTCGAATCTGCGCATCGGCCTCGGCGCCACGCTCGTCTTTCTGATCTTTTCCTGCGCGATTCTGCGCGCCGGCGCGCGCTTCGCACCGCCGCTGGAAGAGGCAGCTTCCAACTCTTAGCGGTCTGTAACATCGCAAATTCCCATAAGACCGTCAAAGCCAATCTCTCGGAAAGCGGGCAATTGCCCACGACTTTCATCGCTTCCCCGGCAGCGTCTCCTTGTCCCGCGTATTCATGAACGCGCGCCCCCCGCCCTGCGAGCGCAGGTTGGGATCGTTGACCGGAGCGCGGCTCTCTTCGGCAGTAAACCCGCGCGCCAGCCTCGGATTGGGCCTGAACTTGGGCGGCCCGCCATAGAACTGCCGCGCATGGCTCAGCACCATCCCGGCGCGTCCGCGCATGGGTTGCACAATCCCGCGAATCCGCACGTCCGTATCGCGGAACTTGCGCAACTCGCCCACCTCCTCGCGATCCTCCCACTGGCTGACGATAGTGAACGAGCACTCCTCGTCCCGCGTTTGCGGCGTGCACACGTCCAGGAACCGCGTCCCATCCGGCAACTGAACCACGTCGTAAACGTGTGCCGAGACGCATACGTCCTTGTTCGCCAGTTTGGCGGCCTGGTCGGCGCTGACGCACGGCTTTTTCTCGCCGGCCCAAGCCGGCGCCGGCCAACTTGCAGCCAGCAACGCCAGACAGAGCGCGAATCTCAGTGTCACGAAAAGCCTCCAGGAAAGATCGCGGAAATGGTAGCGCAATCCGCGCAGGAAGGAAAGCGCCGATGCCGAAGACAAGAATAGCGATTGCCGTCAATCTATATCGGTGCAATCGCGCCGCCGCCGGGCCCCATCGCAATCGCCGACTTCGACTGAATTCCACACGGAGCTGTGGGGCGCGGGAGGTGCTGAGCGAGTAAACCATCCCACGGGCGCGCTGCTTTCGGAATCGTCATGGATTCATGTACGATACCGGCAAGGAATTCTTTCGCGTAGAAGAGGCCGTCTGTGTATATCAGCAAGATTTCGTTGAAAAACATCCGCGGCTTCAAGTCTCTGGAGTTCGATCTCGACAGGGGCAACGGCGAGTTTGCCGGCTGGACGGTCTTCACGGGAAGCAACGGGTCGGGAAAATCGTCGCTTATGCGCGCGATTGCTACCTGCATTGTCGGTAGAGATACCTCGCGCGCTCTGGAAATGAGTTTTCAAGGTTGGATAAGGGAGCCAAGTAACGGCGACAAATCCACGATAAGCCTCGACATTGTGTCGGTACGAGGCGACGAATCCAGAAAAGGGCAGCCAACCAAGAAGCCATTCACAGCCAGACTTGAACTTAAAGAGAACGGTGCAGAGACAACTCTGATAGATGTTTCTCCAAAGAAGCACAAACAAAGGGCAGTTGTTGAGCATACCATTTGGAGCAGTAGTTCCAAGGGATGGTTTGCGTGCGGTTACGGGCCGTTTCGTAGAGTATTTGGCGCATCCGCCGACGCTCAACGCACAATGACTGCACCGAGAACCAATGCGTGGGTCACCCTCTTCAAGGAAGAGGCTTCACTCCTCGAAGCGGACAAATGGATGCGCGATCTGGATTACCAAGCTCTTGAGAACAATGAAGAGAAGAAGAAGGAGAGAGATACCCTCCTCGATATTCTCCGAGATGACTTCCTTCCAAAGGCAATCAAGATTGAGGGCATTAGTTCGAGCGGCTTGCGGCTAAAGGACGCGAATAATGTCAGCCTATCGTGGACGGCAATGAGCGATGGTTACAGGGCCGCGCTTGCCCTGCTCGTGGACATCCTTCGCCACATGATTCAGGCCTTTGGAATCGACAATCTCGTCGAGAAGAAGGTGGATGGTCGTCTCGAGGTTGTCCACAGCGGCGTCGTCCTGATCGACGAGATCGATGCTCACCTGCACCCTGAGTGGCAGCGCGAGATCGGCTTCTGGTTGAAACGGCATTTTCCCAAAGTCCAGTTTCTTGTTACCAGTCACAGCCCGATCATTCTCCAAGCCGCCGATCCGAATGGTCTCTTTGTGCTTCCTGAACCGGGCAGCGAGGATGAGCCGCGCAGGCTCACACACGACGAATACCAGAAGATTATTGCTTCTCGTCCAGATTCCATCCTTCTATCCCCTGCATTTGGCCTGGAAAACACGCGCTCGGAGCCGGTGGTAGAAAAGCGTGCCCAGTATTCGAGATTGCAATCGAAGAAGAGAGCGGGAGCGAAACTCTCTGCCAGCGAGGAAAAGGACCTGCAAGGCTTGCTTCCCTTCGTAGAGACCGGCGAGGAGGATTAGCAAGCGATGCGACGGATCGAACGAGAGGAACTGACCCAAGATACGGTCAACGCGCTTCAACGATTCCAGGAAGAGGTTGACCTTCAGCGCGAACAGGAAAACTTCGACCCGGGAGCACACTGGAAAGGAAAACGAAACTCGCAGACCATTCTTGCCGTTTTTTCAACCCTGAAGCGCATGGCAGGACCGCGTGAGCGATGTATGTATTGCGTTGACTCAGAAGGCTGCGACATCGAGCATTTCTGGCCCAAGACCAGGAGTCTATACCCCGATAAAATGTATGTGTGGGAGAATCTGCTGATTGCCTGCGCGCCGTGCAACCGCAACTTCAAAGGAGAGAAGTTTCCGCGCGACGGCGATGGAGAGCCGTTGTTGATCGACCCGTCGGCGGAAGACCCGTGGGCATATCTCGATTTCAATCCGGTCACGGGTAATCTGAGCGCCCGCTATCTGCTTTCTACGGGAGCATACTCCGCCAAAGGAGAAACCACCGTATCTGTGCTGCATCTGGAGAAGCGGGAGGGCGTTTCCGCCGGTTACCGCAAGACCTATAGCCATTTGTGCAAGCTGGTTTCGGATTGGACCGATCGGAATCTTGCGGACGATTATCTGGAACAACTCCGCAAAGCCGACGATCATGGGCTGCTCGGCTGGTTTCTGCACGGAGCCGGTGAGAACGAGCCGGCATTTGTCCGCTTTCGTGAGCGTAACCCGGACGTCTGGCTTGCCTGCCAACAAGCATTTCGCTGAACGAGCCGTTCTCCCATACCGTTCCGCGGATTCATCGCAGCGCCGCCGCCAGCAGCAGCGTCATTCCCAGTCCGGCCACCGAGAGCACCGTCTCCAGCACCGTCCAGGTGGAGAGCGTCTCCTTCAACTCCAGCTTGAAGAAGGACTGGATCATCCAGAAGCCGGGGTCGTTCACGTGCGAAAGGACGACCGAACCGCTGCCGGTGGCCAGCGTCAGCAGTTCGGGACGGACGCCGAGATGTCCGGCCAGCGGCGCAAGAATCCCCGCGGCCACGGCCATCGCCACCGTGGACGACCCTATGGTGATGCGGACCGCGGCGGCCAGCAGCCAGGCCAGCACCAGCGGCGGCATCCGCGCGCCCAGCGCCAGACCGACGGTGGCCTGCGCCGCCCCCGAGTCGCGCAGAATGCCGCTCAGCCCGCCCGCCGCGGCCAGTATCACCAGCACGTTGGCGATGGGCTCAAAGGACTCGCCGGTCAGCTTGCTCAACCACCCCGGCCCGCGCCGCATTGGCCCGCCCAGCGTGACCAGCGCCAACAGGACGGCGATCAGCAGCGCCACCTCCGCCGTGCCGGTGAAGCGCAGAATTCGGTTGGGCAGACTGCCGGGAGCGGCCAGCGCATCGGCCCAACTGCCCAGGAAGATCAGCGCCACGGGCAGCAGAATCGCCGCCGCCGCCCGGATGGGACCAGCCGGAGCGGGCAGTTTCTCCAATCTGCCAGCGGCATTCTTCACAGGTCTCAAAGACGAGACCTGGGGAACCCCGATATCGGTCTCCGAAGCGCCATCGAACAGCGTCGATCCCTCCCCCGTCCTGCCGCGCGCCGCGCGCCGCTCCCAGCGCCGCATCAGCAGCCACCCCAGCCCCGGTCCGGCCAGCGCGGCGGCGGGAAGTCCGGCGGCCAGCCCCCACAGCATCGTCCGCCCCAGATCGGCATGAAACTCCGTCGCCGCCAGCAGCGCCGCCGGATGCGGCGGCAGCACGGCATGAACGATGGAAAGCCCCGCCAGCACCGGCAGAGCAACCAGAATAGGCGGCTTGTTCGCGCCTCGCGCCGCCTCGCCCACAATCGGCAGAAGCAGCACCAGCCCCACCTCGAAGAAGACCGGCATCCCCACCAGAATCGCCAGCCCCAGCAGCGCCCAGGGCAACCCCTTCGGACCGCAGCCCTTAACCAGCGTTGCGCCCAGCGCAGTTGCGCCGCCCGAGGCGGTAATAAGCCGCCCCAGCACCGCGCCCAAAGCCAGCACCAGGGCGATGTGTCCCATCAGGCCGCCCACCCCGCCGGTAAACGAGAGCGGAACCTGTTGAAGCGGCATTCCCGCCGCCACGCCCAGCCCCAGCGCCGCCACTGACAGCGCCAGCGCCGGATGCAATCTGACTTTGGCGATCAGCAGCAGAAGCAGCGGCACTGTCCCCGCGGCGCAGGCCACCAGAAACCGATCGTGGGTCGTTGCGGCGGAAAGGCTCACCGGCAGATTATTCCATAACGAAGCGGGAAACCTTCCATGGGAGCCGCTTCATGCGCGCGTCATAAGAGCCGCCGGAACCGTACCCTGGACATCCCAAGCGCATCCTAATGGATCGCCGAGGACTCGCTTCCGACGCGCCGCCACGACTGTCCCAGTTCGATACATCGCTTCTTCCGGCAACAACAAACGCTGCCTTGATTTCATTAGAGATAACTAATCTAAAACTTACGTACCGTAACAAGACGGCCGATTCTTACGAAAACTTTAGCATGGAAGATTCTCAACGCCGAAAACTCCATAACCCTAAACGTCAGGTCGAGGGAGAAAGATCGATGATGCCGATACAAGCCGCAATCGCAATGCCAAGGAAGACTTTCCCGACGTTATGCGCGTTGCTTCTCAACGCCAGCCTGCTCTTCGCCGGGTCTTCCAGAATATCTTCGGATCTTGCGTCGAATGTCGCGGCCCAGGTCGATGTCATCGTGCAGTTCGACCAAGTGCCGACAGCCGCGCACCACCAGAAAGTCTTCAGCAGAGGAGGCGCGCTCAAGCGCGCTCTCGGCCAATTCAAGGGGGCCGCATACACTCTGCCGGCCGCCGCGCTGGAGGACTTGGCCGCCGATCCTTCCGTCGTTTACATCTCGCCAGATCGCCCGCTCCAGAGCGCGAGCGCCGGAGCGACGCCCTGGGTTCTCGACTACCACACCGCCACCGTCAACGCTCCCGCTGCATGGGCGCTGGGCCTGGATGGAAGCGGCATTGGCGTGGCTCTGATTGACAGCGGCATCGCCTCCAATCCGGATATAAAATCCAGCAAGATCGTCTATTCCGAGAGTCTCGACGGCGTTGCCGGAGACACCGGCGCCGATCAGTACGGCCACGGCACTCATGTAACCGGCATTCTCGCCGGAGACGGCGCCAGTTCCACCGGGCCGCAGGATTTCTACACTTTCCGCGGCATCGCTTCAGGCGTGAACCTGATCGATCTCAGAGTGCTGAACCAACAAGGCGTCGGTACCGACAGCGGAGTGATTGCCGCCATTGAAGAGGCCATCCAGTTGCGCGCCGCCTATAACATTCGCATCATCAATCTATCCCTGGGAAGGCCGGTATGGGAGAGCTACACCATCGATCCGCTCTGCCAGGAAGTGGAAAACGCCTGGAAGGCGGGGATTGTCGTGGTCATCGCGGCCGGCAACTACGGACGCGACAACCTGGTTGGCTCCAAGGGTTACGGCACCATCGCCGCTCCCGGAAACGATCCTTACGCGATCACCGTGGGGGCCATGAACACCCTGGGTTCGCCGAACCGAAACGCCGACGTCATTGCGAGTTACAGTTCCAAGGGTCCGACCGCCTTCGACCATGTTCTGAAACCCGATCTGGTGGCTCCGGGCAACCTCATCGTCTCTCTCTACACTCCCGCCGAAACGCTGAGCAATGAATACCCCAGCTACGTGATTCCTCAATCTCTCTACCAGACCGACGGCGGCGGCAGCGCCTCTCGCACCTACTTCATCATGAGCGGGACAAGCATGGCCGCGCCCATAGTCAGTGGAGCCGTCGCGCTGTTGCTGCAACAAAGCCCGTTTCTCGCTCCCGATCAGGTCAAGGCGCGCCTGATGCTGAGCGCCTTCAAGAACCTGATTCCATCGAGCGCCGCAACTGACCCCATTACCGGCATCACCTACTACGATCAGGCTGATGTCTTCACCGTCGGAGCCGGCCTTCTGGATATTCAAGCGACTTTGCAGAGTCTAGCCCTGGCTTCGCCGGTGTTAGGCAGTGCCGAGTCGCCTACGGTGGCCCTGAACGGCAGCGGAGAAGCTGTCGTGGTGACAAGTTCCTCGGCCATGTGGGGAACCAGCGCGATGTGGGGCACCAGCGCCATGTGGGGCACCAGCGCCATGTGGGGAACCAGCGCGATGTGGGGCACCAGTGCCATGTGGGGAACGAGCGCCATGTGGGGCACCAGCGC
>CAZMHC010000069.1:0-15751 GCA_964565955.1 uncultured Occallatibacter sp.
AAAGGATCGCAACTGCGCAACACTATCGTAAACTTACGCAATTAAGCACTAGCTGCAACCCTTTCTGCCAGCAGCTGGAATTAGCAACAGCCCATGCGGATGACGCTTCCCGATTTTGCCTGTTCGCGCAAGCATTTCGGACGGCACCGGGTGCCTCAGGCCTCGATTTTGAAACCTTGGAAACCCCTAAACCGGCCGCAGAGAACTGACCCCTGATAAACTCGTTTCGTGACAGACCAAGCCAAGCCGCCCGTTTTTCTGCTCGACACGATGTCGTTCATCTTTCGCGCTTACCACGCGATGCAGCGGTCGCGGCCGATGTCCACGCGCTCGGGGCTGCCGACGGCGGCCATCTACGTTTTCGTGAACATGATCAAGAAGCTGCGGCAGGATTTCGAGCCGCGGTACTTCGCCGCGGTCTTCGATATGAGCGGCGAGGTCTTTCGCGATGAGCGGGCGCGCGCGATGAAGCCGCTGCGCAAGTGGAACAGCAAGACGCAGAGCTTCGACGAGGTGAGCTACGAGGGCTACAAGGCCAATCGCGCGGCCATGCCGGAAGACTTGCGCCGCCAGATTCCCTACATTCGCCGCGCGCTGCAGGCGCTGCACATTCCCATCCTTGAGGCCGAGGGCTTCGAGGCCGACGACGTGATCGGAACGCTGGCGCGCGAGGCCGCCGAGCGGCAGCATGAGGTCTTCATCGTCTCAGGCGACAAGGACATGATGCAGTTGGTCACGCCCGCCGTGAAGATACTCAACCCGCAGAAAGATAACTTGATTCTCGACCCCGCCAAAGTTACGGAGACGCTGGGCGTACCGCCGGAGAAAGTTGTCGATGTGATGGCTCTGCGCGGCGACGCGGTGGATAACGTTCCCGGCGCGCCGGGGATCGGCGACAAGGGCAGCGTGGATCTGATTCTTGAGTTTGGCAGCGTCGATGCCGTGCTTGAACGCGCCGCCGAGGTCAAGCGAAAAAGCTATCGCGAGTCTCTGGAGCAGAACCGGGACTCCGTCCTTTTATCGAAGGAGCTGGTCACCATCGATTGCCACGTCCCGCTGGTGCTCGACCTCAAGGCGATGGAGACGCAAGCGCCGGATCTGGAAGCTTGCCGCGAACTATTTACCGAGTTGGAATTCACCTCGATGCTCAAGGATCTATCGCCCTCGGCAACGGCACCCGCCATCGAGACGGTTGAGGAACCGAGCGAAGAGCAAGCGGCTCGATTCTATGCCGCTGCGCGGGAGCATGGTTTTGCCTTTGCGCTCGATGCCAAAGCGCCCGCGCCCATTGGTGAAGAGGAACCGCCGCGGAGTTATTCGCTGCTGGACGCAGCCGAGGCCGCCGACGAGCAAGCGAGTTTCAATGTAGGCCTCTGCGCCGATCCTGCAACCGCTTTGCAACTCCCACTGACGGTTGAGTTGCGGGCGCTGCTGGAAGATGCCGCCGTGGCCAAGCAGACGCACGATTGGAAGTCGGCTCTGCACTTGCTAACCGCGCAGGGCGTAGCTTTGCGCGGCGCTGTGGAAGATGCGATGCTGCTCTCCTACGCGCTCAATCCCACTCACGCAACGCAGTCCCTGGCCGACGTGGCCGCGCGCCACGGCCAGTCGGCACCGTCCACTCTGGCGGCGGGCGCGGCGGACCTTCGCGCGCTGGTTCCGGCGTTGAAAATTGAAGCCGAAAAGGCCGGCGTCGCGCGCATCTACAAGGAATTCGATCTGCCCCTGGCACCGGTTCTCTTCCGCATGGAGCAAGCCGGAATCCGCATTGACATAGATGCGCTCAAAGGACTCTCGGAGCGCTTCGCCGTCGAGTTGGACCGAGTGGGCGAGCATATCTTCGAGTTGGCCGGTCGCCGTTTCAATATCAACTCGCCCAAGCAACTCGGAGAGGTGCTTTTCACGCATCTCAGTTTGCCCTCCCCGGCCAGCCGAGGCAAGGGAAAGGCTGTCTCCACCGCGCAGGACGTGCTCGAACAGCTTGCCGAGAAACACGAAGTCCCAAAGCTCGTTCTCGAATTCCGCCACTTGTCCAAACTTAAATCGAATTACATCGACGCTCTGCCGCTGCTGGCCGATTCCGACTCGCGAGTTCATACCACGTTCAACGCAGCGGCCGTGGCCACGGGCCGTCTCTCCTCCGTCAATCCCAATCTGCAAAACATTCCCATCCGCACCGAGTTGGGCCGCGAGATTCGCGCCGCGTTCATCGCCGCTCCCGGCACGCGACTGCTCTCGGCCGATTACTCGCAGATCGAGTTGCGCTTGCTGGCACACTTCAGCGGCGATCCGCTGCTGGTGCGCGCCTACCAAAACAACGAGGACATTCATACCCTCACCGCCAGCGAAGTCTTCGGCGTCCCAGCCGAGGCGATGGACAAGCAGACCCGCAATCGGGCCAAGGCGGTGAACTTCGGCATCGTCTACGGCATCTCGCCCTTTGGACTGGCGGCGCAGTTGGGCATTCCCCAGCAGCAGGCGCGCGCGTATATCGACCGCTACTTCGCGCGCTACGCCGGCGTTCACGCTTTCATCGAAAAGACGCTTGAAGAGACCAGAAAAACCGGCAGCGTACGCACTCTCTTCGGTCGGATGCGGCCCATCCCCGACATCGAAAGCCGCAACCCCAACCAGCGCGGCTTCGCCGAACGCACGGCCATCAATACGCCGCTGCAAGGCACCGCCGCCGACCTCATCAAACTGGCCATGATCGCCATCGACGGCAAACTCATCGAGCGGGGACTGAAGACTCGCATGGTTCTGCAAGTTCACGATGAGTTGCTCTTTGAAGTGCCTATGGACGAGACGTCCGAGGTCGAGGAGTTAGTTCGCGCGGAGATGGAAGGCGCGGTCACACTTAGCGTTCCGTTGGTTGCCGACCTGGCCTTCGGGGCGAATTGGCGGGATTTGTAGCTTGCCGACCTGATTCGCTTGGCACAGTGCGGCGGTTGCTCAGTCATGCAAACGGAGAGTCGCGCGGTGGGGCACAGTTTCACAGTTTCACAGTTTCTGTGTTCCTGTGGAGCGTACTGTTGAAAGTTATTGATTGCAAGTAAGTTAGGATGGGCTTCACAGTTTCACAGTTTCTGTGTTTCTGTGTTTCCGTGGAGGCGCTCCTTGGAAAGCATTGATTATGGGGGAGTTATATAGGCCTCCACAGTTTCACAGCCAAAATCGCGAATATTTCGGTGTTTTCGGCGCAGTCAATTTTATCCAAGTGGTTGATAGCAATGCCGTTACAAGAATCGAAAAATGCGCTTTTCGTGACATAGAAAGCGATAGTTGCGGGCCGGCTTCTCCTCGGGCGCTCACTCGCCGCTTCCCAGTATGCGCCAGCAGGGGGATATCTTCGGCAAGAGAGGAGAAAGACGACGCAGCGGCGGCGCGCGCTCCATCTTGGGGAATACCGGAGCCAGGGCGATATTCAACATTCATATTGTTGAAGAAGCGGCTTGTTTTCATGCCGGACAGGCGGCAGCGGCCGGCTCGAAAGGGCGACAATGAAAGAGTGAAGACGCAGCGATTCGTTTTGGACCCCGCGGACTTGGAAAACCCCGCGGCCGAGCGCGCGCTGGAGAGCGCGGCGCGGATTTTGCGCGGCGGCGGGCTGGTGGCGCTGCCTACCGAAACCGTTTACGGGCTGGGGGCGAATGCGCTGGACGGGAAGGCGGTAGAGCGGATTTTTTCCGCCAAGCAGCGGCCGGCGTGGGACCCGGTGATTGTGCATCTCGCCGACGAAGCGATGCTGGAGGGGCTGGTCGAGGAGGTTCCCGTAACGGCGCGGCGGCTGATGAGAGCCTTTTGGCCGGGACCGCTGACGCTGCTGCTGCCGCGCACGGCGGCGGTGCCCGATGCGGTGACGGCGGGACGGGCGCTGGTGGGGGTGCGGATGCCAGCGCATCCGGTGGCACGGGAGCTGATTCGCCGGGCCGGGGTTCCGGTGGCCGCGCCCAGCGCCAATCTCTTCGGCCACATCAGCCCCACCACGGCGGCGCACGTTCTCCAAGACCTGGACGGGCGCATCGATGCGGTACTGGATGCGGGGCCAACGGAGCACGGGGTCGAATCCACGGTGCTCGATCCGGGCACGACGCCGATGACGATCTACCGGCCGGGGGCGGTGACAGCCGCGCAGATTCGGCAGATGGCCGGAGCGGTGGAGGTATTCCGCTGCGCGGAACCGCTGGAGGACGAACCGAAGGAGGCTTTGCCCTCGCCAGGGGTGGGCCTGCGGCACTACGCGCCGCGAGCGCGGCTGGCGCTGGTGGAGGGACCGCTTGAGACGCTGGGGGGGCGGCTGGCGGAGGCGGCGCTGGGCCTAGCTGGGGAACGGCTGGGAGTGATGCTGCCTGAAGAGACGGCAGCGCCGGAGGGGGCCGCGTCTGTCTACGCCTGGGGCCGATGGTCAGAGCCGGAAGAACTGGCGCGCCGGCTGTATGCCGGACTTCGGGAGCTGGATAGGCGGGAATGCACGGCGATTCTCTGCCCGCTGCCGCCGCGCGAGGGGGTTGGCGCGGCCATTCGAGACCGTCTGCTGAAAGCGGGGACTAAGGGACCAGGGGACTAGTACTACAGTTGTATATCTGGATTTCGGCTGAGATTGGCAAAGGCCCAACATTTTGGTATCAATTTCAGAGGCCTGAAGGCCTCTGCTCCCTCCGATCTCGCAATCCACAACTGTAGTCCTAGGGACTAGGGGAGCAGGCCTCATTTCCCGGCATCCCCCACCTTGTACATATACTTGATGGCGGATTTGTAGACGAGGGTCTTCTGGCTGCCACGCACCTTGAGGACCAGGCGATCGTACCACTCGATGCACCCCTCGATCCGTTCGTCGTCCTCGAGCACAATCACCATCGGCATCTGCGTCTGAATCTGCTTTTGCAGGTAAAAGAGTTCGACGTTGCGGTTGGGGTCCTCCTCGGCAACGGCGTGAGCGGTGAGGCGGACGGGAGCGCGGCTGGAAATCCTTCGCGCCGGGTTCTCCGAGAGTTGATCGGACACGAGGTCGCTTCGGTTGTCGACAGAAGGCGCAACGGCTCGACTGCTCATGGGAGATGGCCCCCCTCTGAAAAAGGTGAAGCGCAACGGCGATGCCGGTTCTATCACCAATAACGGGAAACCGCGTCGATTCCCTTTCGGGCGGCTGGCTATCGAAGCCCGCCGGGGAGAAAAAATGCGCAATCCGCGCTCGATTGCCGCCGAATGCAGGCCCAACATGGCCGGGAAGAGCCGTTGGTTCCATTTTCGATCTTTTGACGCGATTGCTTGTACGGATTGGACGTTCGCAGCCGGGCAGAGGTTGCATTGAATTTACGGTCGCGGTCGCTGCGCGCCTCAGTCTGGCGGAACAGGCCGCGCCAGAGTTCGCTCAGGATGACAATTGGTTTCATAGCCATTGGGAAAGAGGCCCTAGTACTACAGTTGTATATCTGGATTTCGGCTGAGATTGGCAGAGGCCCGGGCCTAAAGGCCCAACATTTTGGTATCAATTTCAGAGGCCTGAAGGCCTCTGCTCCCTCCGATCTCGCAATCTACAACTGTAGTACTAGTTTCGTTCCAGGCCGACGGCCAGGGCATCGAGCGAGAGCGAGCGGAGCAGATTGCGGCGCATCCCCTGCTCCACCTGGACCAAAGCGCGCGCGGCCGCATCGATCCAGTCCACATTGAGCGCCGAGTCGCGGACCATGCGTTCTAGATCCGCGGCCAGGTCCAGATTGCGGATCAGCCGCGGCGTTCCGACGGCCACCAGAAGCAGGTCTTCGATCAGGCTGCCCAGGGCGCGCAGCAGGTTGACGGTCTTCTCCTGGCCGTCGGCACCGGCGCGGTAGCTCTCGGTGGCGTGGAAGAGGGCGGAATAGTCCGGTTCTCGCAGCGCGGTGCGGAGAAGGATCAGCGCGTCCTGGCGGCTGGCCAGATAAACGCCGAGGTCGATGGTCAGCGCGCGGCCCACCGCCCCCTCGGCCAGTCGCGCGGCCAGGGCGCGGTCCTGGGGCTTTAGTTGCGGGCGACGCCTGGCCAGCAGTGCTTCAAGTTCGGAAACGGGCAGCGCGCCCAGCCGGTGCAACACCGCGCGGGAGCGGATGGTGGGCAGCAATTCCTGGGGGTTCTCGGTGAGCAGAATCAGCGAAGTCCCCTCCGGCGGCTCTTCCAGAACCTTGAGCAGGCTGTTGGCCGCCTCCTTCATAAAGGCCGACGAGGTGAAGATCGAAAAGGATCGCTTGGCATCATTGGGAGGCCGGTAAAAAGCGGCGTGTATGACCTGGCGCACCTGGCCCATCTTGATGAGCAACTGCGGGGGGTCGGGCGGGACGACGATCACGTCGGGATGGGTTTGGATGAGAATGCGGGTCTCGCGCTTGTCGGCATCGCGCATCTCCTCGCGGGCGGCGACGGCCTCGGCCACGCGCTCCTCAAGGTTGGCCGCGGCGGCGATGCGTACGCAGTTCGAGCAGCGTCCGCAGAAGTCGGGAAGGCCGTCCGATTCGGTGGGTTCGAGACAATTTACCGCTTGGGCCAGCATCAGCGAGAGCGTGTACTTGCCCGCCCCGCGCGGCCCGGCCAGAATCATCGAGTGCGGAAACCGCTCCGCGCGGATGCTCTCGCGGAGGCGGGTAACGGTAACTGGATTGCCGAGAAAATCCTGAAAGCCCACGGTTAGAGTCTAGTGCATAGGCGGGCAACGGGGGGCAGGAAACCCGGGTATTGGAGACCAGCCAGCGTCAGGCGAAGCAGTTCGACGTGCCGCGCCTGACGCTTGGTTCTTGGGAGGCATACGAGCAGCAGGAGCCGATCCGCCTGTCGGGACGCGTTGCCTGGCAGCTTCGGGGCGGTCAAAATTATAGATGCGGGGTCGAGTACGATCAGGTCATCGGCGCAGATCGGGAGTCGATGCAGAAGCGCTTCGCGCATTTCCGAAATAACAGCGAGTTCTGAACCGGAGAGAGGCGGGATTCTTCCAAAGCCCGCCGAGAGGCAAGCATGATTGTCAGCGCCAGCTATAAGACGGACATTCCCGCCTTCTACGGGGAATGGTTTTTGAATCGTCTGAGGGCGGGTTATTGCATGATGCTGAACCCCTACAACCGCAAACTGGCCAGCCGAATCTCCCTGCTAAGACAGGATGTGGACGGCTTCGTCTTCTGGACCAAGAATGCCGGACCGTTTCTCGATGCGTTGGAAGAAGTACACCGTCGGACCTATCCATTTGTCGTGCAATACACGATCAACGCCTACCCGAGGACGCTGGAGTTCTCGGTCACGGACGCAACGCGCGCGCTGAAGCACGCCGCGTTGATCGCCACCAGGTACGGGGCGAAGAGTCTGGTTTGGCGCTACGATCCGATCGTATTCTCTTCGGAAACCCCTCTGGAAAGGCACATCGAAGCGTTCGCCTGGTTGGCCGGACGCCTGGAGGGGGTCACGGATGAAGTGGCGATTTCGTTCGCGCAGATGTACGAGAAGACCAAGAGGAACATGGATTGGGCAAGCCGCGAATTCAAATTCGACTGGACCGATCCTGACGATCGAACGAAGCGAAACTTGATGCGCGAGTTGCTCAAGATCGCGCTCAGTCGCAAGATGAAGCTGACGCTGTGTTCCCAGCCGTATCTCATCGAGCCAGGGGTGGAGGAATCGCGTTGCATCGACGCCAGACGCCTCTCGGCTCTGACCGGCGGAGAAATCCACGCGCATTTGAAGGGAGCCAGGAAAGAATGCGGATGCTTCGAGTCGAAAGACATAGGCGACTACGATACTTGTCCTCATGGATGCGTTTATTGCTACGCGGTGCAAAACCGCGGGCTGGCCCAGGGCCGATACCGCCGACACGATCCGCTAGGCGATCTTCTATTCGAGGCCGATAAGTTAGCGAAAGAGGAGGGGGGTCAGCAGTCCCTTTTTCGATGAGAGATCGAGGTTTGAGTCTTATTGACGACTTTCCGACAAGTCTGGTACGGTGTGTCCCATGCCGGAAACGATGCTGATCTTGCACGGAATCGCCGGGCGCTTTGCCGGGCGCTTTGCCGGGCGCTTTGCCGGGCGCTTTGCCGGGCGCGATTGGCCGCGCAACGAGATTGCATCCACCAGGAGGAGTTATGCTGAGCGCCGGAAAAGCAGTGAAGGTTTCCATCCACGTGAGCGAGGGATCGAAGCATCACGGGGTCCCGACTTACTCTAGCATCCTCGACTTCCTCTTCTATCGCGGCGTCTCCGGGGCGACGGTTCTCAGGGGAATCGCCGGCTTCGACGCGGACCATCATATGCACTCGGCAAGCGTCGTTGAAATATCCGACAACTTGCCTCTCATCGTCGAGTTTGTCGAGTCGCGGGAAAAGGTCGATGAACTTCTCGGCAAACTGGAAACGATGGTCGGATCGGGCATGATCGAGATACAGGAGACGGCCGTTGCGAAGCCGGCCCAAACCTCGAAACAAATGAAGGCGGCCCGCCCGGAGCACCTGAAGATCGAGGGCAAGGCCCGGCTCATGCAAATCTACATTGGAGAGTCGGATCGCTGGAACGACAAGCCTCTTTACAAGGCGCTGGTCGAAGCCATGCGGGCCAACGACATCGCCGGCGCAACCGTCTATCGCGGGATACTCGGCTACGGCGCGGACCGGCGGATTCACAAGGACAAACCCCTCCGCTTATCGCACGACAGTTCGGTGATGCTTTCGGCCATCGACACGGAAGAGAAGCTGAACGCCTTTCTTCCGCTTGTGGAGCGGATGGTGGAAGATGGATTGGCGGTGCTGTCGGATGTGGATGTGGTCAAATACTCGTGCCGCGCCCTGGACGTCGATGTTCCCGAGCCGCATCCGGAACCCGGAAGCGCTTCGGCATAAGTGGAGGCTTGCCATGAAGGAACGGTTCCAGGCGCGTATGCTGCGCGTTCATTTCGGCGAGGGCGACAAGTGGCAAGGCAAACCGCTGCATGAAGCCATCGTCTCCAAATGCGCTGAACTGGGGATAGCCAGCGCCATCGTCTATCGGGGCATCGAAGGCTTCGGCGCCAGCACCAGAATTTGCCATGCCGGCCACTGGTCGTTCTCCAAAGACGCGCCCATCATGTTGAGCGCGATCGACGCCGAGGAGCGTATCGCCGCGCTTATACCTTATCTGGATGCAATGGTAGAGGATGGTCTGATCGCTACGTCCAGCGTTGAGGTCATTCGTTACTCCCGCGAGCGTTCATGAGTCGACGTCGCATCCCGAATGTCAGTCGCGCCTTGAGAAGCGGCGCCCGCCGGGATATGCGAGAATGATGCCGGACTTCCGAAAACAATCTTCGTCGAGGCGGGGACGGCCTCCGCTGTGGGAATTGCCATGCGCCGTGTCGCGCTCATTTACAATCCGGCCTCTGGGCAGCATTCATCGCGGCGAAAGGCAATTGTCGATGAGGCGCTGGCAGCGCTCCGCACAGCCGGCGTTGAGGCCGAAGCCCTGGAGACGAACGCCCCCGGAAGCGCCGGGAAGTTGGCTCTCGATGCCGTGAGCCGCGGATGCGAAACCATCCTGGCGTGCGGCGGCGACGGCACCGTCCATGAAATCCTGCAATGCCTGGTGGGAACGTCAGTGGCGCTGGGCGTGGTGCCGCTGGGCACCGCCAATGCTTTGGCATCCGATCTGGGCCTGGGGCTGGGATTGGGATCGTCCCCGGCGAAGGCCGTCGAAGCACTGCTTGGCGCAACGCCGATGCGGATTCCGGTCGGTCAGGTCTTCTATCGCGATCGCCAGGGCGCTTATTGTTCGCGATATTTCACCGTCACCGCCGGGGTCGGAGCGGATGCGCTTTTCATGTCTCGCCTAGATGCGCGGCTGAAACGGCGCTTCGGGTACGTCATGTATCTTGTAGAAGGCCTGCGCGTCTGGGCCACGCATTCGTTTCCGCTTTTTGAGGCGGCCTTTCATCTGCGGGGAAACCGCGACCCGCGAGTCGAAGCGGTCTCGCAGCTTTTGGCGGTGCGCATTCGCGATTTTGGCGGCGTTCTGCATAACATTGCCCCGGGCGCCACACTTCACAAAGACAGCCTGCGCCTGCTGGCCTTCAAAACCCGCAGCCGCCTTCACTATATGCGCTTCATCCTGGCCGTGCTCTTCCGGCGCCAGACCTTCACAAACAAGATCGAGGT
The DNA here is from genome assembly GCA_964565955.1 of uncultured Occallatibacter sp. Lineage (GTDB taxonomy): Bacteria > Acidobacteriota > Terriglobia > Terriglobales > Acidobacteriaceae > Telmatobacter. The sequence goes on from CAZMHC010000069.1 coordinate 10,134, forward strand.
GCTGAACGCCGTCACGGTGGATTGCCGCGCAAGAGAGGATGCGACCTCGCAGGTCTTCGTCGAGGCCGACGGCGAGTTGCTCGGCACCCTGCCGGCAAGAATCGCAATCGTTCCCCAAGCTTTGACGCTGCTCATCCCGGCGCGCGCCCATCCGTAACTTGGGCTTCGCTTTCGACCCGCCCTCTTCAATAGCTTCTTCCCAACGAGAATCGCGCCAGGAACGGTTCGGTGGGGTGGTTGACGCGCCCGAATGCCGGCGCGGCTGTTGGAGTTATCTGGTAGAGATAGGCGTAGTCGATGTCGGCATCTTTGCGGTTCGGCATATTCAAGAATTCGGCTTCAATATGCCATTTCTTTGAAAATTGATAACCGATCTCTCCATTGAGCGACACGGTTTGACTCGACTTATAAAGTCCGTCGGACGTCAAATAGCGCGGACCGAAGTAGCGCAGGCGCAAACTCGACGTAATGCCTTGGCAATCGCGCAGCGTGGCGCCCGATGAAATCACCGCCTTCACCGCTTCGGGCACCAGCTTGCCGCCCGGACCGCCCTGTTGCCAATAGACGTTTCCATCGTAGTTGCCACTTACCGTCGGGCATGAAGCTGCGCCCGTGGTGCACACATACAAGGGTGCATTTACGACCTGATAGGACGCATCAAATGGGTCGACAAAAGTGAACTGGGCACGGGAATCCGCAATATCGGCATCGAAAGCCAGATGTTCCGTTGGCGTGTAGTAGTTCGCCCATTCGATGCCATAGCGGTTGCTCGACTGTTCCGATGCAGACGTGCCCCCGGTGTCGCCATCCTGCATCAGTTCGGAGTTACTGCGGAGGAGCCAGAGCGCAAGGGTGCTTTGCAGATGGGGGACGGCCACCGTGCGCACGCCGATTTCTCCGCCTTTGGTTTGGACCAGGGGGGGAATTTTCGCGACGGGCGTATTGGGGTAAGGATTGTCCGGCGAAACCGGTTGCACCGTTTGCGTTGCGCCTCGCCCATCGTTCGAGTGGAAACCGAATCCGCCCTGTAGATAGAACTCAGTATTGGCCCACGGGCCGAAGATCAAACTTGCTTTTGGGCTGGGCAGGAACTTAGTGGCCGAGCCGGAGTTGGCCGCGTTAACCGAGGCCGGGTAAGCCAAGCTGGTGACGATAAATTTTTCGTCGTCGCCGCGAAGGGCCAGGACCGAGCGGAATTTATTCGCCCACTGTATTCTATTTTCCGCATACGCACTGCCTAGCGTGTCCGTAAAGTTATCCCGCTCCGTGGTTGCGGGCAAAGCTGGGCAGGCGCTGGGAAAAATGGCAGGGGTAGCGCCACCCACACTGATACTGACAGTGGAGGTGTAGGTGTTGCAGATGGCGTCGTTGAAAGAGATGCCGGTGGCGGAATAATCAGTTTTGATCGTACGCCTGCGATTTTCCGTCCGGTAAAGGCCGTTGTCGATCCAATCGTTGCGGAGTTGCAGGCCGAAGGTATTGGACATCTTGCGGCCAAACCATGTGCTGAAGACCGTGTGGTGTGCGTCCAGGTAACCTACCCAGCGCCTGTCCTGCTGTTCAAACTGGTCGCCTTTGTTGTGGTCCACCAGGTAGTAAGTGAAATCGGAAAATAAATCCATATCATAATAAAATACGTAGGCCGCGATTCTCGACTCGGAATTTGTGCCTTGGCGATGCCATTCACCCTGCAAGCTATAACGCTGGCTGTGGCCGCCGTCAGTCGGGTTCAGTGTGCCGAAGTAACCAACTCCGTATGGCGTAGATGGTGTGGGGTTGACTTGGGCGGTAACGGGGATTTGATCGCTCGAGTTCCATTTTCCGTGGTAAGCGCGGGCCGTGATGCTGGCGCCATTGGTGTCGTCGCCCTGGCTGTAGGTTAGCAATCCGTTGATTTTGTTAAAACCATCCGGATGCACCCATGGGCCGTCGTAGTAATACTCTTCTCCGCCGTAGAGCAAATTGCCCGAACCGAGCTTTTGCGATGCGCCGAAAACGGCCCGCCCATAGGTATGCGTGCCGCCTTCCAATTTGAAGAAGTTAGCGGGCAGCGTCTTGAAGAATTCCAGGCGAGCGTTTGCGGCAGAGCTGAAGTTTCCGACATTGGCATAATAAGGACCTTTCTCGAAATTCACCCGCTCGACAAACTCCGGGATGACGGTGTTCATGTCCGAGTAACCCTCGCCGTGCGCGTGCGACGGCAGGTTCAGCGGCATATCGTCGAGGAAAATGGCAATATCCGTTCCGTGGTCGAGATTGAAGCCGCGAAGAAAGTATTGGTTGGCCTTTCCGCCGCCGGCGTGTTGGGTGACGATGAGACCGGGAACCGTCTCCAAAACCTCTCCCGAACGAAGAATCGGACGATCCTGGATCTCCGTTGCGCCCACCGTACCTTGAGAGCCGGATTCGGCAACTCCGATGAGATCGTCCTCGCGCCCCTGCACGTTGATGGTAGTGCTCACCGCGCCCACTGCCAGAGCGATACGCAGCGGGGCCGGCACGCCAGTAGTTCCGATGGTGACCAGGATTTCTTTGGTTGCAAAACCGGGATTCGATACGACGAGTCGATAATTGCCTGGCGCGAGGCTATAAACAATGAAGGAGCCGTTCGTCTCCGACCGTGTCGTTCTTTGCACTGTGCCGTTCGCGCTTTGAACTTGCACGGTAGCTCCGGCAATCGCCGCGCCGGAGGTGTCAACGACTGTGCCCGATAGCTGAGTGGAATACGCCTTATCTCTCGCGGCGGCCGGGCGACCCGCCGGATCGAGCGCCGTGCCGCTTTGCGCCGCCGCGACGACGGCAAGAAGCAGAAAATCAACAAGCAGTGCTACGAATGCGAAGTTCGTGCTACGCGGATTCACGACTGCTCCCTTTCTGGAATACGGTTGAGAAAGATTGAGGATGGGCGGGGCTGTATCAGCGTTTGTGAGCGGCTTTGCGTTCAGGCGCGTTGCTGCGTTGCGTCGAGTTGGCGGGAACAGTCATTACCAGCCGTCCGTGCTGCACTCCTTTGAGTCCGATCAATAAATCGGCAAACTGGGCCACCTGGGCCGATTTGCCGTGAACGATCAGCACCTCAAGGCAGGAGTCGTGGTCCAGATGCGCATGGCTAGTGGAGACCACCAATTCATGGCGCCTGTGCTGCGCCTCGGTCAGTTTTTCGGCGATGCCGTGGGCGTGGTGGTCATAGATGAGTGTGACCGTGCCCACCACTGTCGCATCCGCGGCCGCGGTTCGTTCCGTCACCAGCCGGTCGCGGATCAGGTCGCGGAAGGCCTCGGAGCGGTTGGTGTATCCCCGCCGCCCGATCGAGCGGTCAAACCGCTTGAGAAGCTCCGAATCCAGCGCAATTCCGATTCTGCTCAGAACGCCCACGCGCACTCCCGCCGCAAAAAGCCGAATTCCTATAAGAAGATGGACAAACGGCAGTGTAGCACGAATGTTGGGATCATGCTACCGCTTTCCCGATGTAGAATGCCTATGAGAGAAACGCTCCTGAATACGGTCGAATTTGCATCGCCCGCACACTTGTCAGATAGATAGCTGTCTTGGGGCTTGCGATAAAATCACTTGCCTGTCGGCTCCAGTTCTTCCAGTGTTTTGATCTTTTTCTCGTCCCAGGCGCGAGAATGTTCCACGGCTTTGCTGTACGCCATGACCATACGGCGTATCTCTCCAATCCGCTGCCACTGCAACAATCTTTGCCCTATCGATGCACGGCATGAAGACTCCGCCGATACGGTGTTATGCGAGAATCTACCGACCGTTTCAGATCCGCATGGGCATCAGCACATACCGGTACTTGAACTCCGCGTCCGGATCTTCGGGCCGCATCTGTCCGGCCGACTGCGAGTCCTTGAATTCCAGCCGCACCTCGCCATCATTCCCCAGCGCCTTGAGAAAGTCCAGCATATACACCGAGTTGAAGCCCACCGCGATCGGCTCGCCGGAGTAGGGCGTATCGATGGTGTCCTCGCTCTCACCGGACTCCGTCGAACTCGAGCTGATCTTCAGCTCATTGCTTTCCAGCCGCAGCCGAATCGCCCCCGACCGCTCGTCCGCGAACTGCGCCACGCGCTGGATGGCCGCCGAAAGCTCATTGGAGCGAACCACGGCAAAGCGCGTATTGTCGCGCGGCATCACCGCCTCGAAGTTAGGAAACTGACCGGTAAGTTTACGGGTGCTCAGGATGCGATGCCCGACGCGGAAGAAAAGCGTATGCTCGTCGTCGGCAAACTCCACCTCGTCGGCGTCGCTGGCGGAAAGCAATTGTTGCAGCTCCTGCAGCGCCTTGCGCGGGATGAGAACCCGCTTCTCGCCGCTAATTCCATGCAGCGTTTCGTTGGTCTTCTCCACATATGCAAGCCGGTGCCCGTCAGTCGCGACCATGGCCAGCGACTCCGCCTTGATCACCAAAAGCGCGCCGTTCAGCGTATAGCGCGATTCCTCGTTGGAGATCGCAAAGACGGTCCGCGCAATCAATGTCTTCAGCGCCGTCGTCGAGATGCTGGTCACCGCCACCGACGGGAACTCCGGCACTTGCGGATAGTTTGCCCGCGCCATGCCCACCATCTTCGTCTTCGATCGACCGCTGTGAATCTGGACCCAGTGGTTGTCCAGCAGTTTGATCGAAATCTCCCCGTCCGGCAGAAGTTTGATGTAGTCGTACAGCTTCCGCGCGGGAATCGTGCACGCCCCCGGCTTCTTTACCTTGGCCGTCGCGCTGGTGCGGATAGCCTGGTCAAGGTCGGTTGCCGTGATGTTCAGACGGTCCCCCTCGGCCTCGATCAAAAAGTTGGACAATATCGGTATGGTGGTCTTGCGCTCCACCACGCTTTGCGTCGCGGTTAGCTCTTTCACCAGTTCCTGACGGTTTACGGCAATTTCCATGGCTGCCCCCTGCGCGGCAGGCTTTTCCTCTTCCGTTTCCACTTTCGGCATAACCCACCTCTACCTTCGGCCTTAGGCCTGCGCAAATACCTGAATTCCGCGCTGCCCACACTCTATATCACCGCGCGGCCAGCCGCAAATCGTTTCGCTTCTTCTTTTTGATTGTATTCACCTTATCGTAAACATTCACGTGGAAATCCCGGTTCATCTCTGGATTACCGCGCCGTTGACGCCGGAAACCACTCGTCTTGCCGGCTGACTTCGCCTGCGGTGAATCCGTCCCAGGCTGTATAGCCTCGCCGTTCCGCTCTCGCTACGGGAACAGAAAAAGAGAGAAAGTATAGAAGTAAAAGATAGAAGTCTCCGTAGTTCTCCACGGAAATGTGGACAATTCTCCGAAGCGATTCTGCCCAATGGAGTTGAATCATAGGCCGTTTTTCTAAAACTGGCCTGTGCGATTCTGGAGAATTGGATATTGGGTTCGTCCCAGGCGTATCCTGCCCTCGGTTTCCCACCTCTCTCACAGTCCTTCGCAAAAGCCCTGTGGATCGATGATGGCTTTTGTGAAAAGGCCGTCCCCGCGCCACAGGGACAAGCGCTTCCAACGACCCGGCGATGCACACCGGCGCCTCTTCCACAGCTTCCACAATAAGCACAAGCAACGCGGAGAAGAGACAGCAGTTCTAAATGGCCGGAGGAACCCGGGTTGCTATATTCCTTCGCGTCCT